>JAJDVB010000085.1 GCA_022826345.1 Alphaproteobacteria bacterium
GATCTCGTCCTGCCTGGCCTGAGTGAGCACGCAGAGCACCGAGCGCGTGAACTCGTAGCTCATGTCAGTGGCAAGCAGCCCGGTCGCGGCGTTGATCCCCGGCGCCGGCGGCACGATCACCTCGCGCGCGAAGACCGAGCGCGCGAGCGCCACGCCGTGCAGCGGCCCGGCACCGCCGAAGGCAACCAGCGCGTAGTCACGCGGATCGACGCCCTTTGCCACGGAGTTGGCACGGATCGCGAGCGACATGTTGGAGTTGATGACCCGGATCACGCCGAGCGCCGCCTCCTCGAGCGACATGTCGAGCCGGCCACAGAGATTGTCCTCCAACGCCTTGCGCGAGCGCGCCGGGTCGATCTCCAACCCGCCGCCCAGGAACTGCTCGGGGTCGAGCCGGCCGAGCACCACCTGGGCGTCGGTCACCGTAGGCTCGGTGCCGCCGCGGCCGGAGCAGGCCGGTCCAGGCTCGGCCCCGGCGGAGCGGGGGCCCACGCGGAAGGCCCCGCCTTCGTCGACATAGGCGATGGAGCCGCCGCCGGCGCCGATGGTCGAGAGGTCGATCATGGGCGCCAGGATCGGGTAGCCGCCGACCTGCGTGTCCCGCGGGTTCATGATGCGAACCTCGCCGTCCGGCACCACGCTGATGTCCGCCGACGTCCCGCCGATGTCGACCGTGATCAGGTTGCGCACGCCCGACATGTCGCCCGCCCACTGGCCGCCGATGACACCACCGGCAGGCCCCGACATAAGGATGGTCACCGGGCGCTCGGCGGCACCGGCCAGCGTGGTCACGCCGCCGTTGGACTGCATCACGCGGATCTGGGCATCGACGCCGTTATCCATGAGCGCCGTCGCCAGATTGTTCAGGTAGTAGGACGTGCGCGGGCCGATGAAGGCGTTCATCGCCGCCGT
This sequence comes from Alphaproteobacteria bacterium, assembly GCA_022826345.1. The sequence continues at coordinate 913 of JAJDVB010000085.1, forward strand.
CGAGAACCGCTCGTACTCCCGGATCACGTCGACCACCTCGGACGAACAGCCGACGTAGGCGTCCGGCATTACTTCTTTCACGATCTCCTTGGCGCGCAGCTCGTGCGCGTCGTTGAGGAAGGCGAAGAGGAAGCAGACGATGACCGAACCCACCTCGCGCGACTTCAGGAGCTCGGCAGCGGCGCGCACCTCGTCCTCGTCGAGTGCGACTTCGACGCGGCCATCGGGCGGCAGGATGCGCTCCGTGATGGGGATGCGGTTACGCCGCTTGACCAGCGGGCGCGACTGCCAGGGCACGTCGAACTGCACCGAGAAATTGTGGGGCCGCTTGTGGCGCGCCATGTGCAGGATGTCGCGGAAGCCCCGCGTGGTGAGCATGCCGACCTCGGCGCCGGAATACTCGATCACCGTGTTCGTCGCGATCGTCGTGCCATGCACGATCTGCTCGATGTCGCCCGGCCCGACCCCGGCTTCGGCACAGATATCGAGGACTCCCTGGATGACCCCGCGCGACTGGTCCTCCGGCGTGCTCGGCACCTTGTGCACGAAGACCCGGCCGCCACCGTTCGCAGCGCCGTCCGTCTCCAGGATGAGATCGGTGAACGTCCCCCCGACATCGACGCCGATTCTCGCCATCGCCCCCTGTCCCCACACATGCAATTGGCGGCGCTTGCGGCCGCGGCCGCGCCATCTTAGCGGTCGGACGACCCGATAAAAGGGTGATTCCCGTTACGGAGCGGAGGCGAGCGCGCGGTCGCTTGGAGCGCGCTCCGAGTCCCGACGCCCGGCATCCCCGCGCCCAGCGCGCTCCGGCACCAGCGCCAGCGCCTCCTTGATGACCTCGGCGCCGGCGCCGGGGCGATGGCCGCCCTCGCCGAGCGCGCGGCGCCAGGCGCGCCCGCCAGGTTGGCCTGCGAACAGCCCGAGCATGTGCCGGGTGATGTGGTGGAGCGGCACGCCGTTGGCGCACATCCGGCGCACGTAGGGCAGCATGGCCCGGGCGATGTCGTGCCGGCTCGGCGAGGCGCGCTCGGGTCCGCCAAAGATGCAGCGGTCGGCGGCGCGCAGCATGGCAGGGTCGGCGTAAGCCGCGCGCCCGATCATGGCGCCGTCGACCCGTTCGAGGTGCGCATCCGCCTCGTCGAGGCTGGCGACGCCGCCGTTGATGACCACCTCCAGCGCCGGCAATTCCTGCTTGAGACGGTAGACTGCATCGTAGCGGAGCGGCGGAATCTCGCGGTTCTCGGCCGGGCTCAGGCCGTCCAGAACCGCGATCCGCGCGTGCACGGCGAAGCTCGTCACGCCGGCGGCGGCGACGGTCTCGACGAAGGCCTTGAGGTCCTCGTAATCGCCCCGGCCATCGATACCGATGCGGCACTTGACCGTGACCGGGATATCGACCGCGCGGATCATCGCTGCCGCGCACTCCGCCACCAGATCGGGCGTCTCCATCAGGGCGGCACCGAAGCGGCCCTTGCGGACCCGCGGACTCGGGCATCCGATGTTGAGGTTAATCTCGTCGTAGCCAAAGGCCTGGCCGACCTCGGCCGCCTGCGCGAGTACGTCCGGCTCGGCGCCGCCAAGCTGGAGCCCCACCGGGTGCTCCGCGTCGTCGAAGGCGAGCAGTCGGTTGGCATCGCCGCGCAGCACCGCGTTGGCATGGATCATTTCGCTGTAGAGGAGCGTGCGTGCGCTGACCAGCCGCAGCAGAAAGCGGCAGTGGCGGTCGGTCCGCGCCATCATCGGCGCGACGCTGAGCCTTCGGTCGAGCCTGCTCACGTGTTCTCCGCCGCTCCCTTCATGTCCCACAGTCGCCGGGCATCAGAACTTGCTCCACTATACGCGCCGCGGCGCCAAAGCGAGCGACAGCTTGCGGGTTGGTCGAGATTGCGGCTAAAGCGTCTCCTGACTCATGGAGGGACCGATGACACAGATAAAGGCCGATTTCAGCGGGCGAAACGGCTTCGTGACCGGCGCCGGCAGCGGCATGGGGCTGCAAATCGCGCGCGACCTGATCGGCGCCGGCGCCCAGGCGACGTTCTTCGACGTGAAGCCCGCGCCGAACGATCTGCCCGCAGGCGCCCACTACGTGCAGGGTGACCTGCGCTCCCCGGCCGACGTGACCCAGGCGATGGCCGACTGCTACGAGGCGGCCGGCCGGCTCGACTACCTAGTGAATGCCGCCGGAGTGCTCCTGCTGGGCCGCGACCGCTCCCTGGTCGACATGGACCTCGACGTCTGGGACGACGTGCTCGCGATCAACCTCAAAGGCTCGATGCTCGCCGCCCGCGAAGCCGTGCCGCTGATGAAGCGGACGGGCGGCGGCGCAATGGTGCACATCGCCACCATCCAGTGCGTGCGCGGCGACGATGCGCCGCAAGACGGCTACCAGGCCTCCAAGGCCGGCCTCGTCGCCATGTCGAAGTCCATCGCGATCCAATTCGCCGGCGACGGCATCCGGTCCAACACCATTCTGCCGGGGCCGACGGAGACACCAATGCAACGGCGCTGGGTCGACAACCCCGCGCTCAGGGAGGCGACGGAGGCAGCGGTGCCCTTGGGTCGTGTCGGCACCACGCAGGACATGGCGAACGCCACGCTGTTCCTCTTGTCGGACGCCGCCTCGTACGTCACCGGGACCGAGCTGATCGTCGACGGCGGAGTCCTGGCCAAACCGTAGAGTTTCGTCGCTCACGGCAGCCGGCCTGCGGCCGGCGCCTCCGCGAGGGCGCCGCAAAGCGGCGGGCCGCAGTCGCGGCCTATCGCGAGTCCGTCAAGGACGGACTCGCTCTGGCTCAGCCATCCTCACCAACTATTCCAGGGGCAGCGGGGGCAGCTCCGCGACCTTGATCGTCGCGACGGTCAGCGTGCCGTCCTGCGCCGTCACGGGCACCCCGCGCAGCACCGGGGGGCCGCCGTCCTCGGGCTTCTCGGCCAGCATGTTGAAGGCGACCTTGGCGATGAAGGCATCGCCCAAGGGGATCATGTTGCTCATGATGAGCGCATCGATGACATCGCCGTAGCCGATGATGTTGGCGGTCAGCGCGGCGATGGGGCGCATCGCACCGTCGAGCGCGATGGTGCCGGCCGATTCGATCCCGAGCGGCCCCCAGCGCACGCGAAAGTCGTTAAGTTCCAGCGTGCCGCCAGCGTCGCGCCAGGCGGTGATTGCCTCGTTGGTGCCGCGCTCGCTCGGGATCGAGCCCACCACGCTCGCGTCGATATCGAGGAAGTCGAGGCTCTCGCCGAGCCCCTCGGCAAGGTCGCTCGGCAGCACGGCGTCGCGCACGGCAATCGAGGTCTTCAGGACCCGCTCGCCGCTCCCGTCGTCGTCGATGGCAACCCCGTTGGCCTGCAGGCTGCCGATCTGGGCAACCCTCTCCGGCCACACGCCCGCGACCTCAAGCCCCTGCAGATCGAGCGCGACCTCCCTGAAGCGCCTGTCATCGTCCAGCCTGACGACGAGCCGCCCGCCGCCGATCTCCGCATGGATGTCGCGCCACTCGCCGCCTTCCACAAGAACCTGAACCGCATTGCGGCGGTCAGGGAAGACCGTGACCTCGCTGAAGTCCCAGGATGAGGCTTCGGCGCGCAGCGAATCGGTGGCCCAGCGCCATCCGTTCCGCGTGTCCTGAATGCGCGGGTCGCGCAGGGTGACCTCGAAGCGAAGGGGAAAGCCCGATACGAACGTTCCCCCAGTCTCGATCTCGAGCCCTTCAGCCCGCTGCTTCTCGGCCCACTCGTCGATCCGGTCCCCGATCTCGCCCGCGGCGATGAACCAGTAGCCGGTATATCCGGCCACCGCGATCACTATCGTGCCGACGACACCGGCCGCCACCAAGAGGACGCGCCTCATCGAACTTCCCATGGACGGACTCGGTCCGAAGAACGGTAATCAGGGTGCCCTAAGGGTTCAAGCGTTAGCCGTTATTGTCATGCGCACTTGGAATAGCCGCAGGCGGGGCAGAGGTCGCATCCCTCCCGATGCAGCAGACCGGGCTGCCCGCAGCGTCCGCAGAACCGCGCCGCCCGTGCCGGCGCCTCGCCGTCCTCCACCGGCGGCGGTTCCAGCCGCGCGGTCTCCGGCGGCGCGAGCGCGCCGATGCTCACCAGGTGCTGCTCGATCACGCCGCCGATGGCGGCGAGGATCGAGGGCACGTAGTGGCCGCCCATCCACTGGCCGCCCCTCGGGTCGAAGACCGCCTTGAGCTCCTCCACGATGAAGGACACGTCGCCGCCCCGGCGGAACACGGCGCTGATCATCCGCGTCAGCGCCACCGTCCAGGCATAGTGCTCGGTGTTCTTGGAATTGATGAAGATCTCGAAGGGCTGCCTGCGCCCGTCGCGGATGATGTCGTTGATCGTGATGTAGATGGCGTGGTCGCTTTCGGGCCAACGGATCTTGTAGGTGCTGCCTTGCAGCGACTCCGGCCGCTCCAGTGGCCTAGTCATCTGGATCACGGCGCCCGCCTCGAAGGCATCCTCGGGCCGCGCCGGGGGTGGCTCCAGCGGAAGCTCGCTCTGCCGGGCTACCGGCAGGGCGTGGACCTCAGCCGAGACCGGCCGGTTCTCGGCATCGGCTGAAGGCGTGGCGTCGCCTCCCTCCTCCGCGCCGGATGCGCCCTCCAGCACCGCGCCCGTCACTGGATTGGGCCGATAGGTGGTGCAGCCCTTGCAGCCGAGGTCGTAGGCCCGCATGTAAACGTCCCTGAAGTCGTCGAATTCCATCTCCTCCGGGCAGTTGATAGTCTTGGAGATGGAGCTGTCGACGAAGGCCTGGACCCGCGCCTGGACGGCGAGGTGATCCGCCGGGCGGAGCGACTGAGCGTCGACGAAGTAGTCCGGCAGCTGCGCCGCGTCGCCCTTGAGGCGCCGAAACAACAGATAGGCGTGGTCGTCCACCGACTCCGCCCGGCGCGTGCCGTCCGGCATCAGCACGTTGCGCGTGTAGGAGTAGCTGAACACGGGCTCGATGCCGGAGGAAACGTTGCCGGCCAACAGCGAGATCGTGCCGGTCGGCGCAACCGAAGTGAGCAGCGCGTTGCGGACCCCCGAGGTGGCGATCGCCGCCCGCACGTCGTCGTCGAGGCTCTGGACTGTCGGGCTCTCGGCATAGCGTGCGGCGTCATAGAGCGGGAAGGCGCCCTTCTCCTCGGCGAGACGCGCGGAGGCCAGATACGCCGCCCGCTGCAGGCCGCCCATCCATTGCTCGATCAGGTCGTTCGCTGCCTCGCTGCCGTAGCGCGCACGGCACATGATGAGCGCGTCGGCGAGCCCGGTGACTCCGAGCCCGATGCGCCGCTTCGCCTGCGCCTCTTCGTGCTGGGCTGCGATGGGGAAGCGCGAGCAGTCGATCGCGTTGTCGAGCATCCTGACGGCGGTGGCGGTGAGCGCCTCCAGCGCCGCCATGTCGAGGGCAGCACCCGGCTCGAACGGGTCCTGCACCAGGCTCGCCAGGTTGATCGAGCCCAGGAGGCAGGCGCCATAAGGCGGCAGCGGCTGCTCGCCGCAGTTGTGGACGACGAGGCCATTGGCATCGAAGGCGTTGATCCCGGGAATTGCCGCGTCGAAGACTTCCTCTTCGCCCATCGGCTCCAGGGCGCGCACGGTGACAGCGAAGCGTTCGCGATTCAATCGTCGGCGATAGCCCGCCAATGCAATCTCCAGTCTTCGCACCTTGTCGCGGTCATGGAACCCGATCAATCGATGAAAACGCAGAATGTTCTCGCAACTGATGACAAGTTCGTGGTTGGCCCTGACACTGTACTCGCGCAATCCACCGCGACCGTCGGGGAGGCGTTTTCGGCCTTCGGCTCGTCGGTTTCGGTAGAGGCGCGAGGCGACGCCCAGGCGCAGGAGCATGCGCTGAACCTCGACCAAGAGCCGCTCGTCGCTCTGCGCCAGGCGCACGCTGACGCCCTTGCCTTGATCGCCCTGCACGCTGCCATCCGAATCGAAGAGTCCGCGAAGGAAGCCGATATGGAAGGCGGCGGATGTGCGATGCATGGCAGCCGTGACCGCCTTGCGAGCGGGCCGCAGTCCCAGGCCGTTCGCCAGATGCTTGAGCGCGCCGAGCTTCATTCGATACTCGCCACGGCCGGGTATCGCGTGCCAGCCGCGAAAATCGGCACGGTGGCGCAGCGTTCGCGCCGCGTCGTGGGCGGCCTGCATGACAGCGTGCACCCCCGGACGCTCATAGCCGCCATTGGCCGCCAAGGCACCCGGCCATGCAGAGAGAACTGCGGCATCGTCCTTCAGGGTTCCATCGCCGATCAGGAGACCGATCAGGTAGCCTTCGCATTCCGTATGGGGGCCGGACCAGCCGGGCGCGCTGCGGTGATCGTGGACCAGGATCTGGTCGCCGGGCCGAAGGTGGCGAGTCTCGACCCATTCTGTTTCGATTGTGCGTCGAAGCAAGCGGGTGACGCGGCGCACCCGGTGATTCGGGGTGAGGCGCAGGCGATAGCCTTCCTCGGTCAACAGGTTGAGAATCTGGCGACGCCCGGTCGGGAAAAAGCCGCGCGGGTCGGACCGCGAGACGGCGCCGTTCACGATGGCTTCGAAGGGTCGGCCGACCAGTTCCCTGACCTGTCGCGGGCCCTTCGATGTCTGGATCCAGCCATCGGCCGTGATACAGGGATTGGTGGCGAAAATCTCCTCGCAATAGGCGAGGTTGTTGGCCCGGTTGATGCGGTCGATGAAGATCACGCCGGGCTCGGCGTAGGCGTAGGTCGAGCGGATGATCCGCTCCCACAGCGCGCGCGCCGAGACGGTCTTGTAGACGACGCCCTCGAAGCGCAGCTCCCACGACGCATTGTCCTTGACCGCCTGCATGAACGGATCGGTCACCAGCACCGAGAGGTTGAACATGCGGAGCCGGCCAGGGTCGCGCTTGGCCTCGATGAAGGCTTCGATGTCCGGGTGATCGCAGCGCAGGCAGCCCATCATGGCGCCGCGCCGAAAACCCGCGCTCATGATGGTGCGGCACATCGCGTCCCAGCAGTCCATGAAGGGTAGCGGCCCCGAGGCATCGGCGCCTACGCCCTTGACCGGCGCCCCCTTGGGCCGGAGCGTCGAGAAGTCGTAGCCGATGCCGCCGCCCTGCTGCATGGTGAGCGCCGCTTCCTTCAGGTGCTCGAAGATCGCGGTCATGTCGTCCGCGATCCGCCCCATCACGAAGCAGTTGAAGAGCGTGACCTGCCGCTCGGCGCCTGCGCCGGCGAGAATGCGGCCGGCGGGCAGGAACTTGAACCCTTCAAGCGCGCTGTAGAACTCGGGCTCCCAGCGCGCGGGCTCCGCCTCGACCGAGGCCAAGGCGCGGGCCACCCGCCGCCAGCTGTCCTCGATCGTGCCATCGATGGGCGTGCCGTCGGCCGCCTTCAGCCGGTACTTCATGTCCCAGATACGGGACGAGATCGGCAGCATCTCGGTCATGGCGCGCCAGCCGCTGCCGTGCGAACGCTCACCGGCTCGAAGCGCTCAGATGTTCTTTCTTTGTTTCTCACAACACACACTCTACCCGCACTGGGCTCTTCATTCAATATGGTGCGAACCAGCGACGATACGATCGGCGAGACGGGCGTGTGGGTCAGGCCGCGTCGGACTGTGAGGAGGGGGGCTCCTCTTGCGGGACGCCGCAGGCTTCCGCGAAGAGTCGCTGCGACGCCTCCTCCATCGACGACTCGAGCCGTTCTAGGAATTCCCGCCGCGGCAGCCCCGGCGGGATCGGCGGCAGATACTCCATGACGATGGTGCCGGGATAGCGCCGGATGGAGCCCTTGGGCCAGTGCATGCCCGAGGTGAGAACCACCGGCACTACCGGCACGTCGAGGGCGCCGTAGAGCGCGGCGACGCCTGGCCGGTAGGGCAGCTTCTCCCCCGGCTTCACCCGCGTGCCCTCGGGGAAGATCACCACCGGGCGGCCGCGTGCGACCGCCTTCTTCGCGCCCTTGACCAGCGCCCGCAGCGACTTTCCGCCGCCTTCGCGGTCGACGAAGATCATGTTCACCTTGGCGCAGAACCAGCCGTAGCCCGGAACGTAGGAGAGCTCCTTCTTGATCACGTAGGCGGGGTCGTCGAGCTCGTGCAGGAAGACGTGAGCCTCCCACTCCGACTGATGCTTGGAGGCGATGATCGCTGCGCCCGTGGGCCTGTACCGGCGGTTCCGAATCTCGGAATGGACGCCGGCGATGATCCGGAGCAGGACGCCGTTGCCCGCCGACCAGGTGACCACGAAGCGACGGAACAGGGGACGCGGCGTCAGCAGCATCGGCACCATGACGGTGCCGATCATCACCCCCCAAGTGTAGAATGCGACCGTGCAGAGCGCCGAACGGAGCGTGTTCCCAAGAGTGTGGGGCGGCGTTTGCCAAACCCGAGCGTCCGGCGCGCCAGTGCCCACAGATACTTGGTGAACTCGCTCGCGATCAGGGCCGCGGTCCCGCGATAGCGCCACCAATGCTCGACCTTGACGTGTTCCGGAAATACAGGATGTGCCACGAGAGTAGCACTTGGCATGGCGCTTCGGAACTCCATCATCGCGCGCGGCATGTGGTAGCCGCTGGTGACCAGGCGGAGGCTCGTGAAGGCGCGGGCCGCCATCCAGGCCGCCGCTTCCTGCGCGTTCGCCGCGGTGTCCTCGGCCTCGTAGCCGAGCTCCACGCAGCAGGCCCAGAGCGCCGGATCGTGGCGCGCGCGCAACTCGGCTCTTTCGACCCCCTCGGCGACGCCGGTGACGAAGAGCGCCTGCGCGAGACCGCTTTCGAGCAGGCGGAGCCCCTCCTCCAGCCGACCGGAGCCGCCGGTCGGGACGACGATGGCCTCGGTCGCGAGGTCGGGTCGTTGGGTCCCCTCGCCCGCCGTATCAGCGAACCAGGCAAGTCCACCGGACCAGAGCAGCGCGAGAGCCACGACCGCCACGAGCACCGCGCGCACGGCGCGGAGCGACCATCGCCGAACGCCCGGAAGCGGCTTAGACTCCATGACCGGCCGTCGCCGCGGCTCTGGGCTTGACAGGGCCGGCTGCGAAGTGACTTGGTCGGAACGCTCGTGTGACAGGCCGTGATTCGAAGAGAGGACGCCCGCGCGGCTCCCCATGATCGTACGCTGCTCTGATTGCAAGACCCGCTACCTGGTCGATCCCACCGCCCTCGGTGAGACCGGGCGCCGAGTGCGATGCACCCGCTGCGGCCATGTCTGGCACCAGACAGCGAGCGCCGATGCGCCCGAGGCATCCGACCAGGCTGCGCCGCCGGTGCCGCTGGACCGCCCGCCGGCATGGGCGGGCTGGGCTGCGGCCGGGCTCTTCGTGATTGCCGCCCTCGCGGGACTCGCGCTCGCGCGCAACGCGATCGTCACGAGCTGGCCGGGCACAGTCAGCATTTACGATGCCGTCGGCCTGCCGATCCAGGCGCCGCAGGCGCAGGGCCTGCGCATCGTCGACGTGCAGTCGGAGCGGGTGAAGGACGGCGACAGGACCATCCTGCTCGTGCGAGGCCTCGTCGAGAACACCACGGAGAAGGGCCGCCGGCTGCCTCCCCTCCGAGCGGTGCTTGCGGACGAGGCGGGCTCCGCGCTGCACCAGTGGCCAGTAGCGGCGCTGACGCGCGTTCTGGATGGCGGACAATCGACCGCCTTCGAGAGCTGGCTCGAAGACCCGCCGGAGGGGGCGGCGAAGGTTTCGGTCGGCTTCGTCGCCGATGATGAGGATTAGCGCGGCGCGCCGCGGAGGATCGACGCTCAACCGAGCCAAGGCGGCACGAGGTCGCGCGCCAGCAACGCCTCGTGGTCCTGGCGCGGCCGGATCGAGGCAAGCGCGTCGCCGCGCACCATGACCTCGGCCGGCAGCGGCCGCCCGTTGTAGGTCGACGCCATGACGGAGCCGTAAGCGCCCACGTCGCGCACCGCCAACAGGTCGCCGTCAGCGAGCGGAGGCAGCGCTCGCCCGCGCCCCAGCACGTCGCCGCTCTCGCAGACCGGCCCGGCGACATCGGTCTCGACCGTTCCGACTCCCGGCGCGGGCTCCGCCACCGGGTCGATGCCATGCCAGGCGTCGTAGAGCGCAGGCCGCATCAGGTCGTTCATGGCGGCGTCGACGATGGCCCAGCAGCGCGCGCCGGCCTGCTTGATCGTTACAACGCGGGTGAGCAGGACGCCTGCCGGCGCCACCAGCCAGCGACCGGGCTCGATCACCAGCGTCACGCCGAGGCGCTGGCGGACGCGCTCGACCAGCGCGCCGTAGGCCTCGACATCGGGCGGCGTCTCGTCCCGGTAGCGCACGCCAAGCCCGCCGCCGAGGTTGAGCCGGGTCACCAGGTGGCCGGCCGCGCGCAGTCCCTCCACCAGCGCGATGAGTCGGTCGAAGGCGGCTTCGAAGGGCGCGAGACGCGAGAGCTGCGAGCCGATGTGCACGGCAAGGCCGACCGGCTCGATGCCCTCCAGGGCAGCGGCCCTCGCGTAGAGCGCCGGAATCTCCGCGTCGTCGATCCCGAACTTGTCGCCGCGCCGGCCGGTGGCGATCTTGTCGTGGGTCTCGGCATCCACATCCGGGTTGACGCGCAGCGCCACAGGCGCGCGCGTACCGGCGGCCCGCGCGGCTGCGTCCAGAGCCTCAAGCTCGGCTGGCGATTCCACGTTGAACTGTCCGACTCCGGTCGTGAGCGCGAGGTCCATCTCGTCCCGCGTCTTGCCCGGTCCGGCAAACACCAGACGATCCGGCGCGATGCCGGCCCGGAGCGCGCCGCGCAGCTCGCCGCCCGAGATGATATCGGCGCCGGCGCCAAGGCGGGCGAAGGTGCGGATCACCGCAAGCGTGTCGTTGGCTTTGACCGCGTAGCAGACGAGCGCGTTGGGCGCCGCCTGCGCAAGCGCCCGATAGCGGTCGACGAGGACCGCATTCGCGTAGCAATAGGTGGGCGTGCCGAACTGCGCCGCGATGGCGTGGAGCGAGACTCCCTCGGCGTGGAGAACGTGCGCGCCGTTCTCTTCCCGATAGACGAATGCGTCCACGTCGAGCGCCCGTCAGGCCTGGTACGTGGCAGGAGGGACTGGAGGCACCACACGAGCCTCGGCAGGCGGAGGCTCCAGCGGCCCCTTTCTGCCGCAGCTCGACAAGGCAACGACCAGCCCGATCGCGGCGATGATCGTCATCAAGAGGCTGAGCTTGCGTATCATGTGATTAGGCCCTCCGCGCGGCCTATCTGCCCGGCTAAGGGGCGCCTCTATAAGAAGCTCTTATAGGAAACGCTGCCGGGCGCGGGCAATTTGTTTCGCGACCTCGCTCGGCGCGGTGCCACCCTCGCTGGTGCGGCGGGCGATGGCCGTGGCGGGGTCGAGCAACGCCACCACGTCGGCGGTGATTCTGGGCTCGACGGCCTGCAGGTCGGCGAGTGCCAAGTCCTTGAGATCGCACTTGTTCTCGTCAGCGAGTCGGACGATCCGCCCGGTGATCGCGTGGGCTTCACGGAAGGGAACGCCGGCCTCCTGCACCAGCCAGTCGGCAAGCTCGGTCGCGGTCGCGTGCCCGGTGCCGGCAGCGCGCGCCATCGCGTCCGCGTTCACGGTCATGTCGCGGACCATGCCGGTCGCCGCCGCGAGGCAGAGCGCGAGCGAATCGAAGGCGTCGAACAGGGGTTCCTTGTCTTCCTGCATGTCCTTCGAATAGGTGAGCGCGAGCCCCTTCATCATCGTGAGCAACCCGATCAGCGCGCCGACGATGCGCCCGCTCTTGCCGCGCACCAGCTCGGCGGCGTCCGGGTTGCGCTTCTGCGGCATGATCGAGCTGCCGGTCGAGAAGCGGTCGGAGAGCGCGATAAAGCCGAACTGCGCGCTCGACCAGAGCACCAATTCCTCCGCGAAGCGCGAGAGGTGCATGGCGATCAGCGCCGCCGCTCCAAGCGCCTCCACCACGAAGTCGCGGTCGGAGACCGCGTCGATGGAGTTGGCCGCAGGCCGGTCGAAGCCGAGCGCCTCGGCGGTCATGGCGCGGTCGATGGGAAACGAGGTCCCGGCGAGCGCGGCGGCGCCGAGCGGCGATTCGTTGAGGCGCCTGCGGCAGTCGGCAAGCCGCCCGCGGTCCCGCCCGATCATCTCGACGTAGGCCAGGAGGTGGTGGCCGAAGGAGACCGGCTGCGCCACCTGAAGGTGAGTGAAGCCCGGCATGACCGTGGCCGCGTGCTCCTCAGCCCGGTCGATGAGCGCGGCCTGAAGGGCTCGGCAGGCCTCGTCAGCCTGGTCCAGACGCGCGCGCAGCCAGAGCCGGAGGTCGGTCGCCACCTGGTCGTTGCGCGAGCGCGCGGTGTGGAGGCGGCCGGCGGCCGGGCCGATCAGGGCGGCGAGCCGGGCTTCGATGTTCATGTGGATGTCTTCGAGCGCGCGGTCGAAGGGGAAGCCGCCGGCCTCGATCTCGTCCTGTACCTTGCGCAGGCCATCCGCGATTGCGTCGGCGTCCTCCTGCGAGACGATTCCCTGCCTGGCCAGCATGGTCACGTGCGCGATGGAGCCCGCAATGTCCTCGGCATAGAGCCGGCGGTCGAAGTCGATTGAGGCGTTGATCGCCTCCATCACCTCGTCAGGCGATGCCTCGAACCGGCCGCCCCACATGCGGTTCGGCGCGTTCTCTTCGCTCGCCTCGGGCGCCGGCGGCGCGGCCGGGGATGTCTTGCGTGTCATGAGTCGGCGACTCCACCGCTTCCTCGACTAGTATCGCAGAGTCCCGCCGGAATAGGAGCCGGGCGCAGGGTTCTGGAACCGCGTGCGAGGCCGTGGCACCCTGCGCCCATGCGAACATTTGCGGTCAAGCCGGACCCCGAAGACGGGCGCCTCACGCGCCTGCTCGACGGCGTCGATCAGGACGGCGCGGCGATCGAGGCCCGCGTCGTCGAGGAACGGCCGCTGACGCTCTTCCTCAACGGGCAGGAGATCGTCACGGTGATGACGATCCGCGACTACCCGGAGTATCTGGCTTTGGGCTATCTGCTCAACCAGAACATGCTGCGCCACGACGACGAGGTGACCGGCATCGATTACGACGAGGACATCGAGACGGTCGTCGTCCGCACCAGGCGCGAAACCGATTTCGAGGAGACGCTGCGGAAGAAGACGCTCACCTCGGGCTGCGCCCAGGGCACCGTATTCGGCGACCTGATGGAACGCTTCGAGGCGACCGTGCTGGACCCGGAGGCCCGCCTGAAGACCTCATGGCTCTATGCGCTGAGCCGGGCCATCAACATGCAGCCGAGCCTCTACCTCGCAGCGGGCGCCATCCACGGCTGCGTGCTGTGCGAGGAAGGGAGGCCGCTGATCTACATGGAGGATGTCGGCCGGCACAACGCCATCGACAAGATAGCGGGCTACATGTTCCAGAACGGCATCGGGGCAGCCGGCAAGATCATGTACACCACCGGCCGGCTCACCAGCGAGATGGTCATCAAGACGGTGACCATGGGCATCCCGATCCTGATTTCGCGCTCAGGCTTCACCGCGTGGGGAGTCGAGCTCGCGCGCCAGGCTAATCTCACGTTGATCGGCCGCGCACGCGGCAAGCGCTTCGTCGCGCTCGCGGGCGCCGACCGCCTTGTCTACGATGCCGATGCGTCGGCGGTTGCCGACGAGGCGAAGCGTCACCGGCGCAAGGGCAGCGTCGCGGCCGAGGACGCGGCCTGACCGGCCCGGAGCGAAGGCCACGAGGGAGAGACCGCGCTGAGCGCCTATACCGAACTGACGCCGATCATCGTGCTGACGGGCTTTCTGGGCAGCGGCAAGACGACGCTGCTCAACCAGCTCTTGAAGCATCCCTCGCTCGGCGACGCGGCAGTGCTCATCAACGAGTTCGGCGAGGTCGGCATCGACCACCAGCTCGTGGAAACCGTGGACGAGAGCACGGTCCTGCTTTCCAGCGGCTGCCTCTGCCGCACCATCCGCGACGACCTAAAGCAAGCGATCATGGAGGTCCATGACAAGCGAGCCAGGGGCATCGTGCCGCCCTATCGCCGCATGGTCGTCGAGACCACCGGGCTTGCCGACCCTGCGCCGATCCTCGCGACGCTGATGAACGACGTGTCGCTCCGTTACCACTATCGCCTCGGCACAATCATCACGACGGTCGATGCTGTGAATGGGCTCGACCAGCTCGACCGCCAGGAGGAATCTCTCAAGCAGGCGGCAGTGGCCGACCGCATCGTGCTGACCAAGACCGACATTGCCGAGGCGGAGACGGTCGAGACGCTGCGGCAACGCCTCGACCAGATCAATCCCTCCGCCGAATTCCTGATCGGCCAGCACGGCGCCGTCGATGTGGAGCGCGTGCTCCGCGCCGATGTCTACGATCCCGCCGCCAAGGGTGGAGAGGTGCTGCGCTGGATCGAGGCGGAGGCTGAGGCGCCCCGCGCGCACGGCCACGTCCACGACGTGAACCGGCACGACGAAAGCATCCACTCATTCTGCCTGATCCACGACGAGCCAGTGGATTGGACCGCCTTCGGCATCTGGCTCACCATGCTGCTGCACACCCACGGCGAGAACATCCTGCGGGTGAAGGGGCTTCTGAATGTCGAGGGCGTGGACACGCCGGTGGTGATCAACGGCGTGCAGCACATCATCCACCCGCCGATGCACCTCGACGCGTGGCCTGACGAGAGCCGCCAATCCCGCGTGGTCTTCATCGTGCGCGGGCTGGAGCGGGCGCTGATCGAGGAATCGCTGGCCGTCTTCAACCGCCTGGGCGGCGGTCAACCGCTGGGATCACAGGCCGCTTGAGCGGTTGCTGTATTGATCGGCGGGGCTACCAGCCCTGCCGTCGCAGCCGATCCAGAGGAACCCGATGATCGAGATCAACGGCATGGCCCACGTCGTGCTCACGGTGAGCCACTTCGACAAGGCGCGGGCGTTTTACTGCGAGCTGCTGCCCTTCCTCGGCATGCACAAGGTCTTCGACGGTAACCACTTCGTCTATCACGTGGGCGGCCGCACCGCGCTTGGCATCCAGCGCTCAGCGCCGGAGCACGAGGGCGAGCGCTTCGTGCAGGGCCGGGCGGGACTGCACCACCTCTGCCTGCGTGCGCGCTCGCGCGAGGACGTGGACAAGGCAGCGGCGAAGCTGCGCGCGATGGGTGCAGCGATTGATCGCGGGCCGATGGAGCGGGAGTGGGCACCCGGCTACTACTTCGTGGTCTTCGAGGACCCCGATGGCATTCGCCTGGAGATCAACCACATTCCGGGCAAGGGCCTGCTCGCCGGCGAGATTCCGGCAGCGCCCAGCGACGACCCGGACTGGGGCGCGAACCCGTAAGTTGCGTCTGTGGGGAGACTGCGATGCTGACCGACGAGATGCAGACGCTGATCCGGCGGTTTTCCGCCGGCGCGGTCGCAACGGTGAACGCCGACGGCACGCCGGCGGTCTCTCCTAAGGCGACGTTCGTGGTGCTCGATGACCGCACCCTCGCCTTCGGCCATATCCGCTCGCCGGGAACGGTCGCGAACCTGCGCCGCAGTCCCGCGATCGAGGTCTGCTTCACCGACGTCGTCACCCGCAGGGCGGTGCGGGTGACGGGCACGGCCGCAATCATTCGCCGGGACGATGCCGATGCCGCGCTCGACGACGCCTTCGAGGCCGCGTGGGGTCCCTACCTGCCCCGCATCAGCGCCTACGTGCGAATCGTCGTGACGGCGGCGGAGATGATCTTCTCCCCGGCCTACGATCTCGGCCTGACCGAGGACGAGCTGCGGCAGGCCAACCTCGAAAAGCTGAACACCTATTGAGGGGACTCTCGCGTACACCAATACTTAGTCGTGGCTGATCACGATCTTGCCGAAGTGCGCGCCTGAGGCGAGGTGGCGGTAGGCTGCGGGAGCCTCGGCGAACGGGAAGCGCCGGTCGATCACGGGCTTGAGTCCGTTGCGGTCGATCGCCTTCGTCATCTCGTCCAGTTCGCGCCGGTTGCCCACCAGAATGCCCTTGAGGTGGACGTTCTTCCAGATCAGCGCGAGCGGGTCGTTCTCGATGCCGACTCCGCCCAGCATGCCGATCAGCGCGATGCGCGCCTGGAAGGCGGCGGCCTCGATGCTCTGCGCGAGCGTGGCGGCACCACCGGTCTCGATGATGAGATCGGCGCCGCCGGTGAGCTCGGCGACGGTCTGGCCCCAGTTCGGATCGTTCACGTAGTTGATGCCGTGAGTGGCGCCCAGCGCGCGGGCGCGGGCGAGCTTCTCGTCACTCGACGAGGTGATGACCGCGTCCGCCCCCATCATCCGCGCAATCTGAAGGCCGAAGATGGAGACGCCGCCGGTGCCGAGCAGCAGCACCGTGTCGCCCGCCTTCATCTGCCCGAACTCGACCAGCGAGACCCAGGCGGTGAGCGCGGCGCAGGGGAGGCAGGCGGCCTCCTCGTCGCTGAGCGAGTCGGGGACCGAGACGAGCGACGACGCCGGAAAGGCGGCGAGTTCCGCCAGTGTCCCGTCGCACCCGCCGCCGAGGTCGCTGCCGAAATGAGAAGGCTGCAGCCGACCGTCGAGCCAGCTCGTGAAGAGGCTCACCATCACCCGGTCGCCGGGCTTGACCCGATCCACGCCGGCGCCCACCGCCACGACCTCGCCGGTGCCATCGCTCAACGGGATCCGGTGCGCGGGCTTGGGTGCGCTGTCGATCAGGTTAAGGATCATGTGGTCGCGGTAGTTGAGCGCGCTCGCCCGAATCTTGACCAGGGCCTCGCCCGCCGCCGGCTCGGGATCGGGCCGTTCGACCATCCGCAGGCTGTCCACGCTGCCTTGATTCGCGCCGAGCTCCCAGGCTTTCACCGTCGCTCCTCCCTCCACCCGTTATCGCAGATCAGCGCCAGACGACCCTGCCCGCGAGCGCAGGTCAGGCGCGCGGGCGTCTCATACTACTGTTGAATGTTGAGAGTGGAATTAGCCGCACACAACCGCCAATGGAGCGGCCCGGCTTCACGCGATGGCGGCGACCGGCTCGCGCTCCGGCTCGCCGAAGGCCGCATCGTGCTCCGTGCCGACGAGGCGCCACGCGCCGGGATCGTCGAACAGGGCGGAGAGCAGCGCGTGGTTCATGCCGTGCCCGGAGCGCAGGCAGCGGACATGGCCGATGATCGGCGCACCGGCAAGGTAAAGATCGCCGATGAGGTCGAGCGCCTTGTGGCGCGCGCACTCATCGGCGTAGCGCAGTCCATCCTCATTGAGGGGGCCATCGTCGCCGATGACCACGGTGTTCTCGAGCGACCCGCCCTGGCCCATGCCCGCGGCGAGGATTCCCGCCACGTCCGACTCCCGGCAGAAGGTCCGGGCCCGCGCGAGCTCGGTGCGGAAGCTGGTGTGCAGCGGATCGAAGACCACCGACTGATAGCCCAGCGCTGGATGGTCGAAGTCGATATCGCAGCGAATGGAGAACGTGTCCGATGGAGTCACGCTGATATACCGGTCGTCGTCGCCGAGACTGACCGGCTTGAGCACCTCGATCATGCGCCGGGGCGCGCACTGCTCGACGATGCCGGCGCACTCGATGAGGAAGACGAACGGCGCGGCGCTCCCGTCCATCGCGGGAACCTCCTCGCCGTCCAGCTCGACCACTGCATTGTCGATGCCGCAGCCCGCGAAGGCGGCCATGAGGTGCTCGATGGTCCGGACCGAGGCCGTGCCGTTGCCGATCGCCGTGCAGAGCGCCGCGTCGACGACGTTGCCGTAGACCGCCTCGATCATCCGATCGGAGCCCGCCGGCTGGTCGGTGCGGCAGAAGACGATGCCGGTGCCGGGCGGCGCCGGGCGCAGCTCCATGCGCACCTTGCGGTTGCTGTGGACGCCGATGCCGGCGCAGTGAATAACCGATTTGAGGGTTTGTTGTGGAATCATCACTCTATCTGATTTGGGCGCGGGCCGCCCCCTTGGCCATTCACGCCAGATCGCCACCCCTTCGTCCTGCCGGTCTTGCCAAGGCATGTGGCGCGTTTGCCAGCCGGGCCCGACCTAGCCGCGAGAGGAATCGGCGATCTCGGTCGGAAGCGATCCTGACAAACGCGCCACAAGCGAGCAAATCACTGTTTGTTACGAGATGTTACAGTCCTTTTCTTCTGTTCATCTGGCCTAGCGCCCTGCTCAGTTGGCTTGGCGGCGGAGAAACGCCGGAATGTCGAGCGGGTCCTCCGTGCCGCCGGGCGCCCTGCTGGAGGGCGAGAACCCGTCGAGGAGCGGCCCGGGCGTAGGCGCTGCGGCCTTGGGCGCACTGCTTCCCAGCGCCGGTGACGGCGCCGGTGCCGGTGCCCCGCGCGTCTCCCCGCCCTGAGTCGGGGCGGGCGTTGGCGCCGAAGCAGTCGGCTTTGGCATCCCGCCGCCGTGCGCCGGCGCCTTTTCGGTGCGCGACGACGGCTCCGAACGGAGCCGGGCCTCCGGAGCGCTCTTCTGCGGGCCACCCGGCTTCGCCTCCGCCGACGCGGGCGTGCGCGGCGCGGTGCCGGTCGAAGGCGTTTCACCCTCGACGCCATTGCGCCGTGCCCGCCCGGTGCCGGTCATCCGCTCGAAGAGCGAAGGCCTGCCGGACGGCGTGGCTTCGCTTCCTTCCACACGGCGGGGTGAGGGCGCCGAACGCTCGATCGCCGGGCGCTCGGTCCGCTGGCGATCAGTCGCCGGGCGGTCGAGCGGCAGGCTGGGCTTCTTCTCCGGCGCCCTGGCTTCCGGCGGCGTGAACCGCGCCGCCGGTCGCTCGGCTTTCGCCTCGGCGGCTGCCACGGTCGCCCGAGCGGCAACACCGCCCGCCGGGCTCGCCGCCACCGCCCTGTGCTCCTGCCTCGCCCGCGATTCGGCGGGTGCCGGAGCCCGAGCGCTGGGGGAGGCCGACGGCTGCGGCGTGGCGGGCACTGCCGGCGCGGACTGGGTCCCGCCGCCCACGGCCGCCGACTCCGCGACCGCCTCGGCCACCGGGATGACGAGGTCAGACTCGTCCGTTCCGGTCGCTGCGGAGGGCAGTGCCGCTTCCGGTTCGACGACCTCCTTCTCGGGCTCGGCCGCCGACATCGTGGAGCCACCGCCGCTCGCGCCCTTGCGGTCGGAGAAGCCGAGGACGTGGATGTTGTCGCCGGAGTCCGGGATCGGCGCACGAACCTCGTCCGAGTCGATTCCGGTGGCGATGACGGCGACGCGCATGTGGCCGTCCATCTTCTGATCGAGGCTGGTGCCAAAGATGATGGTGGCTTCCTCGTCAACCTGCTTGCAGATGCGCGATGCCGCCGTGTCCACTTCGTGAAGCGTGACGTCGGTACCGCCGGTGACGTTGATGAGCACACCACGCGCCCCTTCGATCGACGCATTGTCGAGCAGCGGGTTGTTGATCGCTGCCTCGGCCGCCTCGGTGGCGCGGTTCTCGCCCTCGGCCTCCCCAGTGCCCATCATCGCTTTGCCCATGGTGCCCATCACCGTGCGGATGTCGGCGAAATCGAGGTTGATGAGGCCGGGATTGACCATCAGATCGGTGACCCCACGCACGCCCGCGTGCAGCACGTCGTCGGCCATGCCGAAGGCGTCCGCAAACGTGGTGTCTTCGCTCGCCACGCAGAACAGGTTCTGGTTGGGGATGACGATCAGCGTGTCCACGTACTGGTGGAGCTCCTGAATCCCGCGCTCCGCGATCCGCATACGCTGCGAGCCCTCGAAGTGGAAGGGCTTGGTGACGACGCCCACGGTGAGGATGCCGTGCTCCCGCGCCGCGCGGGCGATCACGGGCGCGGCGCCTGTGCCGGTGCCGCCGCCCATGCCGGCGGCGATGAACACCATGTTGTTCCCTTGCAGGTAGCTCTGGATATCGTCGAGGGCTTCCTCGGCGGCCACCTTGCCGATATCGGCGCGTGCGCCGGCGCCCAGCCCCTGGGTGATGTTGACACCGAGGCGGACCCGATTCTCGCACAGCGACTGGAAGAGCGACTGCGCGTCGGTGTTGGCGGCGACGAAGTCGACGCCCTCCAGCTCGCCGGCGATCATGTTGTTGACGGCATTGCCGCCGGCACCGCCGACTCCGAAGACCGTGATGCGCGGTCGGTTTTCCGGTTGCCGCTCCGGCATGAAATCGATGGTCATCGTACCCTCCTTTACGGTGTTCTTTGACCCGTCTGTTCCGAGAAGTTGCCCCTCAGCCAGCGGCTGAGGTGTGACAAGGTGTTGGTGAAGCGCCCGACCGACTCGTCGCGGGCGGACCTGGTCCACGGCTCCGCGTGCTTGCGCATTGCGTAGACGAGCAGGCCGGCAGAGGTTGCGAACTCGGGCCCCGAGACGGCTTGCGCCAGACCAGGGAGTGAGAGCGGGCGAGCAAGCCGCACCTGCTTGTCGAGGATGCGGCTCGCGAGCTCGGCCATGGCGAAGCTCTGACTCGCGCCGCCGCTGATGACGACGCGGTTGCCCGACCACCTGTCGAGCCCGCTCGCCTCGATGCGGGCGCGAGCAAACTCGAGGGTCTCTTCCATGCGGGCGCGCATGATCCGCGTGAGCATCGAGCGCGGCACATGGTGGACGGAGCCGGAGCAGCCGTTCTCAGGGCCGATCTCCGGCACCTCGATGCTGTCGTTACCGTCCGCCGTTTCGTCCACGGGGCTCCCGTGCAGCCGCTTCATGCGCTCCGCGCTTGCGATCGGTGTCGACAAGCCCTGCGCGATGTCGTTGGTGACGTGATCCCCGCCGATGGGGAGCGTCTCGGTCCACATCAGATTGCCGCCGCCGAAGATCGCGAGCTTGGTCGTGCCGCCGCCGATGTCGATGCAGGTGACACCCAGATCGATCTCGTCGGAGACCAGGCACGCGAGGCCCGAGGCGTAGCCGGCGGCCACCGGCGCTGCGACCTGCAGATCGCAGCGGGAGACGCAGGAGAGCAGGTTGCGCAGGCCGCCGTGGGCGACGCTCACCATGTGCAAGCGCACCTGGAGGCTGTCCGCGTACATGCCACGCGGGTCCCTGATTCCGGGCGCTCCGTCGAGGGCGTAGTCGATGGGCACGGCGTGCACGATGTCGCGCTCGCCCCCCTCGTCCGACACGTGAAGCTGGTCGAACGCGCGCTGGATGTCATGCTCCGTGACCTCACGCCCACCAATCTCGACCTCGACGTCGGCGAAGCTCGAGCTGGGCGCGCCGCCCGACGTGCCGACGAAGACGCTGCGGACGTTCTCGCCGGCCATGCGCTCGGCGCGGTGAACGGCGGTGCGGATCGCGCCCTCCGCCGCCTCCATATCGACGACCCGGCCGGCGTGCATGCCGGCGGCGACCTCCTGGCCGCTGCCGACGACGGCGAGCGTGCCTTCGGCGTCGCGGTGGGCGAGGAGGCAGGCCACCTTGGTCGTGCCGATGTCGAGGGCGGCGATCACGTTGCGTTCGCTCCTGGTCTCGTCATGTCCGGTCGTCGGCCGGCAGCTCGGGCGGCCGGATGCGGACGATGGTCCGGTCGGGGAGGCGCAGGTCGACCACGGCAATCGGCTCGTCGAGGAGGCGGTGTTCGCCGATCTCCCTGACGAGACGAGCCCAGGCAGCGCCGATCTCGCGCTCCGGCAGCTTGGCTTCGAGGCCGTTGTGGAAGTGAATCGTCCAGCGCCGCCCGCCGATCCAGGTGGCCGCCTGAACCCGCCTCGATAGCGCCGGATCGGTTGCCATGGCGTCGAGCAGCGCCGGCATGTGCGGGAGCGCGTCATCGCCCACGACGATCGGCAGATGGGCGAAACGGCCGATCGGCTCCGCACCGATCTCCGTTCCGGCGCGGTCGACCATGACCAGCCGCTGGTTGCGCTGCCAGAGCGCCACTGGTTGGCGCTCGACGATGTGCACGTGGAGCGTGGACGGCAGACGCCGCTCGACCGTCGCGCTCTCGATCCAGCCAATAGCCTCGACCCGGCCCCGCGCGGAGGCGAGGTCGACGGCAAAGATGGGCGTACCAATATCGACGCCGGTTGCCGTGCGGACCGCCTCGGCCGAGGTGCGCTCGCTCCCCGACGTTTCGATCCGCTGCACCGTCATGCCCGCGCCTGCCGTGGCCGACACGAAGCCCACCCGGATGTCCTCGCCCACGGCTGCGAGCGTGCCGGGCTGCACGACCCAGATCGCGGCGGCGACTGCCACGCCGCCCAAGAGAGCGCACGTCCCCCACCTGATCGCGCGCCGCGAGACGAAGCGGGACGCGGCCAGGCGCGGCGCGGGCTGCGCACCCTGCTTCTGAGCGCCGAAGAGGCTCAGCTGTCGCATGCGGCGTTCTCCACGAGCCAGCAGACGAGCTCCTCGAAGCTGATGCCGACGTCAGCGGCGATCTCGGGCACGAGCGAGAGCGGCGTCATGCCCGGCTGGGTGTTGATTTCCAGCAGGTAGAACTGTCCCGGCTCGCCGGCCGTGTCGTCGTAGCGCAGGTCGGCGCGGGTCACGCCGCGGCAGCCAAGCGCCCGGTGGGCGGTGAGTGCGATCTTCAGCGCCTCGGCGTAGGCATCCGGGTGAATGGGCGCCGGCATGTGATGGTCGGCATAGCCTTCGGTGTATTTCGCTTCGTAGTCGTAGAAGCGCCCCTTCGGCCTGATCTCGATGGCGCCCAACGCGCGTTCCCCCATCACCGCGACCTGGATCTCGCGACCGGGGATGTAACGCTCGACCAGCACCTGTTCGCCAAAGGTCCAGTCACCGTTGGGGAGCGCCGCGTTGTCGCCGCTGAAGACCAGGTGGACGCCCACGCTGGAGCCCTGGTCGAGTGGCTTGATCACGTAGGGTGGCTCGCCTGCGGCACCGGCAGCGATATCGGCGCGGCACATCACCTGACCCTCGGGGCAGGTGAGCCCGGCATCGGCGAAGAGCCGCTTCGCCGCCGGCTTGTCCATCGCCAGAGCCGAAGCCAGAACACCGGAGTGGGTGTAAGGCAGACCCATGACCTCGAGCAGTCCCTGGACGCAGCCGTCTTCGCCGATGGAGCCGTGCAGGGCGTTGAACACAACGTCCGGCCGGACCTCCGCCAGCGTCGTCGGCAGGTCGCGCGTCACGTCGACGCCGGTGACGCGATAGCCGCTCCCGACAAGCGCACGCTCCACGGCGGCGCCGGAGACCAGCGACACCTCGCGCTCGGCGGACCACCCGCCCATCAGCACGGCGACATGCTTGCCTGCGGCGCTCATTCCGCCTTCTCCCCGCCGTCCTGCGGCCAGCGGCCGTGGCGGCCGATCCTCCGGATTTCCCACTGGAGCGAGAGGCCGGTCTTCTCCTCGACCCGGCGGCGGACCTCCTCGCCCAGACCCTCGATGTCCGAGGCCGTGGCACCATCGGCGTTGACGATGAAGTTGCAGTGCTGCTCCGAGATCTGGGCGCCGCCGCGCGTGAGCCCGCGGCAGCCGGCCTCGTCGATCAGCTCCCAGGCCGAATGCCCCGCGGGGTTGGTGAATGTACTGCCGCCGGTGCGCGCGCGAATCGGCTGGCTCGCCTCGCGCTGGGCGTTGATCTCTTCCATGTGGCGAGCGATGGCGGCGGGCTCACCGCGCCGCCCGGCCAGCATCGCAGAGACGAAGATCCAGTCTTGCGGCACCGCCGAGTGTCGATAGGAAAATCCCATCGCGTCCGGCGTGAGCACGTGCATGGCGCCGTCACCGTCCAGCGCCTTTGCCTCGACGAGGACATCCGCCATCTCGTACCCGTAGGCGCCCGCGTTCATGCGGAGCGCGCCGCCGACGGTGCCGGGGATGCCGCTCAGGAAGGCCAGTCCGTCCACACCCTGGTCGCGGCAGTAGCGGGCGACGTTCATGTCGAGAGCGCCGGCGCCAACGTCGACCAGCGCGCGCTCGCCCTTCCAGCGGACGCTCGTATCGCGAAAGCCTTGGCGCAGGCGGATGACGACGCCTTCCACACCGCCGTCGCGCACCAGCAGGTTGGAGCCGAGACCGACTGCCGTCACCGGCACGTCGGCAGGCCGGGTGGCGAGGAAGTGCGCCAGGTCGTCGATGTCCGCCGGCCGGAACACCACGTCCGCGCGCCCGCCGGCGCGGAACCAGACGGTGCGGGAGAGGTCGACGTCCAAGGCGTAGCGGCCCCGGACCGCAGGCAGCCGTTCGATCCAGTCCGCCATCTTCGAATGCGCGATCATGATGTCTGCCCGGCCGGGCTTGCCGCCCGCACCCCGCCCTGCAGCTCTTCCAAAGCCTCGGGGAGCGCCCGTGCCCAGTGGGTGATGCTGCCGGCGCCCAGGCAGACGACGAGGTCACCGGGCTCCACCATCGTGTCGATCAGCGCCGGCAGGGCGTCGGGCGCCTCCAGCGGCAGCACGTGGCGGTGGCCGTGGCGCCACAGGCCCTCCACCAGCGCCTCGCGATCGATCCCCTCGATGGGCTCCTCGCCGGCGGGATGAACGTCTGCGACGACCACCGTGTCGGCGTCGTTGAAGCAGGAGCAGAATTCCTCGAACAGGTCGCGCAGGCGGGTGTAGCGGTGGGGCTGCACGACGGCGACGATCCGCCGGCTGTAGGCGCTGCGGGCGGCGCTGAGGACGGCGGCGATCTCGACCGGGTGGTGCCCGTAGTCGTCAATCACCGTGACCCCGCCGACGACGCCAACCTTGGTGAAGCGGCGCTCGACGCCCTTGAAATCCGCGAGCGCGCGGCGGATCACGCCATCGGAGAAGCCCATCTCGCGGCCGATGGCGATGGCGGCGAGCGCGTTCTGCACATTGTGCGCGCCGAGCATGGGCAGCCGCACGCCCTCCATCGTGCCGTGGCGCTCGTGGACATAACCGGAGATGACAACGTCGAAGCTCGAGCCCAGCGGGTCGCCTGCGACGTTGACCGCCCGCACCTCGGCCTGGGGGCTCATGCCGTAGGTCACGGTGCGTCGGTCCTCGATGCGCCCGATCAGGGCTTGCACCTCGGGATGGTCGATGCAGAGCGCGGCGACGCCGTAGAAGGGGATGTTCTCGACAAACGATTGGTAGGCCCAGCGCACGGCATCGAAGTCGCCGTAAAACTCCATGTGCTCGCGGTCGATGTTGGTGATGACGGCGGCGATGGCCGGCAGCTTGACGAAGCTGCCGTCGGACTCGTCGGCCTCGACCACCATCCACTCGCCTTCGCCGAGCCGCGCGTTGGTGCCGTAGGCGTTGATGATGCCGCCGTTGATGACGGTCGGGTCGTACCCGGCGCTATCGAGCATGGCTGCGATGATGGAGGTCGTGGTGGTCTTGCCGTGCGTACCCGCAACCGCCACCGACCACTTGAGGCGCATCAGCTCGGCCAGCATCTCGGCCCGGCGCACCACGGGGATGTGACGCTCGCGCGCGGCCACGACCTCGACGTTGTCCTCGCCGATGGCCGAGGAAACGACCACCACCGCCACGTCGCCGATGGTCTCGGCGCCGTGGCCGCGGGCGATCGGGATTCCCAGCCCGCGCAGGCGGCGCACCGTCGCGCTCTCGGCGATGTCGCTGCCCTGGATGCGGTAGCCGAGGTTGTGCATGACCTCGGCGATGCCGCTCATGCCGATCCCGCCGATGCCGACGAAATGAATCGTGCCGATGGCGAAGGGCATCGCCTTCATGCCGCACCCCCCGCATGCTCGGGCACCGGGTGTCCTGGGAGTGACCCGTTGATCAGTCCCTCGATGAGATCCGCCAGCGCGCGCGCCGCATCGGGCCGCGCGAAGTTCGCCGCCGCGGCAGCCCGCTGCGCCAGCTGCGCGGGCTCGCCCATCAGCGTCGTGAGCTCCTGAGCCAGCCGCTCGGCCGTGAACTCCTTTTGCGCGACCATGGTCGCGGCGCCGGCTGCGACCAGGGCGCGGCCGTTCGCGCTCTGATGGTCGTCGGCGGCGATCGGCAGCGGCACCAGGATCGCCGGGCGTCCCGCCGCTGCGAGCTCTGCGATGGTCGACGCACCCGCCCGACAGATCACGAGGTGGGATTCGCTGAGACGCGCCGGGATATCGTCGAAGAAGGGCGCAAGGCTCGCCTCCACCCCTGCTTCGGCGTAGGCACGCTCGACGCCGGCGAGATCCTCCGGGCGACACTGCTGGCTGACCTCGATCCGCTCACGCAAAGTCTGCGGCAGCGCCGCGATGGCCGCCGGCACGACCTCCGCGAAGATGCGCGCACCTTGGCTCCCACCCGTGACCAGCAGGTGGAATTGTCCGCCCGCTGCGGGCGGCTCGTAGTCCGCCCCGCGCAGCGCCGCGATGGCCGCGCGAACCGGGTTGCCCACATGGGTAACGAGGGCCGCCCGGTTGCGGGGGATGCGCGCGGTCTCGGGGAACGAGGTAGCGATGGCCGACGCGCGGCGTGCGAGCATCCGGTTGGCCCGGCCCAGCACCGCATTCTGCTCGTGCAGCACGCTCGGTATACCGAGCCGCCCGCTCGCCACCAGCGGCGGCACCGACGGGTAGCCGCCGAAGCCCACGGCGGCGGCCGGCCGAATCCGGCGCAGCACGCGCGCCGCCTGCATGACCGCTCGCGCGAGCCCGAGCACGGCAGTGACGCGTGCCAGGGGTCCGCGCACGCTGGGACTGCGAGCCGCGATGGCGTGGCGTTCGATGCGCCCGAGAACGTCGCCGAAGGCGGCGCCCCTCCGATCCGTCATGAGAACAAGACGACGGCCACGCGCTTCCAGTTCCACCGCGAGAGCTTCCGCCGGGAACACGTGGCCGCCAGTTCCGCCTGCTGCGAGGAGAATGGGAGGGTTGGGCGCAGGCGTTCTCAAAGTTCGTATCCTTCGTCGCTCCACCGCTCGCGGGTCAGCGCGAGCACCATTCCGAGGCCGATGGCCGTCGCCATCGCCGACGAGCCTCCGTAGCTCAGGAACGGAAGGGTCATTCCCTTGGCGGGCAGGAGCCTGATGGCGACTCCCATGTTGATCAGGGCCTGAAAGCCGAATTGGGCGAGCAGGCCGGAGACCGCGACCACCGCGAACAGGTCGCGCCCGCGCATGGCGCGGGCGAAGCCGCGGACAACGATGAAGCCGAACAGCCCGATGATCACGATGCAGGCGATGACGCCGAATTCTTCGGCGGCAACGGCGAAGATGAAGTCGGTGTGGGCATCGGGCAGCACGTGCTTGACGACCCCCTCGCCGGGTCCTCGGCCGAAGAGCCCGCCGGCCTCGAAGGCACGGAGCGAGGTGTCGACCTGATAGGTGTCGCCGGTCGTGGGGTCGATGAACTGGTCGATGCGCGCCTTGACGTGCGTCAGGTTGTGGTAGGCGAACACGAGGCCGCCGGCGATCGCCACCCCGCCCAGTACGGCTAGGACGAGCGGCATGCCGACCACGAACATCTGCACGAACCAGACGGCGGCCACCGTCACCGCCATCCCGATATCGGGCTGCAGGACGAGGAGGAGCGCCGCGACCGCCACGGGCAGCGATGCGAGAAACATGCTGTAGGGCAGCTTGTCGTCCCGCGGCCGCGTCAGGACCGCGGCCAGGAACACCGCGAGGCAGGGCTTGACGAACTCCGACGGCTGCAGGTGGAAGCCGCCGAGCGACAGCCAGCGGCGCGCGCCGTTCAACTCCAAGCCGGCGATGAGGGTGAGCGCGAGCAGGGCGATGCCGAGCACGGTGCCGGCGGTGCCAATGCGCTGAATGCCGGTGCGGGAGAGCAGCGAGACGGCGATCATCACGATCAACGCCACCGGCAAGAAGAGCAGTTGCTGCCGGGCGAAGTGGAACGGGTCGAGGCCGATCCGCTCGGCCGCCGCGGGACTCGAGGCCAGCGCCAGGGCCGCGCCCAGCAGCATGAGCAGCAGCACCGCCGTCAGCATCCAGCGGTCGACGGTCCACCACCAGCGCCCGAGCACACTGGTGTCCGTGCGGGAGAAGGGCGTCACCTGGTCCACGGTGCAGCCTCCTCCGACGCGGCGGGCGGCTCGACGGGAACCAGCGCCCGGAACCGATCACCGCGCTGCTCGAAATCGCTGAACTGGTCGAACGACGCGCAGGCAGGCGAAAACAGGACCACGGTGCCGTCGCGCCCGTTGCCGCACGCGGCATCGAGGGCAGCCGTCACCGCGCGGTCGAGGGTACCGCAGCGGGTTACCGGCAGCCGGCCCTCGAGCGTGGCGGCGAAGCCGTCTTCCGCCTCACCGATGAGGAAGGCGTGGGCGATGTGGGAGAAGAGGGGCGCGATCGCGTCGAGCCCGCCCTCCTTGGGCCGCCCGCCGGCGATCCAGTAAACGTTGTCGAAGCAGGCGATGGCCCGCGCCGCCGCTTCGGCGTTCGTGGCCTTGCTGTCGTTGATGATCGGGATGCCGCTGACGCTGCCGATCGTCTCCATGCGATGCGGCAGGCCGGGGAAATCGAGGAGAGCCGGCACGAGACGTTCGGGGGCGAGCCTGCAGGCGCGCGCCGCCGCGTAGGCCGCTGCCGCGTTCTGCCAGTTGTGCCTGCCGGGCAGCGCCCTCGCGTGCGTGAGGTCGCAGACCGGCTCGCCTTCCTCGTGGAGGAGTCCGTCCACGACGGAAACGCCTTCGCGCGACGGACCCTCTGCGCTTACCGGCACCACACGAAGCTGGTCTCGCGCCGCGAGCGCATCGCCGATGCTGCGGGAGATCGCATCGTCGGTGCCAATTACGGCGGTCTTGAGCCGGCCGGGACGGAAGACCTGGCGCTTCGCGTCGACGTAGGCCGCCATGGTCCCGTGACGGTCGAGATGGTCCGGGGCGACGTTGAGCAGCACGCCGATATCGAAGGTCGCCTCGACGGTGAGATCGAGCTGGTAGGAGGAGAGCTCGAGGACGATGGTTCCCTCGCCGGGCACCGGCGTCAGGTCGAGCGCCGGCGTCCCCAGATTGCCGCCGACGCGGATGTGGCGAGCCCCGGCCGAATGCAGCAGGTGGCCGATGAGCGCCGTCGTCGTCGACTTGCCGTTGGTGCCGGTGACGGCGACGTAGCGGGGCTCCGGCAGCACGCGCCACAAGAGCTCGATATCGCCCACCACCTCGATGCCGGCGTCATGCGCGGCAGCGATCATCGGGTGCGAGAGCGGCACACCCGGGCTCGGCACCAGGGCGGCAATCCCGTCCTCATCGCCAGCGGGGCGCACCTCGAAGCCCTGATCGCGCGCCGCCGCCCGCGCATCCGGCGCGTCGTCCCAGCAGAGCACGCGCGCGCCGCCGGCGCCGAGCGCCCGCGCCGCCGCGAGGCCGGAGCGTGCGAGCCCGAGCACGGCGACCGTGCGATTGCGATAGAGCGGGACCCGGATCACTGGCTCACCTCAGCTTCAGCGTCGAGAGCCCGATCAGGGCGAGGATCACGGCGATCACCCAGAAGCGGATGACGATGGTGGGCTCCGCGACCCCCTTCTGCTCGAAGTGATGGTGCAGCGGCGCCATGGCGAAGACCCGCCGCCCCAGGAGCTTGAACGAGGCGACCTGCACGATCACCGAGACCGCTTCGAGCACGAAGAGACCGCCCACGATGGCGAGCACGATCTCGTGCTTGGTCATCACCGCGATGATGCCGAGCGCCGCGCCGGTGGAGAGCGAGCCGGTGTCGCCCATGAAGACCATCGCCGGCGGCGCGTTGAACCAGAGAAAACCCAGCCCCGCGCCGACCAGGGCGCCGCAGAAGACCGAAAGCTCGCCGGTGCCGGGAACGTGATGGACCTGGAGGTATTCCGTGAACACGGTGTTGCCCACCACGTAGGCGATCAGCGCGAAGCACGCGGCAGCAATCATGATCGGCACGATCGCGAGACCGTCGAGGCCGTCGGTCAGATTGACGGCGTTGGACGAGCCAATGACCACGAAGGCGGCGAAGGGCACCGTGAACCAGCCGATGTCGAGCAGCAGCGACTTGACGAACGGCAGCGCGAGGCCGTGGTCGAGCGGCGCCTCCAGGATCATCGTGACCCAGAAGACCGCCCCCACCGCGAGCACCACCTCGGCCGCGACCTTGATGCGCATGTTCAGGCCGCGGTGACTGCGGTTCAGCAGCTTCATCGCGTCGTCGGTGAAGCCGATGACGCCGAAGCCGATCGTGACCACCAGCAGCACCCAGATGAGCGGGTTGGTCATGTCGGCCCAGAGCAGCGTCGAGACCGTAACGGCGAGGAGAATGATCACCCCGCCCATGGTCGGCGTCCCCGCCTTGGCCGCGTGGCTCTCCGGCCCGTCGCTCCGGATTGGCTGCCCATGCTCCTGGCGCGCGCGCAGCAGGCGGATCAGCGGGGGCCCGAAGGCGAAGCTGATGAGCAAGGAGGTAAGAACCGCCGCGCCGGTGCGGAACGTCAGGTACTGGAAGACGTTGAAGATGCCGATCGAGTCCGAGAGCGGATACAGCAGGTTGAAGAACATCGACCGGCGCGCCTTTCCCCGTCATGGCCGGCGAGCGGCCGACGCGTCGGCGGCGAGGCGCCGCACGATCGGCCCCATTCGACTGCCGAGCGAGCCCTTGACCAGCACCACATCGCCGGCACGGATTTCCGCGTGCAGGATGTCGGTCAGGCTCTCGGACTCGGGCGCGTGAGCGCCGCGGCGGGCGGCGCCCAGGGCGCGGTGGAGATGGGCCATCAGCGGGCCTGCGGTGAAGACGAGGTCGATCCCGGCGGCTTCGAGATCGCCGGCGAGTTCGGCGTGCCAGCGCGGCCCCTCATCACCGAGCTCCAGCATGTCACCGAGGACCGCGATCCGCCGCCCGTCTGGGACGGACGGCGCTGTTTCGGCGAGCGTTTTGATCGCGGCGGAGACGGCCGCCGGGCTTGCGTTGTAGCTCTCGTCGATCAGCTCGTAGGCACCGCCCTGAATCGGAATGCTGTGGCGCACGCCCCGGCCCGCCACGGGCGCGACCGTGCGCAAGGTGCGGGCGGCCTGCTCGACTGACGCGCCGGCAGCCTGAACGCAGGCCAGCACCGCCACGCTGTTCAACGCCCAGTGCCGGCCCGAGAAGGCGATCTCGTAGTCGATCTCGTCCCCGTCAATCGCTGCGGTCACGCTGCCGCCGGCGGCAGCGGGCCGCCAGTCCAGGAGACGCGCATCGGCATCCGCACTCTCGCCGAACGACACGATGCTTCCCGCGCCGGCGGTGCACGCCGCAGTGGCCAGCCGCTCGAAGTAGACGTTGTCCCGGTTCAACACTGCCGTGCCGCCGGGCTCGAGGCCCTCGAAGATCTCGGCCTTGGCGTCGGCGACGGCGTCGAGGCTGGGGAACGCCTCGGTATGGGCGGGCGCGATGGTGGTGATCAGTGCGGTGTGCGGGCGGACCAGGCGCGAGAGCGGGGCGATCTCGCCCGCGTGGTTCATGCCCAGCTCGAACACACCGTAGGCGGCGCTCCGCGGCAGCCGGGCGAGGCTGAGGGGGGCGCCGATGTGGTTGTTCAGATTGCCCGCGCTCGCGAGCGTGGGGCCGCAACTTGCGAGAGCGCCGGCCAGCAGCTCCTTGGTTCCGGTCTTGCCCACGCTGCCGGTGATCGCGACGATGTGGGCCGCGCTCCGCTCCCGCGCACAGGCAGCCAGGGTGCGAAGCCCGTCGTAGGTATCCACGACCAGCAGCAGCGGCGCACCCTTGGGGCGTGCCTCGGGCCGGCGGCTCACCATCGCCGCCGCTGCCGCACGCTCGAACGCCGCCTGCACGAAGTCGTGGCCGTCATGGTTGGGGCCGGCAAGGGCGACGAAGAGGTCGCCCGCCTCGACGCTGCGGCTGTCGATGGAAACGCCGGTCGCGCTCCAGGGCTCGGGCGCCTGCCCGCCGGTGGCGGCGGCAGCATCCGCCGAGGTCCACAGCGGGACGTTATGGAGGGGCCGGCTCATGCCGCCCGCCCGCCGGCGATTCCGGCCACGGCGCATTGTGCGACGTCCACGTCGTCGAACGCGATGGCGCG
Organism: Alphaproteobacteria bacterium; assembly: GCA_022826345.1. The sequence continues at coordinate 32,695 of JAJDVB010000085.1, forward strand.
CTCGCCCGCGATCTGCTCCCGTTCATGCCCCTTGCCGGCGATGAGCAAGCCGTCGTCCGCACCAAGCCCTTCGATAGAAATACGGATTGCCTCGGCGCGGTCGCCGATCTCCTCGGCGCCAGGGCAGGCGTCGAGAACGGCCCGGCGGATCGAGGCCGGGTCCTCGCGGCGAGGGTTGTCGTCGGTGACGACGACCCGATCGGCGAGCCTTGCGGCGATCTCGCCCATCTCGCGCCGCTTGCCGACATCCCGCTCGCCGCCACAGCCAAAGACGACGACCAGCGTGCCCGGAACAAGCGGACGCATGGCCTGCAAGGCGGCGACCAGCGCGTCCGGCGTGTGCGCGTAGTCTACGAAGACGGCGGCGCCAGCCGGATGGCCCGCGACCTGCTGCAGCCGGCCCGGCACGCCGTCCACGCCGTGGAGCGCCTGGATCGCGTCCGCCGCGTCCACGCCGGTCGCCAGCGCGAGGCCGAGAGCGGCCAGCGCGTTCAGGGCCTGGTATGCGCCGGGGAGCGGCAACGCGACCTCGTGCACCGTGCCGGCGATAGCGACGTTGAGGCGCTGCCCCGCCTCGGTGTCGTGCCGCGCCAGGAGTTGAATGTCCGCCTTGCCAGTGCCGAAGGTAAGCACCCTCTGGCCCCGCCCCCGGCAGCGCGCGGCGAGTCCCGCCACGCGCTCGTCGTCGGCGTTGAGCACGGCGGTGCCGTCTGCCGCCATGACCCGCTCGAAGAGGCCCGCCTTGGCGGCGAAGTAGGCGTCGGCATCGAGGTGGTAGTCCATGTGGTCGCGGGTGATGTTGGTGAACGCCGCTGCCGCGACGCGGACGCCATCCAGCCGGTACTGCGCGAGACCATGACTGGATGCTTCCAATGCCAGATGGTCGATGCCGTCTTCCGCGAGCTCGGCGAGCACGCGATGCAACGCAATTGGATCGGGCGTGGTGTGTTGAAGCGGGCGCCACGTGCCATCCGCGTTGACGCCGAGGGTGCCGAGGGAGGCGGCTTTGCGGCCCGAGGCCCGCCAGATCTGGCGGGTGAAGTCCGCCACGGAGGTCTTGCCGTTGGTGCCGGTGACGCAGACCACGACTTCCGGTTGAGGGCCGTAGTAACGAGACGCCGCGACCGCGAGCCGGAGACGCGGGTTGGGGTCAGTCACCAGAGCGATCCCCTGTGCGAGCGCCAGGTCGGTCCCCTCGGGCGCAAGCACGGCGGCCGCGCCGCGTGCCAAGGCATCGGGGATGAAGTCGACGCCGGTGGCGCGCGTGCCGGCAAGCGCAGCGAACAGGTAGCCGGGGCGCACGTCGCGCGAATCCGAGGCGAGGCCCGTGATCTCCACGTCTGCCGGCGCCTCGGGGATCAGGCTAGTAAGACGCATGACGTCCCCCGCCGTCCCACCGAGCGAACGCGGGCTCCTCTTCGGTCTCATCGGGCTCCACGATGGCCGGCACGCCGAGAAGCGGCGCGATGCGCTCGATGACGGCGCCGGCGACCGGCGCTGCGGTCCAGCCCGCCGTCGCGAAGCCGTAGGTCTCCTTGGTCCCCTTGGGCTCGTCCATCATCGTGAGCACCGCGTAGCGGGGCCGGTCGATGGGAAACACGCCGACGAAGTTGGTGATCATGCTGTCGCGCTTGTACCTGCCGCCGATGGCCTTCTCGGCGGTGCCGGTCTTGCCCCCCACCAGGTAGCCGGGAACCGCGGCATTCTTGCCGGTGCCCTCGGCCACCACGGCGTAGAGCAGCATCCGCATGACCGCGGAGGTCTCCGCGCTGATGACACGCCGCTGTGCGAAGTGGGCGCCCGGCTCGCGCTTCAGCAGCGTCGGCGTCACCGCGATACCGCCGTTGACCAGCGCGGCGTAGTTCGCAAGCAGATGCAGCGGCGTCACCGCGAGCCCGTGGCCGTAGCTCACCGTCATCGTGGTGTGCTCGGACCAGCGCCGGGGCGCGAGGGGCCGGCCGCGCTCGGACGTTTCCAGGGGCATCCGCTCGAACATGCCGAGCGCGTCGAGGAAGGCCCGCTGGCGCTCCGCGCCCACCTCGACCCCCATCCGCGCCGCGCCGATGTTGGAGGAATGGATGAGTATCTCCGGCACCGTCAACCAGCGGTTCTCGGGATGGTGGTCGCGGATCAGATAGCGAGAGACCCTGATCGGCTCGGTGGCGTCGTAGCTGTCCTCGATCCCGGCGATGCCGAGGTCGAGAGCCGCGGCCACGGTGAAGGGCTTGAAGGTGGAGCCGAGCTCGTAAGTGCCCAGAGTGGCGCGGTTGAAGAGGGTCTCTGCCGGGCTGCGATCCGGTGCCTTGGGGTCGAACGACGGGAGGCTGACCAGGGCCAGCAGCTCGCCGGTCTCCACATCCATCACCATACCGGCGGCGCCGAGCGCGCGATGGGCGGTCATCGTGTGCTGGAGCGCCTGGGCGAGAATGTGCTGGATCCGGATGTCGAGCGAGAGCGCAAGCGGGCCGCTGTGCGCTTCGGCACGTCGCCGCAGCTCCGCGTCGGCTGCCTTTTCGACGCCGGCGAGCCCGCGATTGTCCACGTCCGTGAACCCGACCGCGTGGGCGAAGAGGCGCCCTTGCGGATAGACGCGCTGCTCCTGGCGTTCCAGCCAGAGGCCGGGGATGCCGAGCCGGTTGATGGCGTGCGCCTGCTCGGGCGTGAGGTCGTGCCGCAAGAGGGCGCTCTTCTTGCCGGACGCGATGAGGGAGGCTGTGCGCTCCAGGTCGAGACCGGGGAACACGCGTCCGAGCGCGGTCACGGCCTTCTCGCGATCGAAAATCTTGCCGGGCTCGACGTAGAGGGCATGCGTGGGCAGGTTCGACGCCAGGAGGACGCCATTGCGGTCCACGATGTCGGCCCGTGCCGCCGGATCGAACGCGCTCGCATCTCCGGCTGTGCTGATGTCAACGGGTGCGCCGATCACCGCCACGTCGAGGGTGCGAACCACCACAGCACCGAAGCAGAGCAGGAAGATCACGCCGGTCGCCAGGAGGCGGCCCCGTGCGCGCTCCAGCAGCGCGGGCTGCGCCTGCGCCGCCGCGCCGTCGTGGCGGAAGGTCGATCCGCGGCGCCACCAGCGCCGGATCGCGAGGTCCCTCACAGCTCCCTCTCGCCACCGATGGGCGTCACGAATGCGGAGGCCCCGGACGGACGTTGCGGCAGCCAACGGACCTGCGCAGGCGCCACCGGCTCAAGCGGAAGGTGGCGCTCGGCGAGCGCCGCGAGCCTGGAGGGGCGGGTGAGGTAGCTCCATTCGGAGCGGAGCACCCGGATCGCCTCGACGTGGCTCTGACGCTCGTGCTCGAGCGCCGCGAGCTCGCGCTCCAGCCCCCTCACCTCATGCTTCACGAGGAAGAGGGCGAGCATCGCGACGACGAACGCTGCGATCGATATGAGGACCAGGTGCCGCATCATGCGACGAGCCTCTCGTGCCACGGCGGCGCGCCGGTGCGCTCGGCCGCCCGCAGCCGTGCCGAGCGCGCCCGCGGGTTGGCCGAGACTTCGGCGCCGTCGGGCTTGCGCGCCCGGCGGGTCAGCAGCCTGAAGGTCGGATCGGGCGATTTCGTGGCAGCGGGCGGTTCGTGGCGATTGGGTTGCCGCCGCTCGCTGCGTTCGCGGAAGAAGCGCTTGACGGGCCGGTCTTCGAGCGAGTGGAACGCCACCACGATGGCACGCCCGCCGGGCCGAAGGAGCCGCTCGATCTGGCAGAGACCCCGTCCGATCTCTCCGATTTCGTCGTTCACGCGAAGCCTGAGCGCCTGAAAGGTGCGAGTAGCGTCGTCGATCCCACCATGCGACCGCCGCGCAACTGCGCGCCGGACGATCTCAGCGAGCTGGCCGGTGCTGGTAATCGGGCCTTCGGCCCTGGCGGCGACGATGGCCCGCGCAATGGCCCGCGCGCGCCGCTCCTCGCCGAAGTCCGCGATGATCGCGGCGAGACCGGACTCGGATTCGCCGTTGACCAGGTCGGCTGCCGTGGGCCCCGGATCGTCCCGGTCCATCCTCATATCGAGCGGCCCATCGAGACGGAACGAGAAGCCCCGCGCGCCGTCATCGAGCTGGCGCGAGGAGAGGCCGAGATCGAGGACGATCCCGTCCACCGCGTTCACCTGATGGGAAGCGAGAAGGGTCGCCATCTCGCCGAAGCGGCCGTGGACCAGGATCAGCCTGCCGCCGAACCGCTGCGAGAGGGCCTCGCCCGCGCGCAGGGCGTCGGCGTCGCGGTCGATCCCGTAGACCACGCAGGAAGCCGATTCCAGCAGGGCTTCGCTGTAGCCGCCGCCGCCGAAGGTGCCATCCACATAGACGCCGCCGTCCTGCGGCGCGAGCAGCGAGAGCATCGCCTCCTTCATCACCGGGACGTGGCCGGCCGAAACGCTCATTGGTCGCCTCCCGGTCCGGCGCCGCCATCGGGAGATTGCTCCTGCTCTCCGTCTTCGTCGGCATCGAAGGTCGCGGGGTCCCAGATCTGAAACTCGTGACCCATGCCGATGAACTTGGCGTGGGTAGTGATCCCGGCATGGGCGAGCAGCTCGGCCGGTAGCAACACGCGGCCGTCAGGATCCAGGGGGAGGCGTTGGACACCGGAAAAGAGCCTCATCCGCTTTCGGGTGGAATCGGTGTCGAAGGGATCGTCTGCCCGGTAGGTGTCGCTCCACTGCCTGAGGACTTCTTCCTCACAGCCGGTCAGGGACTTGGTGCCATCGATCGAGGGGTAGACCGCAATTCCGTTGAAGGACTGCCGAGCGAGCTCGCTGCGGAAGGAGGCGGGGACGGAGACCCGTCCCTTCCGATCCACCTTGTTGACGAACGTATACGTAAACAGAGCCACCGCGTTGCTCCTTGGGCCGTGCCCCGTTCGTCGTGCCTTCGCTCTAGACTGTTCCCGCTCTGATCTGGGACGTCATGGGATGGCATGGTACTCTATGGGAAAACATGGTTGCAAGACAAAAATTCAAGTGTTCAGGTGGACGTGCAAAAGCAGCGGCCCGACCATTCTGATCTCATCGGGAAGGAAGATCGGAGACGAAGGCTAAAGCGCCAGTTACCGGGAGAGAGGGGTCAAGTCTCAGCCGATTTCAACTGTTCGTTCTCTTTATGTTCTACTATCAGTACTGGAATCGACTGCCAAGACAACAGTCGATGAAGGAATATCTAGTGTACTGGTATTCGGACCCCTCAACATATTGGGGTCCGTGGAGAGAGAAACGCCAGACGGCCTGTAAGCCGGGTTCTGTCGCGGGCCTCACAGCCCGCGCGATGGCCATTCATCTGGGACGCCCGTCACCGGGCGCCTCGCGCGACCGACCCGGGCAGCTGGCCCGGAAACCAACCTGGAAACGGTCTTGCGACCGCCCCCGCACCGCCCCTACTTGATCTTGCTCCCGGAGGGGTTTGCCATGCCGCCCCCGTTGCCGGAGGCGCGGTGCGCTCTTACCACACCCTTTCACCCTTGCTCGCCGGCCTCGCGGCGCCGGACGAGCGGTCTGCTCTCTGTGGCACTTTCCCTGGGGTCGCCCCCGCCGGGTGTTACCCGGCTCCGTGCTTCCGAGGAGCCCGGACTTTCCTCCGCCGCGCGCCTCGGGCGGCGACGGCGGCCATCCGGCCGTCTGGCCCGCCCTGACTACGCCCCGGCGCAGACCCGGTCAAGCCCGGGCGCCGCCCCCGGCGAGCGCGCTCACCTGGGCGAGCACCGCCGCCGTGTCGCCGTCGATCACACCGTCAACGCGGGCCTGGCGGAAGTGCCGTTGAAAGGCGCGCACGACCACTGCGGTGGCCGCGCCGAAATCGCCGTCGGCCACGATGCCGTAGCCGACGTTACGCAGGCTCTCCTGCTGTTGTCGCACGGCAGCGCCCCGGTCGCCCTGACGCAACACCGGACCTTCCCGCGCGGGCGTCGTCGCATCCTCGGGCCAGAGGCCGATGCCCGCCTGGGCAAGACTTGCCCAGTCGAAGAGCTCGCCGGGGTCCTGCCGGCGTGTGGGCGCGATATCGGAATGCGCCACCACGTTGCGGGGGTCGATGGGGTGGCGCGCGACGATGGCGCGGGCGAGATCGAGCAAAGCATCAATCTGTGCCCGCGGGAACGGACGGTAGCCGTGCTCGTGGCCGGGATTGACCAGCTCGATACCGATTGAGACATCGTTCACCGAGCGCCGGCCGCGCCATTCGCTTTGGCCCGCGTGCCAAGCGCGGTTCTCCTCGGGCACCAGCCGCCAGAGGGTGCCGTCCTCGCCGACGCACCAGTGCGCGCTGACCTTGGCCCGAGCGTCCGTCATGCGTGCGAGCGCGGCCTCGGCCGAGACCATGCCGGTATAGTGCAGCACCAGCGTATCGACCGGGCCCGCGTCCGCTAGCCGCTCGTCCCAGTTGGGCGAAGGCCTGTCGACTACGGCACGCCCGGCGACACGCTCTTCGCTCACGCTCCGATCTCCCTCGCCGCGGCTTGCACCGGCTGTGGCGTCACCGGCTCGTCACCGCAGGCTCCGGTGCCCGCTTGAGGACGATGAGGGCAACGCCGGAGACGATGATCGCGCCGCCCACAAGGGTCTGCCAGGTGATCGGATCGCCCAGGAGGAAGACGCCGAAGATCACGCCCACCACCGGCACCAGCAGCATGAAGCCGGCCACCGTTGCCACCTTGTTGTGCGCGAGCAGGTAGTACCAGGCCCAGTATGCCAGCAGGGTCGAGCCCACGACCTGATAGACCAGAGAGCCGTGCAGACGCCAGTCGGGCTGCAGCAGGCTCGCGATCTGCCCCTCCTCCAGGGCGAAGGAGAGCGGGAACAGGAGCAGGGCGGAGATCGCCGACATCCAGCCGTTCAGCGCCAGGGGGGAGATATCGGTGAGGCGCTTGACCTGCACGTTGGCGATTGCCCATGCAATGCTGGAGCCGAACATGAGCGCGATCCCGAGCGCATTGCCGGTATGGCGCGGCTCGCCCACCAGCAGCACGGCGCCGCCGAACGCGATGGCGATGCCCAGGAGCGCCATCCAGCCCGGACGCTCGCGCAGGAATATCCCCGCCAGCAGGGCGCTGAGGGGCACCTGCGTGAGCCAGATGATCGCCGCCGTCGAGGCCTCCACCCCGATGTTGAGCGCGACGTAAAACAGGCCGAAGTGGCCGGCGCCCATGGTCAGCGCGAAGAGGCTCACGGCGAGCCAGCGGCCGGCAGGCGGGCGCACGAACCAGAGCAGCATCAGCGCCATCAGCGTGAAGCGCAGCGCCAGGAAGAACAGCGGCGGCATGTGGTCCGCGCCGTACTTGCTGGTCACGAAGCCGAAGCCCCAAAGCAGAGCCGTGCCGAGCGCGATCGCAATATGACTCGGTGGCATTGGGCGGCGGGCGCTGCGGAAGCGGGAACAACGGCGGCGCGGGCGCGCTCAGCGCGTGGTAAGCGCGGTCAGCGCAACCCGCGAAGCTTGGCGATCCTGTCATAGGCCGCGTTGATCGCGGCCATCTGCTCGTTGGCGACCTGGACCATCTCCTCCGGCATGCCCTCGGCGATGAGCTTGTCGGGGTGATGCTCGCGGATCAGCCGGCGGTAGGTCTGCTTGATCTCGTCGTCCGAGGCGCTAGGCTCGACGCCCAGCACCTGGTAGGGGTCGGCCTCGCCGCCACCCATGTGGCGCGACATGATCTGCGCGAAGCTGCGCTCGTCGAAGCCGAAGATCTGGGCGACACGGGTAAGGTAGGCGCGCTCCCCTTCGTGCAGCTCGCCATCGGCCATGGCGATCTGGAAGAGCGCGCCGAGCATTTCCTCCCGCATGGTGGTGTCGTGCGGGAATATCTGCACGATCTGCTCTGCGTAGGGCTCGAAGCCGGTCGCCTCGCGCCGCGCCTCGTCCCAGATCCGCCCGATCGCGGCAGCATGGGCTTGGGGAACGGCGAAGACCCGCTTGAACGCGTCGATCTCCTCGCGGGTGACACGGCCGTCGGCCTTCGCCATCTTCGCGGCGAGCACCACGAGCGCGATCGAGACTGCAGCCTGCTTGGTCTCCTGATCGCCCGCGCCGATGCGCCGGACGCGGCGGCCGGTGGCCATGCGGTCCACGAAATGGCCGGCGGCCACGCCGAGAATCGCACCGATGGGGCCGCCCAGCGCGAACCCCGCGGCACCGCCGATGATCTTGCCCCAGATGCTCAACCGAAACCCGCCCCCGCAGCCTGAACCGGGGCACCATAGCCGCCCCACCCTGCCCACGCCAGACTGGGCCGGCTGCCCCGCGCCCTTGTTGCGAAGCCAGCGCTAATCGCGGTTGCAATCCGGCCGAGGCACTGGAAACATGCCGGCCCCGCGACCGCGGGAGGAAGCCCGCCGGCGCGGTTCTGGGTAAAGGGAGATAGCATGAGCGATTCGACCGGGGCGCTGAACATTGCGCTTGTCGGCCCCTATACGAGCGGCAAGACCACGCTACTGGAAAGCATGCTGTTCGTGGCCGGTGCAATCGGCCGCAAGGGCAAGGTCACGGACGGCAACACGGTGGGCGACTGGTCCGACGAGGCGCGCGGGCGCCAGTCGAGCGTGGAGGTCAACGCCGCCTCTTTCGAGTACCGGGACCGCAGCTTTACCGTCCTGGATTGTCCGGGCTCGATCGAGTTCTTTGCCGAGACCGCCAATGCGCTCATGGGCGTCGATCTCGCCGTCATCGTCTGCACGCCCGACACGAACCGGGTCTGGACCATGGGGCGGCTCTTCAAGTACTTGGCCCAGCACGAGATTCCGCACGTCGTGTTCACCAACAGGATGGACGAGACCGCGGTGCGGGTCGCGGAGTTGATCGAGGCGGTGCAGCCGGTCAGCGACCGGCCGCTGGTGCCCTGCCAAGTCGCGATCCGCGACGGCGACAGCGTCAAGGGCTATGTCGACCTGATTACCGGCAAGGCTTACGAGTACCGCGACCAGGAAGGCGCCGTTGGCGTCGACGCGCCGGAAGAGGTTTCGGAGCGCCAGGAGGACGCGCGCACGCAACTGCTCGAGAGCCTGGCGGACTTCGACGACACGCTCCTGGAACGCCTGCTGGAGGACGAAATTCCCGAGCCCGAGGAGATTCAGACCTATCTGCGCGGCGTATTGGCGGATGCAGCTGTGGTGCCTGTGATGATGGGGTCCGCGGAGCGGGACTGGGGCGTGCGCCGCCTGCTGGAATCGCTGATCGACTTCGCGCCCGGCGACGCGCTCGCGGCGCGGCGGCTGCCGGCCGGCACCGACAGCGCCTCCGTTGCTCAGGTCGTCAAGACCTACATGACCCAGCACGGCGGCAAGGTCTCGCTCGCACGGGTCTGGGCGGGAACCATCGAAGACGGCATGACGCTCAACGACGGCCAGCGCATCGGCGGGATGTACCGGATGCAGGGCCAGCAGCAGAACAAGATCGACAAAGCGCAAGCCGGCGAGATCGTCGGACTCGGGCGGCTGGAGTCCATCAGCACTGGCGATACCGTCGCTCCCGCCGACGGGCCCGAGGTCGAGCCCATGCCGCGGGCGCACCTGCCGTCCTCGGTCTATGCCTATGCCGTGCGGGCCAGCCGGCGGGAGGACGAGGTCAAGGTATCGGGCGCGATGAGCCGCCTGGCCCAGGAAGACCCGTCGCTCAGCTTCCAGCCCAATCCCGATACCCAGGAGGCGGTGCTCTGGGGCCAGGGCGAGATGCACCTGAAGGTCGCGCTCGATCGCCTCGCCGGCAAGTACGGGCTCAGCCTGCAGATCGAGCGGCCGAAGGTCGCCTACAAGGAGGCGATCCGAAAGCCTGTCTCCCAGCATGCGCGCTACAAGAAGCAGACCGGCGGTCATGGCCAGTTCGGCGATGTGCACATCGACGTGAAGCCGCTGCCGCGCGGCACCGGCTTCGAGTTTCAGGACAAAGTCGTGGGCGGCGCCGTACCGCGCCAGTATATCCCTGCGGTGGAGGCCGGCGTGCGCGACTATCTGACCAGCGGGCCGCTGGGCTTCCCTGTCGTCGACGTCTCGGTAACGTTGACCGACGGCAAGCACCATTCCGTCGACAGCTCGGAGATGGCCTTCAAGACCGCCGGCCGCATGGCGATGGCCGAGGCGCTGCCCAAGTGCAACCCGGTGCTGCTGGAGCCCATCTGCGAAGTCAGGATCTCGATACCGAGCGAGTTCACGCCGAACGTTCAGCGCCTCGTGACCGGCCGCCGCGGCCAGGTGCTGGGGTTCCAGGCGCGCGAGGACTGGTCCGGCTGGGACGAGGTGACGAGCCAGATGCCGCAGGCGGAGATGCACGACCTGATCATCGAGCTGCGCTCTCTCACCCTGGGCGTCGGCACGTTCGAAGCTCAGTTCGACCGCCTGCAGGAGCTCACCGGGCGGCTGGCCGACGACGTGCTCGCCGCAGCGAAGGAGGACGACTGACCGCCGGCATGAGCGAGAGCCTTCCGCGACAGCCCGCTCCGCGCCGAACCATCGGCCTACTCGCCGCCCCGCAGCGCCTTCTGGCGATCCTGCTGCTCGCCGGCGCGCTGCTCTGTGTCGCCGCAGACGGCCGCGCTCAGGACCCCTTCGACGCAAATGATCCGCTCGAAGACTTCAACCGGGCGATATTCGAGGTCAACCAGACGATCGACCGCTTCCTGTTGAAGCCGATCGCCGAGGCCTACGTGTTCATCCTTCCAAATGAAGTGCGCCATAGAATTGCCAACGTTCTCGGCAATCTGAGTGAGCCACTCAACCTGGTGAACAACGCGGCCCAGGGCAAGTTCGAACGGGCGGGCTCGACACTCATGCGCTTCACGGTCAACACCACGATCGGCGTCGGCGGCATCTTCGATGTGGCCTCGGAGTGGGGATACGAGCGCACGCCGGAGGATTTCGGGCAGACGCTCGCGGCATGGGGCATTGGCGGCGAGCCGTTCCTGATGCTGCCGCTGCTGGGGCCGACCAATCCCCGCGACGCGGCGGCCTTTGGGGTCGATTGGATTGCCGATCCCTTCGGCTATCTCCTGCCGACCGAGGCCGGGCTCGCTCGCGGCGTTACGAGCGGCGTCTCTCAGCGCGCCCAGTACCTCGAAGAACTGGAAACGCTGGAACGCACCTCGGTCGACTTTTATGCTGCATTGCGTGAGCTATACCGGCAGTATCGGGCCACGGAGATCAGGGACGGTGCGCCGCCGCCCGTGATGGAGATCCCCGACTTCGACTTCGATGAAGATTTCGACGAGGACTTCGATGAGGAGTGATCCGGGGAAAAGCACGCCGCGCGGCACACCTGGATGAGACACGGGAGACATCCCATGAGCATTCTCATCTCTCGACGCTCTCTTGCGGCCGTCGCCCTCGCTGCGGCCGTATTGCTATCCGCGCTCGGCGCGCAGCGCGCCGCAGCAGCCGACGACCCGGCGCTCACGTTCATTCAGAGTCTTGGGGACCAGGCGATCGCCGTCCTGAAGGACAAGGCCAACACGACGTTCGAGGAGCGGGAGGCCGCCTTCCGTGTGGTCATGGTGGAAGGCTTCGACATTCCGATCGTCAGCCGCTTCGTGCTCGGGCGTCACTGGAAGACGGCGAGCAAGGAACAGCGCAAGGAATACCGGAGAATCTTCGTCGACTTCATCGTGCGCGTATACGCCAGCCGGTTCGATTCCTATGGCGGCGAGACGTTCACGGCGCGCTCGGTAATCAATGACGAGAGCGGCGACAAGATCGTGCGGGCGCAGATCGTGCGGCCCGCCGGCGGTGATCCCATCGGGGTCGACTTCCGCGTGCGCAAGCGCGACGAGGGCTACAAGGTCATCGACGTGAGCGTCGAAGGTATCAGCATGCTGCATACCCACCGGGTCGAGTTCGCCTCGGTCGTCAACCGCAAGGGAATCGACGGCCTGCTGGGCGACCTCAGGGCGCGCGTCGAGGCACCGGTCGAAGGCGCTGCGGAATAGCAAAGCATGAAAACGACATTGCGCCCCCTGCGCCGGGTGAAGGCGCGCTTGCGCCGCACTGCCGTGCTCGTCGTTTCGGTCCCGGCCGTCGCGACGGTCGTCGGGCTCGCGGCCTGTGGCGAGCCGCTCCATCCCAGCAAGTGGAAGGACGATCCGGACGAGATTCCGCCGGGCGAAGGTCTTCTGACCGGAGAAGACGGCGCGTGGACAATCTACAGCGAATAGGAGCCGCTACCCTCGGGGGCGGCCCGTGGAGAAAAGAATGAAGTTCGGCGTTCTCGTTACCTCGCAGCCCAATCTCGACGTGGAGCCTTACCCGCACCGCGCCGTACACGCGCGGGTGACCCGCGAGATCATTGAGGCGGACCGGCTGGGCTACGACACCGCCTGGATCGCCGAGCACCACTTTTCCAACCAGTACGGCGTGCTGCCGGACCCCTTCGTCTACCTGGGCTATCTGGCGCCCAAGACCAGCCGCATCGGGCTCGGCACGGCGGTGATGACGCTGCCGCTGCACAACCCGATGCGGATCGTCGAGAACGCGGCTTTCGTGGACATTCTGAGCGACGGGCGGCTGAGCCTCGGCTTGGGCTCCGGCTACCGGCCCTACGAGTACGAGGGCTTCGGCATCCCGTTCGACGTCCGCCACGACATCCAGGAAGAGGCCATCCCCTTGATTCTGGATGCCTTCCATACGCGGAAGGTCAGCCACGAGGGCACCCACTTTCAGCACCAGGTCGGGGGCGACTACGAGATCTACCCGGTGAGCGTGCAGCAGCCGCATCCGCCGTTCTACATGGCCGCCGGCACCACGCGCTCCATCGAGATCGCAGCACGCCACGGCTTCGGCCTGATGCTCTCCACCCTGCCTTCGTTCGAGACCCTCGCCGGACAGATCGCCCTCTATCGCGAGGCGATGGCGGACGCGCCGGCGCCGTGGGACGCCAATCCCGCCTTCGGCTCGGTCAACATCGCCCGCTGGGTTTACGTGGCCGAGACCGACGCCAAGGCCAGGGAAGAAAGCGAGGCCGGCATCGTCCGCCACCTCAAGGCGTTCCTGGGCAAGAAGGCCGCAGGCTATCTCGGCAAGGTCTCGGAGAAGGAAAGCGCCGCGTCGTTCGACTACGACACGCTGCTGGAGACCACCTTGATCCACGGCTCGCCGGAGACCGTGATCGCCCGCATCCGGGCGCTGCGCGCTGCGACCGGCCTTGACTCCCTGTTGCTTCACTACCCACCCTATTACGGCGAGGCGAACCTGCTACGGAGCCTGCAGCTCTTCGCCGAGGCGGTCATGCCGGCCTTCCGCACGCCTGCCGGCAGCACCGAGGCGGCCGAATAGCCCCCGCGGCCGGCTGGAGTGCCTTTTTTGGGCGTTCGATATGAAGATTTGGCTTAGATCGAGCGCCGAGTTCCGCTACAATGGTCCTACCGGACTACCCACCGACAACCTCGCCAGGGAATTCGCGCCAAACGATGTCGCTCGCGCCTCAACGACGGACAAAATGGGATGCGCGGCGTGAAGCCGCCAGGAATGTGGATCGCGGACCGGGGATGATCTCGCTCACCGACGAACTCGCGGAGCTTGATCGCCTGGAGGCGCAAGAGAGTCAACGCCGCTGCCTGCGCTGCGGCCGTCTCTTCGACAGCGCGGGGCCGGGTAACCGGCTCTGCGGTTCGTGCCGGTAACACCGCCGCCCTGATGGCAGACGAGGGTGCGCCCTTCCGCCATCCGATAGACTGGCGCAACCCCGAATTCTACGACGGCGAAGCCCTGGAGCGGGAGACGCGCCGGGTCTTCGACATCTGCCATGGCTGCAGGCGATGCTTCAGCCTGTGCGATTCCTTCCCGCGGCTTTTCGACCTGATCGACGAGTCAGAGACGGGCGAGCTCGATTCCGTCAATTCGTCCGGCTTCAAGTCGGTCGTGGACGCCTGCACGCTCTGCGACATGTGTTTCATGACCATGTGCCCCTACACGCCGCCGCACGAGTGGGACGTCGATTTTCCCCATCTCATGCTGCGCCACCGCGCCGCCGACCGCCGGGCGGGCCGGCGCCATACCACCGCGTCCAAACGCCTCGCGGAGACCGACCGCAACGGCCGCCTCGCCCGCACCGTCGCGCCGGTCATGAACTGGGGCTCGGCCCAGGACAACCGCCTCACCCGGCCGCTGATGCAGGCGGTCGCCGGCGTCCACAAGGAGGCGCCGCTGCCGCGCTACCACCGCCGCACCATGCTCGACCGTGCGGCCAAGGGAGGGCCGGCGGTCAACCGGCAGGCGCCGGCCAACGGCCGCAAGGCGGTGATCTACGCGACCTGCTTCGCCAACTACAACCAGCCCGAGGTCGGCGCAGCGGCCCGCAAGGTGCTGGCGCACAACGGCGTCGAGACCGCCGTCGTCTATCCCCGCTGCTGCGGCATGCCGCAGCTGGAAGAGGGCGATATCGAGCGCGTCGCCGACAATGCGCGGCATGTGGCAGCGGCACTCGGCGAGTGGATCGACAAGGGCTACGACGTGATCGCGCTGGTGGCGAGCTGCGCGCTCATGCTCAAGCTCGAATGGCCGCTGATCCTGCCGGACGACCCGGCGGTCAAACGGCTGGCCGAGCACAGCTACGACATTTGCGAATACGTCGTCGGCATCTCGCGCGAGGAGGGGCTTTCGCCGGGTATGGCCCCTCTCGACGGCGCCGTGACGCTGCATCTGCCGTGCCACGAGCGGGCCCAGAACGTCGGGCGCAAGTCGGCGGACATGTTGGCCCTCGTGCCGGACACCGAGGTCTCCATCATCGAGCGCTGCTCCGGCCACGGCGGCTCCATCGGCGTCACCAAGGGCTTTCACGAGACCGCGCTGAAGGTCGGCCGGACCACCGCGCGCCGCGCACGCGAGGCGGCAAACCCCTATCTCGCGTCGGAATGCCCGCTCGCCGGTGCCCACATCGTGAACGGAATGGCCCGCCAAGCGGCCAAGGACGGCGATCCCGGCGCCGGTGCACCCACTGCCGGACGCGCCCATCACCCGATCGAGCTGCTGGCCCGCGCCTACGGCCTCGCCTGAGACGATGAGCCAACCGCGCCGCGCGCTGACCCGCGCCGACATCATGGACATGGCGGATTACGCCAAGGTCCGCAACGAACGCCGCGCCGCCATCACGGCCCTGAAGCGCAAGCGCAGGCTCGCCGTCGGCCCCTTCGCCACCTTCCATTTCGAGTGCTTCGAGACCATGTGGATGCAGGTCCACGAGATGCTCCATATCGAGCGCGGCGGGGAGGAGCAGATCGCGGGCGAGCTGGAGGCCTACAACCCACTAGTTCCACGCGGCGACGCCCTGATCGCGACGTTGATGCTGGAGATCGACGATCCCGCGCGCAGAGAGCGGGAGCTCTACCGCCTGGCGGGCATCGAAGACGCCATCAAGCTGGAGGTCGGTGGGACCGCCGTCGCCGCCGAGCCCATCGAGGACGAGGTCGCGCGGACGACCGAGGACGGCAAGACCTCCTCAATCCATTTCTTGCACTTCCCCTTCCAGCCGGTGGAAGTCACGCGGTTCTGCACGCCGGGGACGCGCGTGCTGCTCGGCGTCGAGCACCCGGCTTATGGCCACCTCGCCGTCATGCCGGAGGAGACCCGCGCCGCTCTGGCTGAGGACCTGGGCGAAGGCGGTGTCTGAGCGGGACTTCTCGCCACGTTCCTGCGCTGAGTCCCTACCCGTCAGAGTCACCGGACCATGGTGCGATGTACGGCGCGTGGCACACGCGCCAACATCGCGCCATGCAGGACAGGATTACTCAGCTCGAAATCGAGCGGATGACGACAGGCGGAAGCAGGTTCGGGGGGCCTGCGCCGTTGTCGGCGTTGCAATGAAGGACGGTCGCCGCCTTGGTCCACCTTGGACCACTTTGGGCCGGAGTAGACCGGAATAGGCCGCCCAAAAATCAAATCCTGCTGAATCCCGAGACGCCGCCCCGGAGGACGCATGTGCTCTACACCGTCGATGCAGGCCGCGACTGCGGCACGACTTGCTGGTTATTGCGCAGGCGGATCATTGTTGAAAGCGTGGCCGCCGTTGGCCGCCGGCGGCAGCGAGGGCCGTCGCCGGCGGCCAAGGGGCGGGAACTGCGGGCAGGGAGGGACCCGGTCCCGCCCCTCCCGGCCGGTACTTGCCTTGCGATCCGTTCCTGGCGGAACCGTTGGACGCTCGTTCCGCCAAGTCTGCGCAAGATCGGCCGGTGGGCGGCAACTCACAGATGGTACCGCCGGAGGATAATTGCCAATAGATTTTTTCTGGGAGAGATATGAAAAAATTTTATACGTCGCCTGCGGTCTTTGGCCGGGCGACGGCCAGAAGATCGTAACCGAGTTCCGTCGGCGCGAACCGGCAGGCCAGCGCGTCGAGCCACCCGATCGGCCGGGAACTGACGACCTTCCGCTCGGACAGCAGGCTCTCGGCCTCGACGCTCGCCACCCGGAAACCAGTCTCCGAAAGGTCGCGGTGCACTTCGTCGAGCGTATAGAGGTGGTAGAACAGGCGAATCTTACCGTCGGCCTGATTGCGCTCGTAGAGGACGTCGCCCGGCTCAAGTTTGCCCTCGCGCACCAGAGGCTCCGCATCGCGCTGCTCGGCGCGGAACCGGCGCTTCGCGTTCGGCACGCTGAGGATCAGGGTGCCTTCGGCCTTCAGCATGGTGCGGATCGCCCGCAGCAGGCGCAGGCGTTCTTTGCGCCGGGCGACATGCGCCAGCACGCCGAACGCCAACAACGCGAGGTCGAAGGCCTGCGGCAGCTCGGCGGCAAGGTCGTCGGGGTCGTCGCCCCGGATGACCAGGCGTTCGTCGCTCACGAAGCCGCGCAGGCGTTTCGCCAGCGTCTCGCGGGCGACCGGGCTGATGTCGTGGGCCACGCAGCGCGTCCCGTTCATTTGAAGGAGCGGCAAGGTGTAGCGCCCGGTGCCGGCGCCGACGTCGAGAAACCGGCCGCCGGCGACCAGGCAACGTTTCATCTTGCGCAGCGTGCGCCGGTTCGGACGCGGGTAACGCCGGTCGTAGAGGCCCGAAGAGATATAGCGGCCGTAGCTGCCGGACATGTCCGGCAGTTCCGGCCCATGCGGGCGAGCCGATGGTGTCGCGTCGGCCACAGCCTGTTCAGCGACCTTGGAGGCCACCGCCATTCTTCCATCAAACATCCTGCGTCCTCTGACAGGATGTATGCACTTACTCGCGATTCGTATGCTGCCAGTCTTCGGGAGTCGCCGTCAAATTTTCGTGATACTCCGGATTTCTCACTCCGATTATGGCAACCGGTCCTCGGGCTCCGGCGGCTGGCCGCCATCCCTGCGCAGCAGGCGGCGCGCCGCCTCGATATCGGCGTCGGCTTTTCGGGCGGCGAAGAAATCGGCGGTTTTCATGGCGGAAACCTTCTCGGCGACAGCGGTCGCCACGAATTGGTTGAAGCTGGTGCCATCTTCCCTAGCGATGTGCGCGGCGGCCTCCTTCAAGGACTTGGGCAGCCGCAGCGGGTAGGTGCTGGTCTCCTTCTTCGCCATCACAAGCTCCTCAAGGCCTCCCGGGGCGTCTGCAGCGCGATTCCGAACTGCGCCGGTACGTTGCCGAAATCCTTCCGGTTGAACGTCACCAGAGCGTCGGCTCTCCCGTTCACGGCAGTCTCGAACACCATCTCGTCGGCAGGGTCGCGAAACTGCGGGCGCCACAGATAGTGCGCATCGACCGGCTCGCACACCGCACAAAGCGCCGAGACGATGGTCGATACCTCCTCCTCGCTCAATCCCGACGCGATACGCTGCGCGGGATCGCGACAGACCGCCTCGTATTCCAACGTCAGAGCCACGGACAGCAAGAGCGTGAACCTTTCACTCAAGGCATGGTCGATGAGTGCTGCGGAGGCACCGCTCGGGCTGCGCAGACCCGTAACCACGACGTTGGTATCCAACACATATCGCATCGTATGTAATGTCACATGTTATACGATGTCAAATGATAAGTTGGGGAGCGCTGCGGAGCATCGCGATGGCCATGCCGACTGCGGCCTGCGAGGGGTCGATGACGGGGCAGCCGAGGTGCGCTTCGAGGGGCGCCCGGCAGCGCGCCATGCCGGCGCAGCCGAGCACGATCACGTCCGCTCCGTCCTCGTCGCGGAGCTGCTCGGCCGCGTGCGTCATGCGCGAAGCGACAGTCTCTTCCTGCGCGAGCTGGGTAACGCCGAGGCCGATGGCGCGCTCGCCCGCCATGCGCGCGCTTAAGCCCAGCGACGCCACATAGCGCCGGTGGCGCGGGATCGACGTCTCGAGGATCGCAACGATGCCGAAGCGCTCGCCCCGCGCGAGCGCCGCCAGGATGCCGCATTGCGCGATGCCGAAGACCGGCGTGTCGGTCGCCTCCCGCGCGGCATGGAGACCGGGGTCGGAGAAGCAGGCGATGACGAAGGCATCCGCGCGCTCCCGCTCGATCGCACGGCAGAGCGGCGCCACCACTTCGTCGACATGGCGCTGAGTCTCGATGCCGGGCGGGCCTTCGGGGAGCGTCATGCAGTCGATGGCGGGGCCGCCGTCTACGCGAAAGCCGTCCAGGGCGCGGGCGATGCCGTCGGTCACCGTCGCGCTGCTGTTGGGGTTGATGACGAGGATGCGGGCGCTCACTGCGCCTTCCCGCGTGGCGGCACGAGGCCCGTGGTCTCGACGATCAGGCCGTAATGCTCGGTGCGGCGGTGGGCCGCAAAGTCGAAGGTGGTGGACTTGAGGAAAGCGCCGTCGTCGAGGTCGCAGGCGGCGACGATGACCTCGTCGCCCACCGAGCGGGCCTGCGCCACGATCTCGCCGTTGGGCGAGACGACGGCGCTGCCGCCCAGCATGTCCACACCCTCCTCACGGCCTGCCTTGGCGACGCCCACCACCCAGGCCCCGTTCTGATAGACGCCGGCCTGCATGGTGAGGTGATTGTGGAAGGCGCGGCGGTGCGGCGGCTCGAAGGCGAGGCCGTTGAGCGCCGGCGTGTTGTAGCCGATCAGCACCAGCTCGACGCCCTGCAGGCCGAGCACGCGGAACGCCTCGGGCCAGCGCCGGTCGTTGCAGATCAGCATGCCGATGCGGCCGCCCAGCGCCTCCCACACCGGGAAGCCGAGATTGCCCACCTCGAAATAGCGCTTCTCCAGGTGTTGGAATTCGCGCTCGGGCTCGTGCTCGGCGTGGCCGGGCAGGTGGACCTTGCGGTACTTGCCGACGATGCCGCCAGTCTCGTCCACCAGGATGGCGGTATTGAAGCGGCGGGTTTCCCCCTCCTCCCGCGCGAGCTCGGCATAGCCGAGGTGGAAGGCGACGCCGAGGGAAGTGGCTTCCTCGAAGAGCGGCCGGGTCTCGGGACCGGGCATCTCCGCCTCGAAGAACGAGTCCACTTCGGCGTCGTCGAGCAGCCAGCGCGGGAAGAACGTGGTCAGCGCGAGCTCCGGATAGACCACGAGGTCGGCGCCCCGCCCCGCCGCCTCGCGCATCAAGGCGATCATTCGCGCGACGACGCTCGCACGCGACTCGTCCCGGGCGATGGGGCCGAGCTGGGCGGCCGCGACGGTGACGATCCGGCTCATGCTTCTCCCTCTCTCGCCCACGGGGCGTCGTAGTCGCCGCTCTCGGGCGCGAAGCCGTGGACCCGCCGGTCGAGCGGATGCGCTGCCGCGGGCAGGTCGCAGCGCAGGAATTCGCCGCGGCCCGGCTCGCCCAGCACCGCGCCGTCGTCCCAGACCACCGTGCCGCGGGAGAGGGTGGTCACGGGCCAGCCGGTGACGACGCGGCCTTCGTAGGGCGTGTAGTCGAGGTTGTCGTGCAGCATGCCCTGCGAGATCGTCACCGTCCGCTCAGGGTCCCAGATGGCGATGTCGGCGTCGCCGCCCACCGCAATGCTGCCCTTGCGCGGATAAAGGCCGTAGAGCTTCGCCGGCCGGGTGCAGCACAGATCGACGAAGCGATTGAGGCCGATGCGCCCGCTGCCGACGCCGGCGGAGAACAGCATCGGCAGGCGGATTTCGAGCCCCGGCACGCCGTTCGCGATCCTGTTGAAGGGCGCGCCCTTGCCGTGCATCTGCTTGCCTTCCGGATCGTCGTAACGGTAGGGCGCGTGATCGGAGGAGAAGACGTCGAACAGGCCGCTCTCCAGTCCGCGCCAGACGTGCTCCTGGTTCGCTTTGTCGCGGGGCGGCGGGCTGCACACGTACTTGGCGCCCTCGAAGCCCTCGCGGTCGAGGTCGGCGGCGGTCAGGAAGAGATATTGCGGGCAGGTCTCGGCATAGAGCCGGAGCCCCCGTGCCTTGGCAGCGCGGATTTCCTCGATCGCCGCGCGGGCGGAGACATGCACGATCAGGATCGGCAGGTCGACGATCTCGGCGAGGGTGATCGCCCGGTGGGTGGCCTCGCGCTCGGCTGCCGCCGCGTGGGCGACCGCGTGGAACTGCGGGGCCGAGCGGCCGGCGCCGATCAGGCGCTCGGTGAGCCAGGCGATGACGTCGTGGTTCTCGGCGTGGACCATCACCATCGCGCCCTCGCGCCGCGCCGCCGCGAGCACGTCGAGGATCTGGCGGTCGTCCAGCTTGAGCGCGTCGTAGGTCATGTAGATTTTGAACGAGGTGTAGCCGTCCTTGATCAGCGCCGGCAGCTCCTGCCCCAGCACCTGCTCGGTGGGGTCCGAGACGATGAGGTGAAAAGCGTAATCGATCACGGCCTTGCCGCGGGCGCGGGCGTGATAGTCCTCGACCACGGCGCGGAGCGACTGCCCCCGGTGCTGGGCCGCAAAGGGGATGATGCAGGTGGTGCCGCCGCAGGCGGCCGAGATGGAGCCGGAGCGGAAGTCGTCCGCCGTGGTGGCGCCCATCGACGACGGCTGGTCGATGTGGCAGTGGCTATCGACCCCACCCGGCAGCACGAGCTTGCCGGCCGCGTCGATTTCGTCGGCACCGGCACTCAGGCCGTCCGCCAGTGCTGCGACGCGGCCGTCGCGGATGCCGACGTCGCAGGCGACCGTGTCGGCCGCCGTGACGACGGTGCCGCCGCGTATCACGAGATCGTAGTCAGGCTTCGGCATCGCATTTCCCCGCTACAGGTGAGGCACGACCTCGTCGGCGAGCAGGCGCATAGAGCGCCGCCAGCGGGCTTCGTCGTCCCAGTCGTGCGCGGTCGCGATCAGCGTGCCGAAGTCGCCGACCTCCTCGCGGAAGGCCACCAGCTTTTGGGTCACGGTGCGGGGGCTGCCGGCCACCACCATCGAATCCAGCATGTACCGGGTGGTGATCGCTTCGTCCGACATGGCAGGGTCGTCCTTGAGCAGCGCACCGAAATCGGCATCCAGCAGCACCGTCCGCAGGTAGTCGAAGTAGAAGGCGAGCGCGTTGTCGGGGTCCGCCAGGTAGTCCTCGGCTTCCGTGTCGCTCTCGGTCACGAGGATGCTGCGGGCTGCGCGCCAGATCGCAGGGTCAGGCCCGCGTCCCGCCTCTGCACAGCCCTCGGCATAGGCCTCCCAGTGGGTCTTGACGTGGCAGGCCGGGGTGAAGTTCGCAGAGATCGGGATCCAGCCGTGTTCGCCGGCGGTGCGCGCGCTGCCGGAGCGCGGGCTCATGATCGAGACGGCGATGGGCGGGTGCGGCGTCTGGTAGGGGCGGGCCATGACGCCGACGCCGAGATCGCTGCGGTAGGCGTCCTTGATCCGAAAATCCCAGTAGCCGCCGGGGAACTCGTAGGGCGGCTCCTGCGACCAGATCTTCAGGATCGTCTCGATCGATTCCTGCATCATCCTGGGCCGGTCCGGCGGGTTGTCCAGCTTGAACATCTCGAAGTCGCCGGGCGAGCCGCCGGGTCCGATGCCGAAGATGAATCGGCCTTGCGCGAGCTGATCGAACATCGCGGCGTGAGCCGCGACGATCGCCGGATGCTGCTGCGGCAGGTTGATGACGCCGGTGCCGAACTTGATCCGCTCGGTGCGCTCGATCAGGGTCGCGAGGAAGATGAAGGGCGAGGTGATCTGCTCCGGCTTGTTGGAGTAGTGCTCGCCGACATAGACCTCCGAGAAGCCCAGCTCGTCCGCGAGCACGATCGCCTCCTGGTCCTCGCGCAGCACCGTGAGGAACGGCCGCTCGGGCCGGTGCAGCGGCATCATGAGCATGCCGAGTTCCATGGCTCCGCCTCCCGAGAGCAGGCTCCCTCCCCTTCGCGCGCCCCACTCTAGCCCGGATATCGCGCCGGGGTCATGGTCTGCGCCGGCGTGTGAGCCGTGGTGTGGTGTCTCGGCAGGAGACGCCATAATGTTGGCGCGCATCCGTTGCAGGGGAGGAAGAGACCATGGCCCAGCGCAAGCCGCTGAAGACGCTGCGTATCGGGATGATCGGCGCGGGTTTCATCGCCCGCTTCCACCTCGAATCCTTCACCGGCGTGCGCAACTGCGCGATCACCGGGGTCTACAGCCCGACGAAGGAGAGCCGCAGCGCGTTGGCCGCGCGCGCCGACGAGCTTGGCCTCGGCCCCTGCACGGCCCATACCTCCCTCGACAAGCTGATCCATGCCAAGGACGTGGACGCACTCTGGATCCTCTCGCCCAACGACACCCGCGTCGCCACCATGGAAGCGATCCACAAGGCGGTGAAGGGCGGCAAGCGGCTCAGAGGCGTCGCCTGCGAGAAGCCGCTCGCACGCAACCTCGCCGAGGCCCGCGCCATGGTCTCGCTGGCAGAGGACGCAAGGCTCGCCACCGGCTACCTGGAGAACCAGGTGTTCTCGACGGCGGTCGAGCGCGGCAAGGAGATCATCTGGCGCCGCGCCGTGCCGCTCACCGACCGGCCCTATCTCGCGCGCGCGGCGGAGGAGCATTCCGGCCCGCACATGCCCTGGTTCTGGCAGGGCGAAAAGCAGGGCGGCGGCGTGCTGTCGGACATGATGTGCCACTCGGTGGAGGTCGCGCGCCACATGCTGACCGCGCCGGGCGAGGCGCGGGATACGCTCAAGGTGGTGAGCGCCAACGCCACCATCGCGAACCTCAAGTGGACCCGGCCTGCCTATGTGCGCCGGCTCAAGCGGGAGATGGGGCGCGAGGTCGACTACGGCCGCCGGCCCGCCGAGGACTTCGCGCGCGGCACCCTGGTGCTGGAGGACCCGGACGGCAACGAGGCGATGATCGAGACCACCACGTCCTGGGCCTACGTCGGCGCGGGGCTCCGCATCCAGCTCGAGCTGCTGGGGCCCGAGTACTCGATGGAATTCTCCTCCCTCGGCACCGGACTCAAGGTCTTCACCTCGCGCGCGGTGAAGGGCGCGGCCGGCGAGGACCTGGTGGAGAAGCAGAACGCCGAGCAGGGCCTGATGCCGGCGCTTGAGGACGAGGCCGGCGTCTACGGCTACACCAGCGAGAACCGCCACATGGTAGAGTGCTTCCGCACCGGAACCACGCCCAGCGAGACCTTCCGCGACGGGCTTGCCGTGACCGAGATCCTGATGGCGCTCTACCGCTCCGCCGAGCTCGGCCGCACCGTGAACTTCGGCGAGGAGGACCTGGAGGACTACATCCCCCCGGTGGCGCGGGGCTGATCGGGCGGGCACCGAGATAGCACGAGGGTCGGCACGCCGTTGAGGCGAACGACGGCCGCTGGCTTCAACGAGAGGCAGTGGTACTGTTTCCGCAACGAGGCACGAGCGGACTCGAGGCTCCCATGGCGGCTGAGCGGCACGAGCGGAACAACATCGGCAGGGCGCTGCAACGCCTGAGAAAGAACAACAACCTGACCCTCGCGGCGGTCAGCGCCAAGACGGGCGTCGCGATCTCGACGCTCTCGAAGATCGAGAACAACCAGTCATCCCCCAACTTCGACGTGCTGACCCGCCTTGCCGACGGCCTCGGCCTCGACCTCCTCGCGCTCCTGGGCGAGAGCTTCTACACGTTCGCGCATGGCGCCCGGACGATCACGCGGGCCAACGCGGGCGTCCGCTACGAGACACCGCTCGGCACGTATGAGGCCCTGAGCGGTGAAATCGCCATGAAGGCGCTTCAGCCTGCGGTGGTTCGGGTGCCGGCGGGACGGAGCGAGCCGGCAAGCATGAGCACCCATGCGGGCGAGGAAATCATCTACATCCTGCGCGGCAGCGTGCGGTTCTACATGGAGCCCTACAGCCCGACCGTTCTGGAGCAGGGCGACTCGGTCCATTTCGACAGCCTGATGCCGCACGGGTTCGCGGCCCTGGGCGATGAGGATGCCTTGATGCTTTCCGTGTCGGTGTTCGACAGGGAGAACACCAGGAAGATGATGGAGGACTCTGCGGCCGAGCCAGCCAACGAAGACGCCGACGACGGAGAGGCGTAGGGAGCGCTCCACCCAAGGAGGGCCGCGAAGCCGCTCCGCTCAGCGCAGGACTTGGTTGCGGACACCGTTTCGGCGGGTGGACGCTCTCAGTCGCTGTCTCTCCACGCTTGGGCGGCGCGGGCGACGGCGTCCTCGTCGAGCTCGAAGCCCAGTCCCGGCCCGTCGAGTACGGGCAGCGTGCCGCGTTGCAGCGTCAGGTCGGGGCTCTTGACG
The DNA here is from genome assembly GCA_022826345.1 of Alphaproteobacteria bacterium. The sequence goes on from JAJDVB010000085.1 coordinate 57,150, forward strand.
ACGTCCCAGGCCAGCAAGTCGATCATGTACTGGTTGCCGTCGTCGAGGTTGGGGGTCACCGCCGCTACCTGGTTCGCCGCCGCCGTGGTGATGCCGGTCTCGTAGAGACCGTGGATGCAGACGTCGACATTCGCCGCCGCGGCGACGTGGGCGACTTCGCAGAAGCGCCGCAGGCCGCCGGTCTCATGCAGGCCGATGACGATAAGATCGGCGGCGTTCCGGCGACAGGCATGAAAGGCTTCCTGCGGCGTGAAGACGCTTTGGTCTGCCGCGATCGCGACCCGGCTGCTGGCACGCACCTGCGCCAGCGAGTCGATGCTCTCTGCATGCGTCGGCTGCTCGACGAGGTCGATATCGAACGCCGAGAGCTTGCGGATCATGCGGACAGCCCGTGCGGGTGACCAGTGCTCGTTGGGATCCACCCTCAAGCGCTTCTCTGGCCCGATGGCGTCCCGCACCTTTGCCACGATCTCCGCATCGAGTGCGTCGCCGCGGCCCACCTTGACGTAAATCACGTCGCAACCGGCTTCTGCAAAGCCTGCCGCCTGGGCGGCCAACTCCTCGGCGGTCTCGCCTTGGGGAAAGCCGAAGTAGTGAACCTCGTCCCGCACCTTTCCGCCCAGCAGCTCATGGACGGGACGGCCCACCGCCTTGCCCATGACGTCCCAGAGCGCCATCTCCAGCCCGGCCAGCACCTGGCCCGCGAATCGCGGCGCGCTACAGGTGCCCTTCAACTGGAAGAGTGTGTGGTAGGCCTCGCCCATCAGCCGAGCGTTCTCGAACGGGCTGCGGCCAATGCAGACATCGGCCGCGAGAGACAGATAGGTGCAGATCCCGTCAGCCGAGGGCGTGGCGATCGATTCTCCGTAGCCGGTCACGCCCTCGTCGGTACGGACCTCCACCAACACCACGCCGGCGCCGAGGGTAACGCCTTGGGCCCAGTGATAGGGCTGCTTGTAAGGAATCCAGAGCGGCGTCGTGACGATCTCGCTGATTCTCACGTCTCTTCCTCCGGCGCTTAGCGGCCCAAGACCAGGTTCGGCAGCCAGAGGGATACAGCCGGCACGTAGGTCGTGACAATGAGTGTCGGCAGCCAGGCGAACAGGACCAGTGCCTCAGATCGCTCCTGCGCTCTCGATATCGTGGATGTGGCCGCCGGACTATCCGTCCCAAGCCTTGGGAGGCGCCTCAAGGCACGGCCGGTTGTGGCCGCCGCCTCCGATCTGGAGTAGCTTGACGGCGCTCGGGATCCTGCAACGGGTCCAGACGACCTTGAGGATGCGCCCCGTCGTTGGGATTACGGTCGTTCGGAAACTGTCACTTTGACCAGTGCAGCCATGGAGCAGCCGGGAATGCTTCATGGTCTGGAAGAGGCCCCAAGGGCCCACTCCACTGAGGTGTGAGGAGAGGAGAATCCGGTCGTGCCGAACGCCCTGCTGGTCTACCCGGAACAGCCTCCAACTTTCTGGGGGGCTGACTACGCGCTTGAGATGTCGGGGGTCAAGGCGACCTTTCCGCCTCTGGGACTGCTGACCATCGCCGCGATGTTTCCGCCGCGCTATGCGCTCCGCGTGGTGGACATGAACGTGAGTACCCTGCACGACGCCGATCTAGAGTGGGCGGACCTTGTGTTCACGTCCACGATGATCACGCAACACTTGTCGCTGCGCGCCGTGATCGAGCGCTGCAACCAAGAAGGCGTTCCGGTGGTTGCCGGCGGGCCTCATCCCACCACGTTTCACGAGGAAATCGCAGGCGTGGACCACTTCGTGTTGGGCGAGGTCGAGGAGATCTTTGGGGAATTTCTTCGGGACCTGGAACACAGCACAGCCAAGAAATTCTATCGGGAAATGCGGAAGCCGGATGTGACCCAGACGCCGGTTCCCCGCTTCGACCTTATCGATTTGAATAACTACGCCACGATGAGCGTGCAGTTCTCTCGGGGATGTCCATTCGACTGCGAATTCTGCGATATCATCAAGCTCTATGGTCGCGTGCCTCGCACCAAGTCGCCGGAACAGGTCGTGGCGGAGCTTGATTCCCTCTACCGACTGGGATGGCGAGGCCCGGTTTTTCTGGTTGACGACAACTTCATCGGCAACAAGAGGGATGCGATGAACCTGCTGCCGGCAATCACCGAGTGGCAGAAGGCCAGGGGATATCCGTTCACTCTGATTACGGAAGCGAGCGCGAATCTCGCGCTAATGGACGCGCTGATGGATGCCATGATCGAGGCCGGCTTCGATACCGTGTTCGTCGGCATCGAGACCCCAAACCCCAAGGCCTTGCTCAAGACCAAGAAGCCGCAGAACACCAGCAAACAGCAGGAGAACTACATCTTCAATGCCGTTCGAAAAATCCAGCAGCATGGCATGCAGGTCCAGGGCGGATTCATCTTGGGTCTGGATAGTGATGACGAGGGCGTATTCGACGCCCAGATCGAATTTATCCAGGAGACCGGAATTCCCGTGGCCCCCATCTACTTGTTGACCGCCCTGAAGAACACGGACATGTACGAACGAATGAAGTCGGAGAACCGGCTTCTGGAGACACCGATCGGAACCAATGCCATGTCTCTCAACTTCAAGACGGAAATAAATTACAGAACGTTGATCGAGGGATACAAACGGGTGATCGCCACACTTTACGATCCTACCTTGGAGAAATACTTCGAACGTTGCCTCACTCTATTCCGGCACCTGAAGCCCGTCCGGCATCTTCGAAAGCCCAAGAGCAAGAGCGAAATCGATGCAACCTTCATGGGCGTTCGCCGTTGTCTCTCCGCCAAACAGATCCCTGCCTATTCGAAGTTCATCGGCAAGGTCTCCAAGGAATACCCTCGCATGCTTCCCGACGCGATCTACCTTGCCGCCCTGGGTCATCACTTCGAAAGAATCGGCCGTCAGCAGATCGCTATCCATGATTTTCTGAGCTTCCTGAGGTGCGAGCTGGAGACGTTCCAGGAGGCAGCTTCGGGCCGCGTTCCGGAAGTGGAGGAATTTACGAGCCGGAGGCAGACGTCATTCGAGGGAGCCCAGCGGCGCTACGAGTCCATACCCGATGAGTTTCGATACCGGGGAGACGGGCTGGACGACGCGCTGCAGTCCTTCCGGCGTGCGGTGGATGCGCGCGCGGATAAACCCGTGCGCGCTGCGGTGATTTGAAGAACATCTTTCTGGCTGATCGGTCTCACCGGGATCAGCGCGGCAAGTCGCCCCTGCGGAACTGACGCAGGAAGGCCCAAATCTCTTCAGTTCACTCGATACCGCAGTTGTGGGTGCCGGACGATCCGCGCCACGTGTCCACGTTATTCGACGTATGGCGCTGTGCTATCGTGACGGAAAGCTAGAGACCGCCGCGGGAGCGATCTCATGGAATTGGCGCTCGATGCCGTCACATCGGGCTATGGCGGTATCCCGATCGTCCGCGAGGTCTCGCTTGAGGTGGGCACGGGCGAGATCGTCGCTATCGTCGGTCGCAACGGCGTCGGCAAGACGACGCTGATCGAGACCGTTGCGGGCCTGCTGCCGGTGATGGATGGCGGCATCGCATTCCGCGGTCAGGACGTCACCCGCACGGATGCGCGTCACCGGGCACGCCTGGGCATGGGCTACGTGCCGCAAGGGCGCGGCATCTTCTCCCGGCTCTCGGTCGAGGAGAACCTCAGGATGGGCGAGCTGGTCGGCGGGAAGCGCGCAGAGGCCGCCTTCGAGCGGGTCTACGAGTGGTTCCCGCGACTTCGCGAGCGGCGCCGGCAGCGGGCCGGCACCCTCAGCGGCGGCGAGCAGCAGATGCTCGCCATCGGGCGAATACTGGTGGGCCGGCCGAGCATCCTGCTGCTCGACGAGCCCTCGGAAGGCATCCAGCCCACCATCGTCGAGCTCATCGCCGACGTGATCGCAAGCCTCAACCAGAAGGACTCGCTCACCGTGCTTCTGGTCGAGCAGAACATCGACCTGGTCTGCGCTACCGCCCATCGCTGCATCGTGGTGGACAAGGGTGCCACGGCCGCAACGCTCACGCCCGACGAGCTCGCCGACCCGGAGGTCGCGCGCAAGTACCTCGCGATCTAGCCCAGCTATCTCACCAGTGTCACGGCCCGTTTTGCGGCCCAGGGAGGGAGAACAGGATGAGCGGTGACGATCTCTGCTTTCAGACTGCGACCGAGGTGATCGCAGCATTCAAGGCGCGCACGCTGTCGCCCGTGGAACTGATGGGCGCGATCATCGATCGCTGCGAGCGGGTCAACCCGGCGATCAGCGCGTTCACCTACACCTTCTTCGACCGCGCGCGGGTGCAGGCCAAGCAAGCAGAGAAGGCCTATGCGGACGGCACCGCACGCGTGCTGGAGGGCGTGCCCTGCGTGATCAAGGATCTGCATCCGGTCGAGGGCGAAATCACCACCTGGGGCTCCAAGGTCTACGAAGGCGTGCCCGCTGACTACACGGTGCCGACGGTGCAGCGCCTGTTCGATGCGGGCATCATCATGCACGCCCGCTCGACCACATCGGAGTTCGCCCACACCGGGCACGGCCACAGCCCGCTTTGGGGCGTGACGCGCAACCCGTGGAATCTCGAACTGAGTCCGGGCGGCTCTTCGGCCGGCGCCGGCGCGTCGGTCTGCGCGGGGCTCACCACCATCGCAGACGGCACCGACGGCGGCGGCTCGGTGCGCATTCCCGCCTCGGCCTGCGGCGTGTTCGGCTACAAGCCGCCGTTCGGCCGCAATCCCGTCAACCTGCTCGCCACCAACTGGGAGCCGATCCTTCACTTCGGCCCGATCACGCGAAGCGTGGCGGACGGGGCGCTGATGCAGAACGTGATGAGCGGACAGCACGTGAGTGACATCACCACGCTGCGCGAGAAGGTGGTCTTGCCAGAGACATTCGAGAGCTTCCGCGGCGCCAAGGTCGCGGTCTCGATGGACCTCGGCTACTTTGAGGTGGACGAGGAGGTGCGCAAGAACACGCAGGCGGCCTTCGACGTGTTCGAAAACGAGCTCGGCTGCACCGTGACGGAGGTCGATCTCGGCTGGACCTACGCCACCTACGACGCCTGGGTCACCCACTGGCAGGGGCTGTTCTCGGCGATCGCAGGCCATTACCTGCCACGCTGGCAGTACGAAATGGACCCGGTGGTGGTCAATCTGCTCAAGACGGGCGACACTCACAGCGCCGCCCGTGTGCGCCAGATCGAGTTCGTCGCGACCGACATGTACCGCTCGCTCGGACCGATCCTGGAGGAGCACGACGTGCTTCTCTGCCCCACCCTCGCGATTGCCGCCACGGCCGCCGAGCACGGCGGCGACGACACCGACTTCACCATCAACGGCAAGCCGGTCGATGCCATGCTGCAATGGGCGATGACCTATCCGTTCAACCTGGTCAGCCAGTGCCCAGTCGCGAGCGTGCCGAGCGGCTTCGTGAGCAACGGCGCGCCCAGTGGCCTGCAGATCGTGGGCCGCACCTACGACGACCTGACCGTGTTCCGCGCCGCCGCCGCATTTGAGGCCGCCCGCCCGTGGCGGGACAAGAAGCCGGCGGTCTGAGGGCGGCCTGGGCGCCGGATAGGGCTGGGGCGGTTTCCTTCGCGGCGGCGGCCACGGCATACTGAATTCGCAATAAGAGGCTCATGAGCACTCAGGGAGGCAAGTCATGACCAAGGCGATACGACTCCGCTCCAAATGGAAATGGGCGGTTGTGCCATTAACTCTCGCGGCAGTGGCCTTGTTTACGAACACCGATGCGGCCGCAGAGGACCCGATCAAGATCTGCGTGATTGACGATCATTCCGGCGACTTTGCGCTGATCGTGAAGCCAAAGACGCTCGGTTACGAGACCGCAATCAAGGAAATCAACGATGCAGGCGGCGTACTGGGTCGCCAGCTCGAGATGGTCTTTTACGACGGCCAGTCCGACGTCAAGAGGCATCAGGAACTCGCGCAAAAGTGCATCCTGGATGACGAAGTGGACGTCATCATGGCCGGCGCGACCAGCTCCGCGCGCGAGGCTGCACGCGCGGTAGCGGTCGAGAACGAGGTGATTTACTGGCACAACAACCAGGGCGAAGGCGGAATTGCCGACAAGTACTCGTTCTTCACCGGGCCCATTCCGGAGCAGCAAATCCTCACCGGCGTCAGTTACATGATCGAGAAGTACGGGCCCAAGATGTACATCCTGGCCGCGGACTATGGCTTCGGTCAGGTGAGCGCTTTGTGGACACATGCCGCCGCCGGTCTTTACGGCGGAGAGGTGGTCGGCGAGGAGTTCATTCCGCTCGGAAACTCCGACTTTGCCGCGACGATCGCGAACATTCAGAAAGCAAAGCCCGATTTCGGCGTCTTCTATCTAGTGGGCGGTGCTCAGTACAACTACTACCCGCAGGCCGCCGCCGCCGGCGCGAACATTCCGGCGGTTTCGACCGTGAACGTGCAGCAGGGATACGAGCACAAGCGCTACCCGCCGCCGGCTCTGGTCGACATGTACATCCCCTTCGGGTTCGTCGAGGAGACGCCGACGGATTCGGCGCGCGCGTTCGTCGAGAAGGCGCGGGCGATCAATCCGGACGAGCCCTACATCAACCAGATGACGCGTTGTGCCTATGTCGCCATCCACCTCATGGCGCTGGCGTGGGAGCGGGCTGGAACGACCGAGACGCAGGCCACCATCGCGGCGCTCGAGTCAGGGCTCTCCTTCGATGCACCCGAAGGGCCGGTCTTCCTCGATCCCGCGACGCACCATCTGACCATGGATATCAGGATGGGGCGCGTGAACGAGAACCACGAGCTCGAGTTCGTTCACGACTTCGGCGCCATCGAGCCCTGGTGGCTCAGGACTCTCGGCGTCAACCTGGTACGGACCGACGAGGCCAGGCAGTTCCTGCCTTGGGACGACCCGCGCCTCGCGCAGTACAAGACTGAGTAGCGATTACTTCTCCTGCAGTCCGGTAGCGGAGCCGCCGTTCAAGGCTCCGCTGCCGGACGCTGACATGCTCTTGTCAGAAAGAGGCGCTGGCTAGGGGGAAGGCCCGTCGCATGGAGACGATCTCGTTTATCGTCGGCCTGCTCTACCAATACGCCGACACGATCGCGCTCCTCGCTCTCTCGGCTATCGGCCTCATCATCATCTTCGGCATGATGGGCGTCATAAACATGGCGCACGGCGAGATGATGATGATCGGCGCCTACATCACCTCGTTCTCGTACTATGCGGGCATTCCAACCGCACTCGCCGTCATCTTCGGCGGCATCGGAGCCGGCGTCGCAGGGATGGTCCTGGAACGCCTGGTGATACGGCGCTTCTACGGTCAGCTCTTGTCGTCCCTTGTGGCAACATGGGGGCTCAGCCTCATCCTGAGCCAAGGCGCGCTGCTGGTCTTCGGCCAACTCATCCAGAGTGTGCCCACGCCGTTCGGCAGTTTCACGGTCGCCGATCTGTCCTACTCGTATTACCGCGTGTTCATCTTCCTGGTGGCCCTCGTCATGATCGCGGGCCTGTGGGGGCTATTCCGTTTCACCCGCTTCGGGGTGCGCGCGCGGGCGACCATGGAGAATCCGCGGATGGCACGCGCGCTCGGCGTCGATACCACCCGCGTATACGCGCTTACCTTCGGGCTCGGCACCATGCTGGGAGGCTTCGCCGGCGGACTGCTGGCGCTAACCTCCACCATCGGCCCCTTTTACGGCATGACCTATACGCCGCAGGCCTTCATCACGGTGGTCGTGGGCGGCGGCGCGGAGGTGGTGACGGGGCTGCTCGCGAGCGTCCTCTCCCTCGGCGCCATCAAGACCATCTTCATGAACCAGACGAACATCCTGCTCGGACACGTCGCGATGCTCGTGCTGGCCTTCGTGATCATTCGCCTGATGCCGTCCGGAATCTCGGACTGGGTGGAGAGGCGGCAAGTCAGGGTGCGGGAGCGCTAGGGAGCCGGGATGTCGGTGATCCAGCGACCCCTGGCGCTTCTGGTGGGCCCACAGGAGATGGGCCGGACCTGGTACTTCTGGGTCGGCTTCGTGATCGTGATCGGCGTCGGTGCCGCCGCGCCTCAATACCTGGGGCGCTTCGACCTGCTCAACCTCTCCAACTTCCTGACCAGCATCTTCCTGGCGCTCAGCCTCTGCCTGATCTGGGGCTTCTGCGGCATCCTGAGCCTCGGTCAGGCGGCGTTCCTCGGCCTCGGCGGCTATGCCTACGGCGTCGCCGGCATCAACTTCATCGAGAGCCACGGAAACACCTGGGCCGCGCTCGCCATCGGTCTTTCGGTGCCGGTGGTGCTCGCGGCGGTGCTCGGCTTCGTCATGTTCTATGCGCGGCTCAAAGGCGTCTACGTGGCGATCCTGATGCTCGTGGTGACGCTGCTGTTCGAGACCTTCCTCAACCAGACCGCTGGCCAGGGCTGGTTCATCGGCGAGGCGCATCTCGGCGGGAACAACGGCCTCGGGCGGTTCTCGGGCGTCATCAAGAAGCCTCCCAGCTTCATTTTCAGCGAAGGGGGCATCAAGTTCCTCGGTAAGAGCTACGCCTTCTTCTATCTAACCTTCGGGCTGGCGGTGCTCTGCTACCTGGGTTTGCGCATCATGGTGAACTCGAAGCTCGGCTTCGTCATGGTCGCGATCCGCGAGGACCCGGAGCGAACCGAGGCGCTCGGCTATGACGTGCGCCTGATTCAGCTCATTGTCTTCTGCGTTTCCGCTCTTCTGGCCTCGATGTCCGGTATTCTCTACGTCTCCTGGGGCCGTTTCATCACGCCGGACGTGTTCGGCGTTTACAACAACATCCTGCCGGTCATCTGGGTTGCCGTCGCCGGCCGCAAGAGCCTGACCGCAACGGTGATCGGCACCCTCGTGCTGGTCTGGATGTCGCAGCGCCTGACCGAGACCGACTACGCCTTCGTCGTACTCGGCGGCATTCTGGTCGGCGCCATGCTCCTGCTGCCGGAGGGAGTCATCACCGGGATCGTCGATCGCAGCGCCGGACTCCGCGCCCGGCTGGCGGCGCGACTCAGGGCGGGGGCCTGAGCGATGCCGCTGCTGGAGGTCAAGAACCTGTCCAAGGCGTTCGGCGGGGTGCGCGCAGTCGATGGCGTCGACTTCTCCCTAGAGGCGGGCGAGCTTCGCTCCATCATCGGCCCCAACGGCGCCGGCAAGAGCACCTTGTTCAAGCTGCTGCTGGGCAGCATCAAGCCGGACAAGGGCAAGATCTGGTTCCGGGACCGGGACGTCACCCGGGCCGAGCCGCACAAACGCGCCCACATGGGGATCGGCGTCAAGTTTCAGCACCTGGGCGTCTACGGCGACCTCACCGTGCGCCACAACATGCAGCTACCGCTGCAGCACAGCCTCTCGGGCGAGGCGATGGATGCCGAGATCGCCCGGCTGCTGGAGCGGCTCAACCTCGCCGGCACGGAAGATCGCCGCGTGGCCGAGCTCAGCCACGGCCAGCGTCAGTGGCTCGCCATCGGCATGGCGCTCGCCATGCGTCCGGTCCTCCTCCTGCTCGACGAGCCGACCGCAGGCATGGGACCCGAGGAGACCCGTGAGACTGGCACACTTGTCCACTCGGTCCACGAGGAAGGAGTCACGATCGTCGTCGTCGAGCACGACATGGCGTTCGTGCGCCAGCTTGGTGCGCCGGTTACCGTGCTGCACTATGGCCGCGTGTTCGCCGAGGGCTCGCTCGCGGCGATCGAGGACAACGAGGACGTTCGCAACATCTATCTCGGCGCGTCACGAACGATGGCCGTTCGGAGCCGCTACAACTGAAACAGACGAACAAGGGGAGACGCGGAAATGCAGAGAATCAATCGGGGCGACATTCCCGCCAAGTACGCCTTCGACTGGGAAGACGAGCCGGTGCTCCGGGTAGCGCAGGGCGAGGCCTTTCAGCTTGAGACCGACGACGCGCTTTCGGGCCTGATCGTCGACGACAGCGACGACCCCGAGGTGCACAACTTCACCGGCGAGCACGTCGTCTCCCTACAGAGCGTCTGGCCGCCGACCTACAACCCGGTGGTCGGTCCGATCTATGTCGAGGGCTGCGAGCGGGGGGATACGCTTGCCGTCCACATCGACTGGATCGACCCCTGGCGCTACGGCTTCTCCGGCATCCTGCCGGGCATCGGCCCGCTGGGGGATTCCAAGCGCTGGGCGGACTGCTCAGAGCCGCACGTGCAAGTGATCGAGCACTTTCCCGGCCCGAGCGGGCACACGCGGGACGGCACGGGCAAGTATTCCGACAAGCTGACCTGGGACCTCATGCCCTTCTGCGGCACGCTCGCGTGCGCGCCGGAGCGCGAGGTCTTCACCTCGCTGCTGGGCCAGGGCCCCTTCGGCGGCAACATCGACTGTCGCGACGTGCGCGCCGGCCACACGATATTGCTCAACGCCTACCACGATGGCGGACTGCTCTACGTGGGCGACATGCACGGTGGACAGGGCGACACGGAGTTCACCGGCATCGCCGACGAGACCCGAGCGACGATCCAGCTGAGCGCCACGGTGATCAAGAACAAGCACGCGCCTTGCGTCAGGATCGAGAAGCCGGACAGCATCGTGGCGGTGGGGATCAACCTGCCGATGGAGCACGCGGTCTACGACGCCTGCGACAACATGATGCAGTGGCTCAGGGACGACTACGGCGTCAGCGGCAAGGACACGTACATCCGCATGTCGTGCGATCCGGCGTTCCGCATCCGCACCTACCAGATGGTGCGGGCGGTGACGATCCAGCACGTGGTCGGCGCCGAGTATCCCAAGGAGCGCCTCTTCCCTGCGATCTGAGGCGCGGTAAGAGGCGTGCGGCGTGACCTTTGCGGACTCGATGCTGGAACGGGTGATCGAGGAGCGGGCAGCGCGCCAGCTGGTTTAGTCACAGCGTTCACCTGACCGATGGCAGCTGTTGGCAAATTTTGCCAACGCTGCTAACGTTGCACCATGAGCACGATGAACGTGTCGCTGCCCGAATCCCTCAAGGAATTCGTGGAGGATCAGGTCAACGCGCGTGGCTACAGCACGTCAAGCGAATACGTGCGCGAACTGATCCGCAAGGACCAGGACCGGCAGCGCTTGCGCGGCCTGCTTCTGGAAGGGGCGGCCTCGCCGCAGACGGTCACGGCCGATGCGGGCTACTTCGATGAGCTTCGCTCCCGCGCTCGCAATGCCGGCCTTCGGTGAGCCGCAAGCCGGTCGTCCTTCGCGAGCGGGCGCGACGCGATATCGATGAGGCGATCGAGCACTATCTGTCGGAGTCGGGGCCGGCGGTCGCGCTGAAGTTCATCGACGCGCTGGAAGACGCTCTACGGCAGATTGGCGAACGGCCGGCGAGCGGCTCACCCCGTTATGCGCATGAGCTGGAGATTCCCGACCTGCGCTTCCGATCAATCAGAAGGTTTCCGCATTTGGTCTTCTACGTCGAACGGGAAGCGGAGATCGATATCTGGCGCGTCCTGCACGGGGCGCAGGACATACCGGCCTGGATGCAGCAGCCGGACGAGGAGTGACACGAGCAGCGTCAGGCGGCCGGCACCGGCGCGTCGCTACACAACAGCTGTGCGTCCTTCAACTCCGCCCAAAACTCAGCCGGAATCGACTCTTCCAGAAGTGCCACGTTCTGGCGCACCTCCTGCGCCGCCATCGCGCCAGGGATCACGCTCTTGACCGCCGGGTGGGCCAGGACGAACTGCAATGCCGCCGCCGGCAGCGTCACGCTATGGCGTTCGCACACGCTCTCGATCCTGCGCACGCGCTCCATGATATGGGGCGGCGCGGGCTGGTAGTTGAAGCGCGCACCCTCCACGGCGCCGGTCGCGAGAATGCCCGAGTTGTACGGCCCGCCCATGATGATTCCGACATCTCGCGCCACGCACATGGGCAGGAACGAGCTAAGCGCTTCCTGCTCAATCAGCGTGTAGCGACCGGCGAGGAGGAAGCAGTCGAAATCGGCGTGCCCCAGCAGCGCTTCGCAGGCCTCCCATTCGTTGACGCCCGCACCGATGGCGGCGATGCGGCCCGCCGCCTTCAGCTCCTCCAAGGCGCGGTATCCGCCCTCGTCGAAGAGTTCGCGCACCTTCTCGTCCGCCGCCGCCTGACTGCCGTGGGTCCACACGTCGACATCGTGGACGAGCAGGATATCGATGGCGTCCACCCCGATCCGCTCGAGACTGGCCTCGTGACTGCGCATCACGCCGTCGTAGCTGTAGTCGTACACCGGCTTCTTCTCGGGCGGATCCACGAAGAGCCCCTTAGTCGTCTCGTCCACCGGGCCATCGACCAGCAGCCGGCCAATCTTGGTGGAGAGAACGATGCCCGCGCGGCCGTGGCGCGCGATGGCGATGCCGAAGCGCTCCTCGGAGCGCCCCAGGCCGTAGTAGGGCGCGGTATCGAACAGCGTGATGCTGCTCTCGAAGGCCGCACCCAGCGTTGCCTGCGCGTCCTCCTCCGAGATCCCGCGATAGAGATTGCCGAGCGGCGCGCCGCCGAAGCCGAGACGAGTCACGTCCAGGGGCCGGGCCGTGCGCCCGCTCAGCGCAACAGTATCGTTAGCCTTCACCGCCTGATCCTCTTGCCGCTGTCGCAATCAAAGAGCCTGGCCTTGCCGGGGTCGAGATCGATGCCGACCGCCGCGTCCAGTGCGCCCTCATAGTCCTTGTCGGCGCGGACCACGACCTGCTCCCCGTTCATCTCGCAAGTCACGATGGTCTCGTTGCCGGTCATCTCGGTGGAATAGATGCGCGCGCGCAGCATGGCCTCGTCCACGGGCGCAAGCGTCGCGTCCTCGGGCCTGAAGCCAAGATAGATATCACCGCGGGGTGCGACGTTGCCGAGCGGCACCGAACCGTCCGGCACGGCGAAGCTGCCGTTCTCCACCGCGCCCCTGACGATGTTCATGGCCGGCGCGCCGATGAAGCGGGCGACGAAGAGATTGGCGGGGTCGTCGTAGATCTCCTTCGGCGGCGCGACCTGCTGCAGAACCCCTTCATCCATCACCGCGACCCGATGCGCGAGCGTCATCGCTTCCACCTGGTCGTGGGTCACGTAGATGGTCGTCACGCCCAACTCGGACTGCAGGCGCTTGAGCTCCACCCGCATGGCGATGCGCAGCTTGGCGTCGAGGTTCGAGAGCGGCTCGTCCATCAGAAACGCCGACGGCGTGCGCACCATGGCACGCGCCAACGCCACCCGCTGACGCTGGCCGCCGGAGAGCTGGCGCGGGTAGCGGTGCAGCAGGTCTTCCAGGTGTACCTTCTCCGCCGCAGCATGCACCGCCGCGTCGAGCTCGGCCGCCGGCGTGCCGCGCAGCTTTAGCGGGTAGCCGATGTTCTTCGCGACCGTCATGTGCGGATAGAGCGCGTAGGACTGAAACACCATCGCGACGTTGCGGTACTTGGGCAGCACGTTGGTGACGTCCTGGTCGCCGATCTCGATGGTGCCACCGCTCACGGTCTCGAGCCCTGCCACCATGCGGAGCGCCGTGGTCTTGCCGCACCCGGATTCGCCGAGAAGGACCAGAAACTCGCCGTCGGCGATATCGAGGCTCAGGTTCTTGACCACCTCGTTGCTGCCGAAGGACTTGCGCACATCAATCATTCGGACGCGCATGGCCGGGCTCCAGTCCTCTAACCCTTGATCGCGCCGACCAGCAGCCCGCGCGCGATATGACGTTGGAGAAGGAATGCCGTGAGCACGATGGGCGCAATCATGATGACGATCAGGACGGACATGTACCACCACTGCGGCCCGCGCGTCGCGTTCTGCGCGGCCACGAGCATCGGCATGGTCTGTGCGTCCGCCGTCGAGATGAAGAGCGCCAGCAGATACTCGTTCCAGGCCAGGATGAGGATGAGGAGCGAGGTCGCCGCCAGCCCCGGCCGCGCGAGTGGCAGCACGATGGTGAAGAAGATGCGGAGCCGCGAGGCGCCGTCGATCTGGGCGCTCTCCTCCAGGTCCAGCGGGATGCCGGCGAAGAAGTCGCGCATCAGCCAGACGACAATGGGGAGGTTGACGGCGGTGTAGGTGGCGATCAACGCGATGTGCGTATCGAGAAGGCCGATCCGCTGGAACATGAGGTAGACAGGCAGCACCACAACCACCGGCGGCAGAATGCGGTTGGAGATGATCCAGAACAGAATGTCGTCGTTGCCGAGCGCGCGCCTGAAGTAGCGCCCGACGGCGGCCACGAAGAAGACGAAGAGGATGATCGCCACAGGTGCGGCGGCGAACAACGGAGCGCCGAGGCTCGTGACCGTGAAGACGGTGAGCCCCAGAAGGACCAGGAAGGCGAGGACGTTGCCGATCTTGACCCGGTACTGAATCCGCACCAGCGCGTAGGCCGCGAACGATCCGATCAGGACACAGACCACCGTGGCGCAGAAGGCGACGATGACCGAGTTTATGTAGGGGCGCAGTGTGTCGTTGCCGAGCTCGAAGAGGATGTAGTGCCAGGCGTGCATCGAGGGCTCGAAGTCGATGAAGGGAATAAAGTCGGGCCCGTCGTTGACCTGCACCGGCAGCTTGAACGACGTGATGAACAGCCAATAGAGCGGGAACAGCACCACCAGAAGCCAGAGCACGAGAAGCGTGTAGACCAGCACCTTGGTGGCGGGCGCCATCGAGGTGATGTCGTACGGCAGGAAGAGACGCCGCAGCAGGGTGCGCTCGGGGATATTCACAGCTCGGTCCTGCGGGTCCTGCGGCCCGCGAAGTTGAAGAACGAGAGGCAGGTGACGGTGGCCACGAAGAGCAGCATGTAGCCCACCGCCGCCGAGCCGCCGAGATCCTGCGTGCGCCAGGCGACGAAGGCATGGAGGGTGAGGGACTCGGTGGCGATGCCCGGGCCGCCGCTCGTGAGCACGTTGGGCAGGTCGATGATCTTGTAGGCCTCGATCAGGCGGATCAGCACGATGGTCGCGGCCACCGGCGCAATCGCGGGCCAGGTGATGTCGCGGAATATCTGCCAGCCGCCAGCGCCGTCGATGCGCGCCGCCTCCAGCTGGTCGCGCGGCTGGTTCTCGATGGCGGCGAGCAGCACGATGAACATGAAGGGGGTCCATTGCCAGGTGTCGCCGATGAGCACCACGATGCGCGCGGTCCACGGGTCCGCCGCCCAAGAGAAATCCGCGAGGCCGAGCCACGTCCAGATGTCGGCGAAGGGGCCCTTGTGCGTGTCGGCGAGCATGCGGAACATGTATGCGATGCCGACGGGCGTCACCATGATCGGCAGGAAGAAGACCACGCGGAACAGGTTGCGCCCATAGATTTTCTGCGAGCAGAGGACGGCGAGGCCGAGCGCCAGGACGAACTGAACCGAGACGCCGGCGAAGACGTAGAAGAGCGTCACCACCAGCGAGCCGGGGAAGCCGCCCCCCAAGGTGGCCACCAGGAGAAGGGCCAGCGCGCCGGCGACGACGAAGGCGACGGAGCGGCCGATGACGCCGACCACCGTCGTGCCCGGCCGGATCAGGTAGCGAACGAAGAAGAACAGCAGGAGCGCAAAGATCGCGCCAAGGATCAACCAGTCAACGGTTCCGAAGACATCGAACGTTCCGAGCAGGTGATACTGCTGGGAACCGAAGATCAGCTTCTTGAAATTCAGCCACTCGACATACCTGAGCGTGAAGCCGCCGGCGGCGAATTTCAGCTTGGTCAGCGTGAGGTAGGCGGAAACCAGCAGCGGAAACAGCGAGAACGCCAGCAGCGTAAGCACCGCCGGCAGGATGAACACCTTGCCGGCGTTGCGGTCGACCCACTCCGCGACCCGGTCGCGACGATCGCGGGCCTCCAGAAAGGCCAACGCTGGAACGCCTCAGTGCGAAAGAGTG
Source organism: Alphaproteobacteria bacterium (assembly GCA_022826345.1). The sequence goes on from JAJDVB010000085.1 coordinate 72,966, forward strand.
GCTCCGGCGCGCGCGGTGGGCTGCCGCCGCACGTGCCGGAGCCGGAGCGTTCAGTCTAGAGGCCGAGCGTGGCGCGATAGGCGGCGAGCTGATCGTCGACGCCGTTCTCTTCGTTAAGCTCGTTCCAGCCGTCTTCGATGGCCTGCATCGCTGTGGCCTTGTCGATCTCGCCAGCGGCGAGCCTGGAGATGGCGTTGTCGAGCACCACCTGCTGATAGGCCTGATTCTGCGGGATACGCAGATCGAGAACCATGTTCGGGCTGTCCAGGCTGGCCTGAATGGCGCCGAGATAGTCCTTCGCGGCGGCCTCGCTCATCCCCGCCTGCACCCACAGTGACAGGTCGCCGAACTGCGAGAGACGGTAGGGGTTGAAGCCGGTGATGCCGATGGTCACGTCCTCGTTGGACTGCGCCGGCTGCGACATGTGCGAGAAGAAGGCGTAGGCCGCATCCTTAACCTTTTCGTCGGCCTTGGCGTTGATGCCGCCGGACCAGCCGCCGAAGGCAGCGAAGGGCGCACGGTTGACCCCGTTGATGGCGTAGGGGCAGGTCTCGGCATCGCAGGGCACGAGCGCGCCGGTGGCGCGGTCGAGCACCGACGTCGAGCCGGGGAGCATGATCGAGCCCACCTTGTCGATCACCTGCGAGGTCTCCGGATCGATGGCGAGCGTGCCGATGTCGCCCCAGTCGATGGTGAGCGCGCAGCGGCCGGAGGTGAACAGGCTCCGCGTGTCGCCCACGTCGAGGTTGATCTCGTCCGGCGGACCGAAGGCGGTCGTCGCAGTGTAGATGTCGAGAGCGGCGGCGAACGCGTCGTTGTTGACCAGCGGCGCCATGGTGTCGGTGTCGAAGAAGATGCCCTGCGAGGTCCCCTGCGACTGCAGGAAGCCGCCCGCGATCGAGAGGATCATCCAGTAGGCCTGCGCGCTGCGCTTCTTGGAGATGCAGGAGCCGTAGTCCGGCGTCCCGTCACCGTTCATGTCCTGGCCGTGGGTGGCCTCGGCCGCAGCGACGTAGTCCTGCCAGGTCTCCGGCGCCGCGATGCCCGCATCGGCGAACACGTCGGAGCGGTAGTAGACCATCTGGAAGTCACCATCGAGGGTGAGCATGTAGGTATCGCCGGCGAACTTCTGCGAGAACTCGCGGAAGAACGGCGCGATGTCGTCCTCCTGGAGATTCTCATCCGCCGCGACCCGCGCGCTCAGGTTCTCCATGTAGCCTGGCACGATGTAGTCCACGCCCCACTGCGGCGCGAACACCGCTGCGTCGATGGAGTTGGTGCCCGATGCCCAATCCGTCAGCACCTTGGTGTAGAGATCGGAGAACGGCACCGTGACGATGTTGATCTGCGCGCCGGTCATGGCGTTGAAGTCGGGCGCGCGGCGCTGCAGCGGCTCGGCGATCTGCGGGCCGGTGAAGGTCATGATGTTGACCTCCACGCCTTCGAACTCGCCGGCCGCCTGTGCCGTCCCGGCAATCAGGCCGAGCGCGGCGACGCCGGCCAGCGGCGCGAGCACCGCCTTCTTGCATAGTGAGGTGATGGTCATTGGCTTCTCCCTTGGTCGAGTGAAGTTCATGGATCGGAGTGAAACAGCGCCGGCTCCCTGGTGGCGAGCGTCGTCAGCATGATGACGAGCTGCCCCAGGTGATGGCGCAGCGCCTCGCGAGCACCCGCCGCATCGCGCGCCTCGAGGGCGACGACGACGGCTTCGTGCTCGAGATAAGTTTCCTGAAGGCGTCCCGGCGCCGGCAGCACGAGTTGACGCGCCCGGTCCAGCTGGGCGCGGACGCTCTCGGAGATTCGACCGAGCCGGCGGTAGCCGGTGAAGGAGAGCAGCAGCTCGTGCATCTGTGCGTCGTGCTCGTAGAACCCCGTCTGGTCGCTGTCGTCTAACATCACCCGCTGAATTCTCAAGTTGCGCTTGAGCAGCCCGATCTGCTCGTCGGTGACGGTGCGAGCGACATGCTCGATCGCGGCAAGCTCCAGGGCCTCGCGGATGAAGGCACCCTCCCGAATCTCCGCCATCGAGATGCGGGACACGTAGGTCCCGGCCTGGGGATGCACCTCGACGAGACCGTCGGCGGCGAGTCTGGCGATCGCATCCGATACCGGAGAGCGCGACACACCCAACGCCTCGCATACCTCCGCCTTGCGCAACACCTCTCCAGGTGCGTAGCGGAGCCCGACGATGGCCTCGCGCAGGCTAAGATACACGCGGTTGGCCAGAGTCCCCTCGAAATGCTCCAGGGTTTCCAGCCGTCCCGTCGCTGACGTTCGCGGGGCGGTGCCCGCCCGCGCCTCTCTCGCCGCCTGAGCGATCTGAGCCGGCCCAGCTTGCATACTAACATGCTAGCCTCTCGTCAATGATCTGTCAAAAGTGGCGCGGCGGCGGCACGCCCGCCCCGGTTGACGGGCGCAGGTGCCTCGATCGGCATCCGCGATGCCGCTTACAACATCCCTACGTCGACCCGTTCTATCCCGGCCGGTCGTGAGAAACCCCGTCCAATAGATCGCTCCTTTATGACGTTGTAGTGTCCGTCAAAACCACCATTTTTGCGCGCTTTACTCGCACGCGAGTCTATGCGTAACCCGCATGGATATTTCTGGACAGGGCATTTTTTTCGCCAGACCTGGGATGTTATCCAGGTCAGGCGGGCAGCAGGAAGGCGGACACCATCGAGCGACTGAAAGAGCGGCAGGGATTTGTGCACGGCGCGCATCAGGAATGGCCGGAAACGGCTCCCACCTTCGCTTCGTGCGAGATCGACACCTGCGGCCCAAACGCCGGCCAGACAGATCGACGACGGCTGGCTGAGAGGCGCTAACACCGCCCCGCGCCCGAACGACCGCTTTCGAAAATCGCTTTACGTTAATGAAGAGGCCTCGTATCGGGAGGCCTCGTTTGTGGACTGCGATGGCCAGTTTACCAGCACGTGTCGGACGCTGTCTACAGCCATCGTATCGCCTAAAACAATTTGCCCAGGACGACCCCAAGCAACCAACGGCGTGGAAAAGTCATTAGCGATCCTTCGCCGCGCCGTCAACCCGCGAATCGCGGGACGGCCGTCCGGAAGCATCATTCTGCTCCCAGCCGCCCGACCGCACGCCCTCCGGCCGCCCGGCATGCTGCCGGCGAAGCGCGCCGCAGACCGACGGGGAATGCAAGTGCCTAGCCGCGCCTACAGCGCAACTCCTTGCGAGGCTGGCATGCCGGCATCCACCCCCACGGACGGGCAGGGTCGTTGGGTCGATACGACTGGAAAAATGTCTTCCGCAATTCCTTCAGCGACTCGTATAGCTGCGTCTTTGACGGCGTCTCGTGTGAGGTGTGTGTAGCGTGCGGTGGTCTGGACCTGGGCATGGCCGAGCAGCTTGGCGATCACCGGCAGGCTCTCGCCCAGCGCCAGGGCGCGGGATGCGTAGCTGTGGCGCAGGTCGTGGATGCGCACGTCGTCCAGACCGGCGCGGGCGCGCACGCGGCGCCAGGGCTCGAACAGGCTGGAGAGCCGCGCGCCGGACTTCGCGCCGGGGATCACCCAGGGGTTGTCGGGAAGGCGCGGTAGCTGGGCTAACACCGCTGCCGCCTCGGGCGAGAGCGAGACCGTGCGCGGGCCGGTCTTGGAGTCGGTGAGATGCAGCTCCTGCGTTTGCAGATGCACGTCCTCCCAACGCAGCGTCAGGATCTCGTTGCGCCGGCAGCCGGTGAGCATGAGCAGGCGGAGCGCGGCTGCCGCATGCGGCGAGATGCGCCCCTCCGCCTCCATCTCGTCCAGCACGCGGCCGAGCCGCTGGAACTCCGCATCCGTGAGGAAGCGCTCGCGCCGGCGGGTGCGATACTTGGGGGCGGAGCGGCACGGGTTGCTCATCTCCCCCGCCACGCCCCAGGCCATCGCCTGGTCGACCATGCGTGAGAGGGTCGCGATCACCAGGTTGGCCATGGCCGGGCGGTCGCTGAGTGAGTGCTGCAGGTCGGCCACCTGCGAACGGCCGAGGGCAGAGACCGGACGGGTGCCGAGGGCGGGCACGATGTAGCGCTCGATGGCGAGGCGGTACTGGGCGGCAGTGGTCGGCTTGCAGCGCACCGCCACGTGCTCGCGCAGGTAGCGCGCAGCGAGGGTGGCGACGGTGATGCTTTCGGTCTTCTGTGCTTCGGGGACGGGCGCCTCGCCGGCGCGGATGCGGGCGATGATGAGGGCCGCGCGCCGGCGCGCCTCACTCGCGTCGATCACCCCGTGCCGGCCCACGGTGATGCGCTTCGTGCCTTGGGGGCCTCGGGCCTGCACCACGTAGACCTTGGCGCCCGAGGGGTAGACCCGGACGCCGAAGCCGGTGAGCGCCCGGTCCCACACCACCGTGTCCTTGCCCGCAGGGAGCGCCGCCACGGTGTGCTCCGTGATCGTCCCCTGCGCGGGACGTGCCGAGGGAAGTGCCGAGGGAAGCGACACGTTCATGTTGAGCCGCTGTCCTTATCGGCACCGATGTCTGCGCCGATGCTGCCGCCGACGCGGGCGGCGGAGAGGCGCTCGGTCTCGCGTGCGAGATGGGCGTAGCGGGCGGTGCTCTGGATGTCGGCATGGCCCAGCAGCTTGCCGATCATGCTCAGGCTCTCGCCGGCGGCCAGCGCCCGTGAGGCATAGGAGTGGCGGAGGTCGTGGATGCGCACGTCGTCGAGGTCTGCGTGGGCGCGGAGCCGATACCAGTCTGCGGTGATGGTGGAGAGGTGGGTATTAGGTTTCTTGCCGACGATGACCCAGGGGTTGTTCGGCACGCGCGCGATCCCTGCCAGCACGGTCTCTGCGGTGGGGGTGAGCGGGACCATGCGCGCGCCGGTCTTGCCGTCGCGGAGGCGAAACTCGCCAGCGGTGCGGTCGATATCGTCCCAGCGGAGCGTGAGGATCTCGTTGAGGCGGCAGCCGGTGAGCATGAGCAGGCGCAAGGCTGCGATGGCGTACAGAGAGACCGCGCCCTCCGCGCCGGCCTCGGCCTCTGCTTCCGCCTCCATCAGGACCTGGCCAAGCCTGCGGTACTCCTCTCGGGTGAGGAAGCGCTCGCGCTTCTTCTCCTTGTATTTGCGCACCCCCCGGCAGGGGTTGGTGCCGTCCACCACCAGGCCCCAGGCAGAGGCCAGGGAGAACATCTTGGACAGCACCGAGAGCGCGCGGTTGGCGGCACGCGGGGTCTCGCGGAGCCGGTAGTGCAGGGCCGCCACGTGGGCCGTCTCGACCATGGCAAGCGGCATCATGCCGAGCGCGGGCAGGATGTGGTTCTCGAGCGATCCGCGATAGATGCCGGCGGTATGGGCGTTGCAGTTCTGGGCCACGTGGGCGCTGAGATAACGGGCCGCGAGGTCTGCGATGGTGGCGCCGGCCTGGGCAGGCGGTGCTGCGGGTTCTTCGCCCCGCTTGATGCGGTCGATGGCCTGGGCGGCGCGGAGGCGGGCCTGCGTCGTCGTCAGCTCGCCGTGGGTGCCGAGGGTGACGCGCCTGGGCCCGCCCTGGGCCCGGCTCTGGACGACGTAGACCTTGCGGCCGGAGGGGTAGACGCGCACCCCGAAGCCGGCCAGCTCGCGGTCCCAGAAGATCCTGTCCCCGCCCTCGACCGAGAGACGGTCCACCGCCCGCCCGCTCAAGCTCAGCTCACTACGGCGCGGCATCACCGTCACATACCGAGGGCGAGCGCCGAATAAACGGCAAGCACACCGTCATCACTTCGCAACCGACCGGAATCACCCGCGCGAGCGCGAAGTGGCGCATCCGCCGGCACGTCCATTCCCGGCGCTGACACGAAATGTGAAAAACCAACATAGATAGAAGAAGTTACGTCTGACTCACGCGGTCCTGCAGGCTCATGCCCGAGACGCGCATTGCAGGTTGTCAGTTCCAGGTCGCCTCGCACGAGGCCTCTTCAGAACGAGGAGAGCCTCAGACATGAAGAAGACGAAGCTGACTCGCAGTTTGATGGCGGCGTGCTCGATCGTCGCCCTTTCCGCCGTCGTGTACGGCTGCGATAGCGGACCAAGCCAATCCGAGCTCGATGCGGCCGAGGCAGCCGCGGCTGCGGCTGCCGCCGAAGCCGCCGCAGCCGCAGAGGCCCAGGCGGCGGCAGAGGCCGCAGCCGCAGAGGCCGAGGCTGCGGCTGCCGCCGAAGCCGCAGCAGCCGCAGAGGCCCAGGCGGCGGCAGAGGCCGAAGCCGCTGCGGCCGAGGCGGCGGCAGCGGCCCAGGCGGAGGCCGAGGCCCAGGCGGCGGCCGATCTTGAGAACACTCAGGCGGCGGCCCAGGATGCGGCCGATGCCGCCATGATGGCGTCGGACAATGCCGAGGAGTCGGCCAGTAGTGCCGAGGACGCGACAGCGAACCTCGCGACTCTACAGACCGGCGCCGACGCGAACGCCGACGAAATGGGGGGCAATGAGGCCGCCGCGGCGGCCCGTGACGCTGCCGACGAAGCGGCGGAGGCGGCGAGCGACGCCGCGGATGCTGCCGCGGCGGCGGAGGCGGCGACCGACGGCGCGGATGCGGAAGCGGCACTGCGCATGGCCTTGGATGCGCAGGATGCGGCCGAGGCGGCCGAGGCGACGGCTGCCGAGATGGCCGAGGCGGCAATCGAAGCCGCGATGACGGAACTACACATCGACGGCAGCAAGAAGAGCGTCGGCGACAGCCACGTCAACGCAACGATGGGTAAGCTGACCACTCCGGCCGAAGACCCAACCGACCCCGACATCGTCACCGGCCTTCAGAACGATCTGATGCGCGAGATGTCCGGAAGGGTGGATGGCCAAGCGCACTCGCCTCCGGCCCCTCCGGGCATGGCCCCGGCCGATGTCAAGCCGTATAAGCAAGCCGTCGCGGCTCGGAACCTGGTAATCGGCAAGACTCTCGACACGGAGGACGACGCAGCTCGTTTGGTGGTGGTCCACAGCCGTGCCGGCTCGGAGAAGGTCAGGGTGTATGCTCTGGAGTCGACGGCAGCCGGAACCGGCACCACTTTCGACACGGATTCGTCGCCTGCGAATCTGCATATCCGGACCGACAGTGAGGGCATGTCGCAGCATCAACACGACGGCGCAAATACGGGGGTAGGGTTAACCTGGTTACTCACAGAAGAAACTACCGATGCCACCCCTGAGTTGACGTCTGTCGGCATGCACATCGAGGCCACCCCGTTGGCAACGCCCATCGCCGACGTTAGCCAAGATGACGCGCTCGACCATACCGATATCGTCGGTGCCAAGACCAAGCCCAAGGAGGTGTTTTCGTACACTTATGACGGCGGCACCCCCGCCGATTCGACGGACGACACAACACGCTATGTAGTGGAGACTGAGAGGACCGAAGTGGTGGGTGGGAACACCGACGTTACTTACCGGCACGTCGACACCATGGCTCAGGCGGCTCCCGATGGTGCCGATGACGATAATGAGCTGGATCTAACTCCGGTGACGGCGGCCATTCCCATGGCGATCGAGTACGACCACATCCACTTCGGGGTGTGGGCTTCTCTTGGAGAGCCCGATAAGGAAGACGGTTCCCAGAAGCTCACCGATCTCGGCATCGGTTGGGTCCAGAGCATCGGTGACGGCAGGACCGATAGAGAGGGCATCGGCAGCGTCACCTACAACGGCGACTGGGTTGCCGTCATCCAGAGGCAGAATTCCACAGGTGCGGGTGTCTTCAATATTCGCGATGGCCAGGCGACGATGAAAGCGGACTTCGAGAAGGATGAGTTCGAGGCGAACCTGACGGGTCTCGCCATGCTGGAAGGCACGCTTGACGGCAATGGGTTCTCCGGCATGAAGGCGACGCAGATCTCACACCCCGATCTGGACAGCACCGGCACGTTCAAGGGCTCGTTCAGCGGTAACTTCTACGGGGCGAAGGCCACTGAGGCCGCTGGCGTCTTCGACTTCGACGGCAAAGATGCCGGTTCGTTCCGCGGCGCCTTCGGCGGCTCGAACCAAGAGTAGGCGATCGGTCATTCAGGTCGCTTATCCGCTCAACGGCGCCCGGTCCGGCAACGGGCCGGGCGCCATTTTCTTGATCTCCGGGGAGGGGAATTGAGATGAAAGCGAGACTCGCAACGGGCGTTCTTCTTGGCTTCGTCCTGGTCGCCGCAGCGTCGTGCGGCGGAAGCGATGGCCTCTCCACGGCCGAAGAGGAGGCGCTGCAAGAGCGCCTTGAGGCAGCCGAGCTGGAGGCCGCACGAGCCGAACTAGAGGCCCAAGAAGCCGAACGGTTGCGTCAGGCTGAAGAGGCGGCCCGCGAAGAAGCCGAGCGACAGGCCGCAGAAGCCGAGCGGCTGCGCCTGGAAGAGGAGGCGGCCCGCCAAAAAGCCGAGGAGGAGGCCGCAGAAGCCGAGCGGCTGCGCCTGGAAGAGGAGGCGGCCCGCGAAGAGGCCGAGCAACGGGCCGAAGCCGCGGAGGAAGACGCCGAGGAGGCGCAGCAGCAGGCTGAGCAGGCGCAGCAGCAACAGCAGCAGTTACAGCAGCAGCAGCAGCAGTTACAGCAGCAACAGCAGCAACAGCAGCAACAGCTTCAGCAACAGCTGACCGAGGCCGAACAGGCGGAGCTCAGGGCCCGAGCCGACTCGTTTGGCGCGCAGCTGGACGCGCCTGTAGAAGGCTCGGCGACCGTCTCGTGGAGGCGTGGAGACACTACCCTCACGTTCAGGCCCACGGGGATCACCACGACCCGCGGTTCGGCGGCACCCAGCGTTCCCGGCGGCTGGCGCAGCGCCAGCTTTGACGGGCAGACCGGCACGGCTACCACACTCACCGACGAAACCGTCTACCTCTACACCAACATCCAGGCGCCCAGCAGTCGCAACTTCTGGAAGGTGCACGCGATGACGGTGATCGAGGGTCAGCTGGAGGTGGCAGCAGCTTCAGCAGCCGATCTGAACACCGATGCCGACAATAACGATCCAACGCCCACAGCGGCAGCGCAATACATCACGGATCCCGCCGACAACACATTGGCGAGCGGTGTGCGGGTAAGCGGCACCTACGACGGTGTCTCCGGCACCTTTACGTGCCGTGTCCCCACCACCTGCACGGGAGAAAGAACCAACGTCAACAACAACCAGCTCGACCTCACCACACTCGTGGGGGCGCCTGTGAACGGCGTTCGTTCGTTTGTAGCCGGCGATTGGAGTTTCAAGCCCGGCAGCATCAACACCCGCGTCAAGGCGGAGGATCAGGCGGATCAAGACGATGCATTCCTCTACTTTGGCGTCTGGTCATCCATCCCCGACAACATCAATGGGACTACCTATGACTTCAAGTACGTTATCGGCGGCGGACACGAATCAGGAACCGCCTTGGCCAACTTCGGGAACCTTACGGGCTCAGCGACGTTTCGCGGCGGCGCGGTCGGCAAGTACACAACGCAAGGGCAGGTCGGCGGGCAGAACGCCAAGATCGGCACCTTCACCGCCACCGCCACCTTGAACGCTAATTTCAGCGACCCCAACGACGCCGCAGCTGGGACCCTTAGCGGCAGCATCACCGACTTCCGCGAAGACGGCAGTCCCCTCGCAGGCTGGCGGGTTACGTTGGGCGGGGGCGGGAGCCCCGCAAATGTCGGTATACCCGTCGATATAACCCTAGCCGATAACGCCGATGATGCCAGCGGCATCACCGTGGCGAACATCGGCGGCTTGTCGGTGGCAGGTACATGGGGCGCCAACTTCTACGGCAGCGACAATGGCGTAATCGCCAACAACCCAATATTTGCTGACCGGGACAAGTATCCGGTGAGCCAATACCCGGTGCTCGACCTCGCAGGTGTGGCTGGCTGGTTCAATGCCGTCGGCGCCGGCACGAATGATACTTCCCTTGCCGGAGCCTTTGCCGCCACCCGCAGTAGCAATTGACCGAGCGCGCACGAGCAGTAACGCGTTACGGGATGGGGCAGGTTCAGGGCTTTCGAGGCTCTTATCCGGCGGGTTGATGTGGACTGCGACTCCCATCATCCCGCCGGACGCCCCCGGCGCAGTGCCGCCCTTCACCGATAAGGATTCCCATGCGCAGTCTCTGTGCCGCCCTGCTGCTGTTGCTTTCCCTTCCCGCCGCCGCTCAGGACTTGAGCGCCCTGTTCCAGGAGGGCATGAAGGCGGTGGAGCAAGCTCTCGTGGCGCAAGACGAAGACCGCCGCGACGCGCTTCTCGACGAGGCGATCGCCACCTTCCGCGAGATGCTGGTCGCGGATCCCGGTCTCGTCCGCGTCCGCCTCGAGCTCGCCCGCGCCTTCTACCTCAAGGGCGAGGACTCCCTCGCCCGGCGCCATTTC
>JAJDVB010000126.1 GCA_022826345.1 Alphaproteobacteria bacterium
AAGCGCAAGCTCGCGGGTCGCGACATCGGGGATGCCGCGAACGATGAGCCTGTCGACCCTGGGAATCCGATTGGGGTCCCAATAGTCGGCGTTGCGCTCCATCACGATCTTCTCGCCGAAGACACGCTCCGTCAGCTTGAAGGGACCGGTGCCGACGCCGTGCAGATGCGCCTCCTCGTTGCCGTGGGTCTCCACGACCTTGGGACTGATCATGCCCGAGGAACCGAAACCGCCCTGCGAAAGCCGCCGGATGAACTCGGAGTTCGGTTGCTTCATGTTGACCCGGAACGTGTACTCGTCGACGACTTCGTAGCTCTCGATATCGCCGTGCCACCAGCCGTTGAAGGCGTTGGCCAGCGGATAGAAGTGCTCGAAGTCCTTGTCGAGGACCCGATCGAAGTTGAACTTCGCGACATCGGCGTTCCACGGCGTTCCATCGTGGAATGTCACGCCCTGACGCAGATGGAACGTGTATTGCAGCTTGTCCTCGGAGATGTCCCAGCTCGTGGCGAGAGCGGGAATGACCGGCGGACGATCGACGTCCTTGATGGTCAGGTCTTGCTGCACGAAGCTTTCGTAAATGTGGAAGGTTTCGCGATAGGTGAGCCACAGCACATGTGTATGAGGATCGAGACGACTGGGCTCGCCTTCGACAGCAAGAACGATGGTCTTGTCCTGCGCCTGCGCCGGCTTGTCCGCCGCGATCAGCGCCCCCGCCGCAAGCGCCACCAAGGCGAGGAATCCCACGGCGTGGCGACACAGCCACGTCGGGCTCACCCGGCCTATTCCCTTTAGCCACCCTTTCATGATCTTGTCCTCCCTTTATGTCATGAGTTGGCGCGCATTCTCCTCGCGCGCCTGCCGGAGGGTATGTTCGCTTTCACGTCGTGCGTCCCCGGCGGCCGCCGACGCGTTCCAGTCTTTCTTTGAGCCCTCGTAAAGATGACAGGCTACGGCGTGGCTCGCCTCGATTTCCCGTAGCTCGGGCATCTGCGTGGCGCACGGTTCGAAGCGCTCCGTGCAAGTGCCGGAATAGATGCAGCCGGTTCTTGCCGCCGCAGAGGCGCGCATGGCGCTCTCAAGGTCTTCGTCGTCGGCAAGCACGCCGGTTCGGCTTGCGACCCTCTCCCATGCGTCGTCCTTCTTGAGGCCCAGCACCGCATCGAGGAGCGTCCTGGTGTAGGGATGCTTCGGCTGATGATAGACCTCGTCGCTGCCACCGATTTCGACGGCGCGGCCGTGATAGAGGACGAGAATGCGGTCGGAGAAATTCTTCACCAGCTTCAGGTCGTGAGAAACGAAGAGATAAGTCAGCTGAAGGGTCTCTTGCAGCTCCTTCAACAGATTGAGGATCTGCCCCTGAATTGAGACATCGAGCGCGGATACCGGCTCGTCCAGAAAGAGAAAGCGCGGCTCAAGGGCCAGCGCGCGGGCGATGCCGATGCGCTGACACTGCCCTCCACTGAACTCGTGCGGATAGCGATTGGTATGCGCCGGGTTGAGGCCGACGATGTCGAAGAGGTACTGAACCCGCTCCCTGGCCTCCTGGCGCGGGATATCGAAGTTGAGCATCGAGCGCGTGACGTTCTCCGCAACCGTGCGCCGCGGGTTGAGCGTGTGCAGGGGGTCCTGGAAGACGATCTGCAGATCCTTGCGGTACGGCCGCATCTCCGCCGGGGAGAGACCGACCAGATCGGCATCGCCGAATTGGACGCTTCCCACATCGGCGCGGATCAGGTTGAGAATCAGCCGCCCTAGAGTGGACTTGCCGGATCCCGAGCCACCGACACAGCCCAGAGTCTCGCCCTCGAAGACATCGAAGCTGATGTCGTCCACAGCCACAATCTCGCCGACCTTCTTGCGCAAAACCGTTCCCTCTCGCACGGGGAAGGCCTTGCGCAGGCCGCGCACCTTGATGAGGGGCTCGCTTCCGGTCCGAACAAGTGACAGCGAACGTCGGTCCCCGCAGCGGCCTCGTAGAGTTCCGGGCGCTCGCTCCGACACTTGGGCATGACGAAGGCACAGCGGTCGGCGAAGCTGCAGCCGGCGGGCAGGTTCAGCAGATCGGGCGGCTGACCTTCGATCTGGTGAAGCCGTTGGTCGGTGCTATCCGGATCAGGCACCGCCTGGATCAGTGCTTTCGTGTACGGGTGCTGCGGATTGGCGAGAACGTCGTCGACCTGGCCCTGCTCCTGTATTTGCCCGGCGTACATGACGATGACTCGGGTGGCCAGCGCCCGCAGGACGCCGAAGTCGTGGGTGATCAGGATGATCGAGAGTCCGCGCTCCGCATGGGCGCGCTTCAGGAGGAGGAGTATCGTCGCCTGCACCAGAACGTCGAGAGCGGTCGTCGGCTCGTCGGCGATGAGCACTTCCGGCTCGCAGGCCATGCTCAGCGCCACACCTACCCGCTGGCACATGCCGCCGCTCATCTGGTGGGGATAGCTGGCGGCAACACGCTCGGGATCGGGAAAGTCGACAGCACGTAACAGGGCCGCAGCGCGCTTGACCGCCTCCGTCTTCGAGAGCGACGAATCGTGGCGGCGTAGGGTCTCTACCATCAGCGTCGAGACGGTGAAGGCTGGGTTGAGCGCGGCACGCGGGTTTTGAAAAATCATCGAAATGCGCTTGCCGCGTATCGCGCCGAGCGCCCTTTCGCTCTGCGACAGGAGATCGATCCCGTCCAGGACTACTTGGCCGCTTGCGTATCGGCCGGGCGGCATGGCGACCAGCTTCATGATGGACTGGGCGGTGACGCTCTTGCCCGAACCGGACTCGCCGACGATGGCGAGAATATCCCCGCGGTTCAGGCTGAAGGAGACGTCGTCCACCGCCTTCACCACGCCGGCCGGCGTGTCGAAATAGGTCCTCAGACGCTCGACCGAAAGGACGGCATCTCCGGACCGGGCGGGACTTGTCGCGTCCCATCGTTGCGGCTCGGCACCCGTCCTGCCCATGACTGCGCTCCAGCACGGTCGAACGGCTTTGTGGCTGGAACCCTACAAGAAATTCCAGAGCAGGGCATGTGCTATTTCCCCGCTGTCCACCTTAGCGCGCATGTCTCACCGGGATTACAGCCTGCAATACTACCATCGGGGTGCACCCGCCTCCCAGCCGCAGGAAAGGGCGTTCCGCGGCCGGGGGCGTCGATCATCCCGCGCCCCCGGCCACCCGTCGCGCCACCGTCGGCAGAAGCTCGAGCGCGTTCGACAGCTGGTTGCACGACCGGCGGAGCGTAACGACCGCGCCCTCATGGTTGCCGGCACCGGTCTCCTCCGCCATTGATAGGAATGCGGGCTTCCATACTCGGATAGCCGTCAACGCCTGCTGCTTGAGATCGGGTACGCGGCCTTTCCCTGTTGGGTTCCCGGTTGGGGCCCGCATCCCGCGACTGAGCGCGGGCCTCGTTGAGGCGCTGAGCGAGCGAAGACGCGCCCCAACTCTCTCACCGGCAGGGAAAGGCCGCCCGCCCGACAGCACAGGCGTGACAAGCGTGGAGAGCAGGCGGCCCTTGGTGCGAGAGCCGGTCGCACCGAACTGGCTCTCGCCTCGCGCCGCCGTCGGTGGCTGACAGCGCGCGAGGTTCACGAGTCTTGCCGGCTTGGATCATGCGTCTGCGAGACCGCCTCTCCCTCTGCCGACGGTTCGGGAGCCACGCCGGGAACGATGGTGGCGACGTGCTCGAGGATTTGGTCGACCTCGGTCTTGCGGCCTGCGGCGATCATGTCGAGCGCGATGGCCTGTGCGGCGAAGAGCGAAGCGCGCGCGACACGGACCTGCACCTCGAATTGCGGCCACTCCCTGGTCTCCAGCCACCGCTCAGCGAGCTTGGCGAGAAGGCGGTTGGCGGTCATGTCCTCTTCCCCGGCGGCCGTTTCGAGGCGCTTCCAGAGCTCTTCGTCGATGCGGATATGCTTGCTGATCGTCCCGGACATGTTTCCGGTCCCCTCTGTAGAGCCGACGCGCACACCATTTTCCGTGAAGCGGCGCGCATTCGCGACGGCGAATCGTGCTCAGCGCGACGCCGGGACCGGAGTTTGGTGAAACCTTGAAGCTGAAACGGGGTTGTTTGTTGGACGATTGGAGGGCCTCCGACGGAAACATTATCATCAATTTTGACTCGATTACGCGCTCCCGAACGCAATGTGCAGCAGTTCACCCTGCCCCGAATGCGGGTGCAGAACGGGATGCGGGTATGGGAACAGGGCCATGTCTATCGGAGCGCCATTCCCGAAGCTCTATCGAACGTGACGCTCAAGTCGTTGCTTCGAATGGCAAAAATATTATGTAGCTTAGAGCGACGCAAATTGCGACGCAGTTATTCCGGCACCTCAGAGCTACGCTCTTCTACGAAGTATCGTAGCAGACCGCCCCCTCCGCGTGCCTGATCGTACGGGTGTCACAGGCCTGCAGCGAGCTGCGTCAGGTGTGAGAACAGAAGCGCGCAAGCGTCGAGGGGGGACACAAGTTCGATATAGAAGCGGTCAGGGCCCCAACTCGTTGCAGGACAAACGATCGGGTCGATCGATGCCTTCGCGTCAGCGCTCGCGACGCATCCGGCGGAGCGGTGTTGCAGGTCGTTGCGCGGCTTCGAGTTGCAAGCATAGGAAGCACTCCCGATGAGGAAACGGTCGGTGGAACGGCAAGCGGGACGAGGTGAAGACGCTTGCGATCGCTGTCGGCGCAGCGAGCTCGTCACGCCTGTCGACGACGGTGTCGGGCTGGGTGACGCCGGGTCATGCAGTGACGGCTGCATCGCCGTCGGGCAGGGTGTCACGGCACTCGTCGCCATCGGCGACGGCGCTGACGCCGAGCACGCGCATGGGACTTGCAGTCCATGGGGGTCGAAGGTGAATCGCGGCACGATGTCGGTGGTCGCAGTTGTCGGTGCACCACCATCATCGTGATCGCCGTGGTCATCGTCATGGCTGCACGCGAAAGCGCGTGCAATCGATGCGCGTGGCGGTGACGGGATCGGCAATGGCGGCGCGCTGCTCATCCTCAGTCAGGCGCCTTCGCGGAGTGAGCCACGGTCCGTCTGTCTTCTGCGTGGCGAGCGTCCGGCGATGGCGCGCACGCGCCGAGCCGGACGCGGGGCGGAGCTTCAGAGCGGGATGGGCAGCCACCGCAGCGAGCGCGAGCGCCGACTGCGCGAAGCGCGGCGGCATCGGCTGAGGGACGCGCGCACGGGTGGCCGATAGGAATGCCGACAGTCGACCACACCGGACTGCGCGCATTGACGCCCGTCGTGAAAACGCAGAAAGCGGCCGGTGCCGTGAGGCACCGACCGCTGTGTCTGTCGCGGGCGCCGATCAGCTCGGCATAACGACCATCACGGGAATGCCGAGGCGCTTCGCCTTGTCGACCAGGTTGCCGGTGATCCCGCTGCCCGGGAACGCGATGACGCCCTTGGGCAGCAGGTTGAGCAGCTCGTCGTTGCGGCGGAAGGGCGCGGCCTTGCCATGAGCGCTCCAGTCGGGGCGGCAGACGACCTGGTTGACGCCTCTGGCCTCGGCCCAGCTCGCCGCGATCTTCTCGACGCCGGGGCCGCCACCGTGGACCAGCACCATGTCGCCGTACTTCTCGCGGGCGCGGTCGAGCGTGCTCCAGATCGCGTCGGCATCGGCGACGGTCTTGCCGCCGGTGATCGCGACCAGGGTGCCGTCGGGCAGATGCGCCTGTGTCTCGCGGTCCTTGCGGGCTCTGCGGAAGTCGCGGGCGTCGATGGCGGCAGAGGTCAGCGTCCCTGTGCGGCTCGTGTGCGATCCGTGGCGCGGGCGCCATGTGTCGCCGGTCTCGACGCGGTAGGCGTCGGCTGCGAGGTCGCGCATCTTCTCGAAGGCGTCGCGGCGGTCGCCGAGGCTCTGCGCCCGGTCCGTGAGGGTCTGCAACTCCCATGCCTTCACCTCGGAGCCGTCCTGCGCCTTCTCGAGGTCGCGCATCTCGGGGGTGATGCGGTCGACGGCGCGGTCGAGCCTGGCGACCTGGCTGTGCAGCATGTTGACGAAGCCCCACATGAGGGGCTCGCGCTCGTCGGCCATCTGGGTGCCGTCGACGGTGATGCCGTCCACGATGACGCGGATGGCCTCGCTCAGCGCATCGATGGCGTCGTCCTCGTCCCAGACGACCCTGCTGTCGAGCTCGCCGCGCTCGGGCGCTGTGCCGTAGAGGGCCATGCTCTCGCAGACCGTAGCAGTTGCAGAAGCGGTAGCGCTTGTGGTGTCGATCATGACGATCTCCCTTGTCCAACCTCCGGGACCCTGTGCCCCGTCGTGGTGTCCTCCTTCTTCACGCGCGCGCAG
>JAJDVB010000004.1 GCA_022826345.1 Alphaproteobacteria bacterium
CGCCAGGATACGTGCTGGATCGCCATCGAGTCGCCGATCGTCTCAATTGCGCTGACGAGGGTCACGATCACGAAGCCCGGCAGCAGGCTCCAGAACGCCAGACCAAAGTCCAGGTCGAAGCCTGGCCATCCTCCCTGAGGAAGCCCGATCCAGGCGGCCTGGGCCACACGCTCCGTTTCGTAGATGCCGAACATCCAGCCGGTCGCCGAGCCGACAACGACGCCGATCACCGGAGCCCACAGGCGCCAGACCCCGGTTGCAGCAAGCGCGATGCAGACGATCGCCGCGATCGTTGCAGCCGCCGAAAGCGGTGACGCCAACCCGTGGGTGTCGTCGGGTACCTCCTTGAGCATGCCTGCCTCGCGAAGAATTGCCGAATTCGGCCCAATTCGCGCCAGAACGGCCCGAAACCGGCCTTTCCTGTTGGATCTTCGGTCCAAAGACCGTGGAATTCTCGGGCGGGAACCAGTTGGGCGCTTTCCCAAATCTCTTCTGATTCGTCTTTGTCCGACGAGTTGCGCTTCTGTGGGGGAACGGTCTTGAACAAGCTGCAATTCCTCAAACTGCTGCCACAGATTGAATGTAGGTTGCGAACCTGATTCCGTGTTGGCCCAACACCTGGAGGTCGGTGCGCATCGCGCAGATTTTAGCCCCGCAGTGTTCCGAAACCCACCCGGATGTGTACAGGTGACGGACAGGAGATGGCTGCCACAGCCGATATCCGTGGGTGGAATTCCGATTGATGCTGCTCAAGCGAGAAATACGTCAGGTCACGCGATGTCCCCCTCTTCGCCGCATCCGCCTTGCGGGTGATGATCATGATGCAGTCGGTACGGCTGGTCGTGAACGATGGTTTCAGAGAGAGTGTCGCCATCGCCGCCTGCTTTGTCGTCGGTTCCCGGCGGTGCACTGGGCGGAACGGCGCCTCGGCTCATGCGAGGTGAGATGTTCCGGAGCTTGGAGGCATTCAACTACTCGCCTGCCGTGTTCACACTGCAGCTTGCGCGATTGTACGCGCGGAACTGCCCCATGGCCTGGAATCTTTTCTGCGCGCCGGTCTTGCCCGGGATGCATGGCATCGCGTAGCGCCAGGACAATTCGCGGAGCATCACCCGATTTCGCGCATTGGCCAGAGATCTCTGCCAAAGGGAAAGGGTCTCCACGGTGCGCGGGACATTGCACCAGCCAAATTGAGCGGTGGCACGATGCCACCGCCCGTTCGCGAATTGCATGCCGCGCGACGGCCGAGATGACCGGGTTTGGGTTCTGGAGCCGGTTGTGAGCCGCTCGTCCGGAAAACCGATCGCGCAAGCAGTCCGGAGATTGGAGTCGCGGCTTGGCGGTTGGGCCATCGAGCGACGGCGCATGATCATCGTCGCTGCCTTGGTGCTGTCAGGGATCGCGGCGAGTGGCACGGCGTTTCTCGAATTCTCTGCCGACAACCGGGTCTACTTCGCCAAGGACAATCCCCAGCTTGTCGCAGCCGAAGCGATGGAGAACACGTACGGCGAGACCCGAAACGTCTTTTTCGCCGTCGTGCCCGAGAACCGCGACGCCACTTCCGCCCTCGCGCTCGAGGCCGCTCTCTGGCTCACTGATCGCGCTTGGCAAATTCCGTTTGCCACCCGTGTCGACTCGCTGACCAACTTCCAGCACAGCACGGCTGACGGGGACGACATTGTGGTTCGCGATCTCGTGGAAGGCGGTGATTTGGGCGATTCCGGGGAGCGGGCGCGGATTCGTGCGATCGCACTTGCGGAACCGCTCCTGGCGGGGCGCCTGATCGCGCGCGACGGAGGGGTCAGCGGCGTCAACGCCACAGTAGCGCTGCCAGGCGAGGACCAGATGCGCGAGAGTGGTCAGGTAGCCGAGGCTTCCTACGGGCTCGCCGACCAGGTTCGTGCACGGTTCCCCGGTATTGACGTGCGCGTGACCGGCCAAGTGACCTTCAACCAAGCGTTCATGCTGGTCTCTATAAGCGACCTTAAGACACTGGTCCCTGCAAGCTTCGCGGCAATGACGCTTACGCTGCTGTACTTGACCGGGGGGTTTGGGGGAACGTTCGCGATCATGCTCGTGGCCGCGCTCTCGGCAATGGCCTCGGTGGGACTCGGCGGTTGGGTTGGGCTGCCGATGACGGCAGCGGCCGCCATCGCGCCGGTCGTCGTGCTCACGGTCGCGATCGCAAGCTGCGTTCATATCTTCTCTAGCCTAGTGCATTCCATGCAACGAGGTGCCTCCAGAGCGCTGGCGGAGAGAGGTACCGACGGTGTGCGTTCGTTGCCAGGAGATGACACCCTCCAGCGGAACGCAATCGTCGAATCGATGCGGGTCAATCTTCAACCGGTTTTCCTCGCCTGCATGACCACCGCGCTCGGATTCCTGAGCATGAACGCCTCCGAGGTGCCGCCGCTCCGTCACTTGGGCACCTTTGTCGCGTTTGGGGTCGGCGCGGCGTTTGTTCTGTCGGTGACCCTGCTGCCCGCGCTGCTTTCGCTGATGCCGATTCGGGTGAGCACGATCGCCGACCGCCGCGATGCCGCGATGATCGCGTTAGGAGAGTTCGTGATCCGCCGACGCCGTGTGCTAGGGTGGGGGTTCGGTGCGGTCACGGTGGCGCTTCTCGCCTCGATACCTCGCAACGAGCTGAACGATGTCTTCCTCCACTATTTCGACGAGAGCGTCGAATTGCGCCGCGATGCGGAGTTCACCGTCAAGAACCTCACTGGCCTTTACACCATGGAGTACTCGCTTCCCTCGGGTGAGCCGGGAGGCATCAGCGATCCTGCCTATTTGTCGGATGTCGAGGCGTTCGCCGATTGGTACCGGGAACAGCCGGAAACTATCCACGTCAGCGTCATCACCGATACGTTCCGCCAGCTCAACAGGAGCATGCACGGCGACGATCCGGCCGAGTACCGGTTGCCCGCGAGCCGGGAACTGGCTGCGCAATACTTGCTGCTCTACGAATTGTCGCTGCCCTTCGGCCTTGATCTCGACAACCAGATCGCCGTGGACAGGTCGGCAACCCGGATGACGGTGGCGACGCAGACGCTGTCGTCGAACGAGGTGATCGCGCTCGATCGGCGCGCCCTGCAGTGGCTGGCCGACCGTGCGCCGAACATCGTGAGTCCCAAGAGTGCTGGCTTCACCTTGATGTTCGCCCATCTAGGCCGACGCAACATCGTCGCGATGCTCATGGGGACCACGATCGCACTCGTTGGAATTTCCCTCGTCCTGGTGTTTGCCCTCAGATCGCTGCGCCTCGGGCTTGCCAGCCTCGTTCCGAACCTGGTGCCAGGCGCGCTGGGCTTTGGCATCTGGGGACTGACGGTCGGGGAGGTGGGAGTTTCGCTTTCTATGGTGTGAAACACCAGACCCCAGATCGACGCGCAGCGTCACCGTTGCATAGAGCCACTTGTTCCTCTCGATAAGATAGACATTACATCAGGTTGCGGTCATACACAAGAGCGATATCATGCGCATTGCACATGGACAGGATGCGGCACAGGAAGGCATGAGAGTTGCATTTTCGGGAGAAACCCGGCAGCGCCGAGGATCCGGAACAGGCATGTCATGTTGACATTCATGGCGTAGGCAAGGTTCTATGGAATACATGAAGGATGTCTGATTATTTGCGGGAAATGGTCCTGTATTTGGCACCTGCACATGAAGGAGGGCGAACATGCAAGGCGATTCCGCAAGGCCCGAAGGCGTCAGGAAGCAGAGGGCGGTAAAGGCGACCGACAGCGAATGGGACGTCGTCCGTGCGCGGGCGAAGGCCGCTGGAATGTCCGCGAGCGGCTACGTGGTCCGGCGCGCCACGGCGCCCGAAAGGCCGCCGGGACCGTCGCTCGGGACGATCGCGGCGCGGCTCGACCGGATGGAGACCGCCGTGCTCACGCTGGCCGAGGTCGAGCGGTTGCGGCTGGCGGAGCGCGGGGAGGACGACGGCTGGACGGCGGCGCTCAGGAAGGTCGAGCTTCGGCTCCGCACGGAGCGGGCGATCTCGGGCGAGGCGGGTATCCCGCGATGAGCCTGAAGAGGGGACGGCCGGTCTACTGCCGGGATCCCTCCGACTGGGAGCGGATCAGGAAACGCGCGGAAAAGGTCGGCACGAGCGTCTCGGAGTTCGTTATGACATGCGCACTTCACGACGACTCCCCCGCGCCGCCGCCGCCGCTCGTGCTCACGCCCGAGGAGCAGCGGGAGCTCCTGAGGAACGTTCGCGTGCTGCAGCGGCAGGTCGCCGGGATCTTCCACAGCAGGGCGGACGGCGGGCCGCCGATGATCGAGGCCATCGAGTTGCTGTTCCAGCTGCACGACGGGGAGCTCGACTTCGACATGAGGGATCCGGAATGACGCGTGCCAGGGGCAGGCCCGAGAGGCGGACCTTCCACGTCTCCTGCTCCGACGCGCAGTGGGCGGAGGCGAAGAGGCGGGCCGCCGCCGCCGGGATGAAGACGTCGCCCTGGCTCGTCGAGCGGGCGCTGAACGCGGATCTGTCGATCTTCGACGCCCGCGCGGAACCCGAACCGCTGGTGCTGCGCGCGTATGACCAGGCCCTGATTTCGAGCCAGGTCCAGTTCATGGCAGACGTGATCGGATCGTCTCGCGACGGCGCATGGCTCGAGAGGCTCGGCAACCAGGTCGAGTTCCTCCGCGACGCGAAGGTGACGGAAATGATCGCAGACGGGAGGATCGACGAGCTGTTCCTTGCCTTCGAGAAGCTCTTCGGGCCGGAGAACGCGGAACGGCTGCTGGCAAAGGCCGTGAAGGAGTGGCACGGGGCGAAGTCGGTCACGGTGACCGTCGGCGCCCCGGCAAGGCGGGCGTGACGCGATCGTTCCGGAATTCGCGCACGAAGCACGGGCCGCCGTCGCCTATCGCCCGTAGTCTATCTCGGCGCCCATGTAGCGCGACGGCCTGCGGCTCCTCTCCAGTTCCAGTTCGCGCTGCCTGACCTCCCTTTCCAGCTCCATCCTCCTTTCGTGCGCGGCCTCGACCTCCTTTCGGACGGGCGCGTCGCGCCTGACCGTTTCCGTGACCGCGGCCGCCGTCTCGCGCAGCCGCTTCTCAAGCCCGGGAACCCTGGCGATGTGCGGGCCGTAGGTCTCGGGGTCGCCGAGAACCTTCCGGGCCTCCCTGGCCCAGCGCGTGGCCTCGTGCCGCCACCGGGCGTAGGGGTGCATCTCCGTCACGAACCGCTTGCCGCCCTGCTCGTGCTCCTCGACGGCCCTGGCGAGTTCCTTGTCGATGTGCCTGACCCATCCTTCCCGGCCCAGCATCTCGTGCCGCTCCGTCCGCTCGCGGATCCCGAAATGCGTGTTTTCAAGACTCTTGCAAGGGCTCCTTTCCAGTTCCGTGACGAAGCCGTGGTATCCCTTGACGAAGTAGCGGTGGCATCCCTGCCTCTCGGCCTGGTCGAGAATCCCCTCCCACCTCCAGACGCGCAGCGCGTCCAGGCCGTCCGCGTCGGGCGCCGCCCGGATGCGCGTCATCGCCCTTTCCAGCGCCTTGCGGTCGTCCGGAGAGATGAGAGTGTCCCTGGCCAGCGTCTCACCCCGCTCGATCACATTCGGGGCGGCCCTGGTCCAGCGCCCGTAGCTGCTGGCCAGGCTCTTGCCCATCGGCCTCTCCGGCCGCCACCATGCGGCCCATTCGATGATCCCCCTGCGCCTGGCCTCGAAGTCCGTCACCTCCCTGACGCGATGCCGGATCCCGCGGTCCCTCGCCTCCAGTTCGGGCAGTTCCTCGACCATGCCCGCGAGGTCCGGGGGCAGGTCGTGCCCGAA
>JAJDVB010000096.1 GCA_022826345.1 Alphaproteobacteria bacterium
TAGCCTCACCGTCACCCCCCACATCGCCGTCGACGGCCACGTGACCAAGACCGGCAAGCGGCGCAAGACCCGGATCGACCGGCGCACCACCCGGCACGCCGGTTACGCCGTGAGCCAGCGGTTGCGCAAGCGCATCGAGGAGGGCTTCGGCTGGATCAAGACCACCGGCGGGCTGGCCAAGACCCGTCATCGCGGGCTCGATAGGGTGGGCTGGATGTTCACGCTGACCGCCGCCGCCTACAACCTGGTCCGGCTGCCCAAACTCATGGCCGAGGCCGCAATCTGATGCCCGCAAGCCGCCGAACGCACCCCCAGCGCCGCCGCCAGCGGGCCGCGAAGCTCAAACCGCACCACCACTAACCCGAGAAAACCAACCAAACCCACCAAACCGGCCGCAAATGGTGACTTCTTCAGCAGCCTGCTAGTGCGCGTGCAGCGCGCGGTTGCGGAGAGTTCGGAGGCCTTAGCGGATTTGCTCTGGTTCCTATTCGTCAGCGACGAACGCGAGGGGCGGAAGGACGTGCTCAACATCTGCGTCAGGGAGCTCGGCAAGTCGCCGTTCGACTCGGAGCCCACGGAGACCGTTGCCGAAGGGGGGAGCCAATGATGCTGGAAGCCCTGGCGCTTGCGGCCTGCCTCGCGGGCGGCTTCGCGGAGCCGCCGGCCGGGCTGGCGCTCGCGGTCTACGTGAGCTGCGAGCCGGAGATCGTGATCGTCGGCGAGGCCGAACCTGAACCGATCGAGCCGGAGCCTGAATCGGAGCAGCCGGAGCGCGTCTGGCTCGGGGTGGACTGCAACCCCGGCGTCGACGCCAACGGCGACGAGGTGGCCTACGCGGTCTCGCTGCCCGACGACGTGCTCACCGAGTGCGAGTGAACCACAAGGCCAGCCGGCGCAGACCGGCCGCCTCAACAATGGAAGGACACCATGAGCGCTGATGAGCTGGATGCTCGGCTCAAGGAGATTGAGGAACACGCCCAAGCGTGCATGACCCTGGCCGTTCTGTCCTCTACAGAACTCGTTTGGCTCTTCTCATCGCTCCTGATCAAGAGGGGTCTATGCACCCCTCAGCACCTCATTGATCAGCTCGACTTGGCTTCTGAGGACGTGAAGCCTTCCGAGAACGATTCTCCTGAGACAAAGCTCGGGAAGGACATTCTTGCTCAGTCGATCGGATTGCTCCGTCGGAGACTGGAGTTGCATATCGCCGACCCGACTTCAGCGCCCCTTCAATGAACAGGGCTCTCGCTCTGTCTTGGCCCTACATCCTGTCAACCTCCTGTGGAAAGAGAAATGGTTATGCCCCAGATAGTAACGGTCGCACAACGCGGGAGATACCAAGTCGGCGAGTGCGCCGAGAGCATTGCGGTTCAGGAAATCACCGACGACGAGAAGCTCGTAATCGGCATGGAGGGGGAGATCCAGCTCGTGCTTCGGTTCCCGTGCGACGGTGAGTTGCGCGTCCCCGTTACGGCCGAGGCTCTAAGGGCGGTGGGGATTGCGCCACCCAGCTTGGCCGAGGAACCCGCAATGCACTAACATGCGAACTGGACCAGTCGACGGGGGCAGGTCACGAGCCCCAAACCGACTGACCCACAAGCTGCCGACGGTATTCAACGAAGTGGACCGTGGCGAGCCGGCCACCGCCGGGGATCGCAATCGTTCCGTGCGTGCCCGCCCGGACGGCCGCGAGGTGTCCGCCGGAAACGTCCCGGGCGATCCGTGCCATGACGGACGGGGCGGCAAGGTCTCCCCAATGACAGATTACGGCGCGGCCGGGTTCTCCCGCATCGGTCCCGACCCCGCAAACTCGGGATTGCCTGGCTACGGATGTGCCCGGTAGCCGGCCTCTTCCGCCTCGCCGGCCCGCGTCTCCGGTTCGTCCCCCGCGTAGGCGTCAAGCTCGATCACGTTGCGGTCGGGATCGCGGATGAAGACCGCCCGCAGGTCCTTGAACGAGAACTGGCCGCTCAGCGGAATGCCGTGCTCGGCGAGGAACGCCTTCGCGCCGTCGATGGACGCCACCTTGAACGAGACGTGTGTGATGCCGGGATACTTCTCGTCCACATCCATCAGGATATTCCTGTCGTTCGGCGTGTCGGACGGCCCGAGCAGGTTGAGCACGACGCCGGACGGGTGCTGCATGATGATGGGATGGCCCTGCTCGAAGCCCGTGTCGGACAGGGTCTTGAAGCCGAGGCTTTCGTAGAACGCGACGGACACCGTCCTGTCGCTGACCCGGATGCCGATGTGGTCCACCTTCTCGATGTCGAGCATGTTCATAACGCTCCCGCGATGCCGGCCCGTGCGGGCGACAAGGTAGGGTCCTGGAATCGCGGCCGCAAGAAGCGCGTCAGCGGGCGCGGCTCGAAAGGAAAGGGTGTGTCGCATGGCGTTTCTGGAACAGGTTGCGATCTTTCTCGCCGCGGCCGTGGTCGTCGTCCCGCTCGCCAGGCGGGCCGGAATGGGCTCGGTCCTCGGCTACATGCTGGCGGGCTTGATCGTCGGCCCCTGGGCGCTGGACCTGGTGGATGACGAGCGGGAGGTCCTTCATCTCGCCGAGCTCGGCGTCGTCTTCCTGCTCTTCGTCATCGGCCTCGAGCTGCAGCCGCGCCGCCTCTGGGCCATGCGCCGGGCGGTGTTCGGGCTCGGCGGCGGACAGGTCGCGCTGACCGCCCTCGTACTCGCCGGTCTCGCTTTCGCGTTGGGACTGCCGCTCGAGGCCGCCGTGGTCGCCGGGCTCGCCCTGTCCCTGTCGTCGACCGCCTTCGCCTTGCAGGCGCTCGCCGAGCGCAAGGAGCTCACGACCCGCCACGGCCGCCTGTCGTTCTCGATCCTGCTGTTCCAGGACCTGGCGGTGATCCCGATCCTGGCCCTCCTGCCGCTCCTGGCGCCCGCGTCCGGAGGCGCCGGGGACGGCGTTCTCTGGCTCGATATGGCCAAGGCGGTCGGCATGATCGCGCTCGTCGTGCTCGGCGGCCGGTATCTACTGCGCCACGTCCTGCGGCTCGTGGCGCGGTTCGGCACCCACGAGGTGTTCACCGCCACGGCCCTGCTCACGGTCGTGGGCGTGGCCCTGCTGATGGAGCTGGTCGGGCTCTCGATGGCGCTCGGCGCGTTCCTCGCCGGCGTGCTCCTCGCCGATTCCGAGTACCGGCACGAGCTCGAAGCCGATATTGAGCCCTTCAAGGGCCTGTTGCTCGGCCTTTTCTTCATGGCGGTCGGGATGACTGTCGAGCTCGGGCTGGTGATCGAGACGCCACTCACGGTACTCGGTCTCGCCCTCGGTCTGATGCTGGTCAAGATGCTCTGCCTCGCCGCCGTCGCGCGCATCGAGACGTCGAACTGGCGCACGATCCGCGGTACAGCCGTGGCGCTCTCGCAGGGCGGCGAGTTCGCCTTCGTCATTGTCGCGCTCGGCGTATCTTCCGCGCTGATGGACGGGCGCACCGCCGACCTGCTGATCGTCGCGGTGACGCTCTCGATGGCGACAACACCCCTCGCCTTCAGGGCCGGCGACTGGCTGAACGCCCGCCTCGAGAAAGAGCCAGAACCTGAATACGAGCGACATATCGAGGAGGAAAACCGGGTCATCATCGCCGGGTTCGGCCGTGTCGGCCAGATCGTGGGACGCATCCTGCGGGTGCGCCGGATCGGCTTCACCGCCCTTGAGACCGACGCCGAGCAGGTCAACTTCGTGCGTCGCTTCGGCAACAAGGTCTACTACGGCGACGCAAGTCGGGTGGAACTGTTGCGTGCCGCCAGCGCCGACAAGGCCGTGCTCCTCGTGCTCGCGATCGAGGATGTGGAACGCTCGCTCGCGACGGCGCGGGCGGTGCGCAAGCACTTCCCGCACCTCACGATCTTCGCCCGTGCGCGCAACCGGCAGCACGCATACGCGCTGATGGACCTCGGCATCGAGCGCATCGTGCGCGACACCTTCCATTCGAGCCTCGAGCTCGCCCAGGGGATCCTGAAAGAGCTGGGCCTCGGCGACTTCGAGAGCCGGCGCACGGTCGACGCCTTCCGCGACCACGATACCGAACGCCTGGTCCGGCAGCACGGGACCGCGCATGACACCGATCGCGTGGCCGAGGAGGCGAAGCACTGGGCCCGGGAACTGGAAGAGATGTTCGCCGAGGACGAACGCAACGCCGCGAAGGAAGACCGCTAGGACCCCCGTTGCTTATCGTGGCGGCCCGCACGCGGCATCGCGTGGACGGCGCAATCCCGGGCCGAGGGTCGCGCCACTGCGGCGCATCACAATTGCGCTCGCGGAACGAGCCTGCCGCAAGTGTTCTGGACGAGAAAGAACCGGACCAGCCGTCATGCCACGCTGGCGCGCTGTGCAAGGCTGCGCCCCTTGCCAATGTGATCGATCGAATCGCCTGGATGAACGAGTTCAATCCTGGTGACCGCGCTCCTGGTTACAGCGGCGCCGGCCCAGACGCTCCTGATAGTCATGCGTGCGCCAGTCCGCACGGAACAACCATTGCTCTTCCGACTGGCGTTGGGCGAGGGCCGGAGCTATTTCCACTTCGTCGAAGCCGCTTCGCCGGGCCATGGCGTATTGATCTGCGAGCACGTGGCCTGCCGCACGCAGCCGACCCCGGTAGCCCAGCAGTCGCAAGTGGCGAGCCAGCGAGAAACCACGTCCGTCCAAGTGCGACGGGAATGAGATGCGAATGAGGGCGATGCGCTCGAAGAGGGGCAGGAAGTCCTCGGCCGGCGCGTCATTCTCGACATCGAGCGCAGCCCCATCAGGCAGGGCGGCGTGATCGCCTCCTCGGCTCCACCGGACAAACGCGCCGCGCCAGTCATCGTCATGGAATCCGGAGTCGCGAACGAGAATCCCGGAGTGCAGGTCTCCCACGGCTAACGTCCTGCGATCGGGGCGGTGTCGGGATAGAGCGCCGCCTTGAAGGGCTGCAT
>JAJDVB010000116.1 GCA_022826345.1 Alphaproteobacteria bacterium
GCCTGCTTGACGGGGTGGCAATGGCTGACCGACCAGCCCGACGTGATCACGAACACGACCCGGCGCAACTGGGCCGTCGCGCCATCGTGATGATCCCAATGCCTCACCGTATCGGTTCATATGAATTGCGCCCGGTATGAGGAATCGTTTCATTGTGAGCTCCCTCCTTCGATCACTCTTGTTCACGCCACGAGGATTGACGCCGCGGCGCGTCCCGTGCCGCTCCGGGTCCGGGCACGGCCCGCTCCCTATAGCGTCAGTGTGCGAGCGAGAGCGGGGATTCGCAATTTCGCAAGACGTTGAAATTTGACGCAGTGTTACGTACCGTGTGCGACATAACGCATAAATTTGAGAGGTCCACATGGACGAGGCAACCCGTCGTGTGGCAACCGAGAACATACGGAGACTCGTCCGCGCACGAGGCAATATCTCCCAAGTCTGCCGGCGCCTCGGGATCAACAGGCAACAGTTCAACAAGTACCTGACCGGCCAGCACCTCCCCTCTCAACGAAACCTGAATCAAATCTGCGCGTTCTTCGGCGTGAGCTTCACCGAGCTCATTTCCCCGGACATGCAAGTGCCGGAGACTCTTCATCCGTCGGAGTACCTGCAAGGCTACAAGGCGTTCTCCTCTCTCGGGATGATCCAGGACCTGATCGGGAGGTCCGACCGGCGTCGGCTGCGCCAGTTCCAAGGCGTCTATGAGAAGTATCACTATTCGTCAATCTACAGGGGCGACATCGTTCGAGCGGTCACACAGATTGGCCCCTACGAGGACATCTATGTCTATTCAAATCTTGAGCGTTTTCCCAACAAGGATGATCCAAAGAAGCACGGCTACGTCTTTAAGTATCACGGCATCGTATTTCTAATAGACGAACGATTGTTTATGATGGATATTGAAAGAATCCAAAAGAATGAACTAACGTTTTCGATATATACACCTATTGCTCGAAATCCGGTGAGATTCTTCTTCGGCGTAACTTCAGGAGTCGCCTCCAATCTTTATCGCGAGCCCTACTCGTCACGCTCCGTGCTGGACTTTCGAGGAGCCGTGCCGTCGACCAAAAGCGCCCTGCGTCGAGCAACCGTTGTGACTCCCGACGATCCGTCGATTCCGGCCGAAGCGCTGGAATACCTGAACAACCGTTGAGCCGCGACGGCTGCCCGCGTGCAGCCGCGGACGGCAGATAGGGAGGCCGAAGGAAGGCCCAGCGTTCGATCCCGGGCAGCAGCAACTATCAGAAGTGCTGTTCGAGCGCCCGGTTCATGGCGTAGTCCGCCTGCTCCTTCTCGTAGTAGGCAGGCGAGGGAAAATCCCACCAACCGGGAGTGAACGGGCCGGCGGCATCGCGCGATGTCATGACCTCAACCAGGGCCGGCCCACCGCAAGCAAGTGCTGCTTCCAGCGCGGGCTTCAGGTCGTCGTCATCGTCGATACGCCAGCTCTCAATCCCGAATTGCTTCGCGAGGCCGGCGATGTCGGCACTGTAGGGCTCGCCATTGCCGCTGTGCTGGTTGAACTCCGAGCCGATGTGACGCCCCATGAACTTGCGCTGACCTCCCCGGATCGACATGTAGCCGCTGTTGTTCTGCACCAGGATGACGACGGACAGATTATGCATCGCGGCGACACCGAGCTCCGGCGCCGACATCATGAAGTCGCCGTCGCCGACGATGGAGACCACCTGCCTGTCGGGGCATGCCAACTTGGCGCCAAGCGCAGCTGGTACGGCCCATCCCATCGGCGAGAACGAGCCGGAGGTGAGATGCGTGCGCGGATGATAGACCGGGAACGCCTGCTTGACGGCACCCTGGGTGTTGCCTGAGCCGACGGTGATGATTCCTTCCCGGTCCATGACGTCGCGAAGGACTTTCAGGGGGCGTTGCGACGTGAACGGTGCCTCTGTCGAATCCCGCCGCGGTGCGAGCATTGCCTCCCATTCGGCCTTGGCGCTCGCGATGTCCGTGAAAAAAGTCTCTCGACTCGCCAGCGCCTTCGACGACTGAAGATCGGAAATCGATTGCACCATCGCCTCGAGCGTCACGCGGGCATCCGCGACGATGCCGACCTCCGTCGGATAATTCTTGCCGATCTCGTGGTGATCCAGGTCAATGTGGATCAGCTTGCCGGGCGGAATGGAGAAGCTGGCACCCCTGCGATAGCTGGACGCGGACCAATCGGTGAAGCGGCAACCCACCGACATCACGACATCGGCGCTCGCTGTGATGTTGTTGCCACAGCTTGTTCCCGTCTGTCCGACCGCGCCGATGCAGAGCTCGTGATCTTCGCTTATCGCGCCCTTGCCGTTCCACGTGAATGAAACGGCGGCACCGACCTTCTCGGCGAGCTCGGTAAGCACTTCGCAGGCTCCCGACAAAATGGCGCCGCCACCGGCGCAGATCACAGGACGTTTTGCCGAGAGCAAGAGCTCCACCGCCTTGTCGATCGCGCGAGGGTCGGGATAGCTCACGCCGACTGCCATTCGCTTGTCGAGCGGGTGAATCGTGACATCGGCCGTCTCGCACTGGAGGTCCATCGGCAACTCGATGTGAACGGGACCGGGTCGACCCGACAGCATGGTGTTGAAGGCGCGGTGCATGACGAAGGGGATTTCGTCGACGCGCATCGGTTTGTAGGAGCGCTTTGTCACCTGCTCGATAATGTGCGGGAACGAGTTTTCGTTCTGCCGCTCCAGCTCCTGCATCACGCCGTGACCCTTCATGTGCGTAGCCGGGCCACCGTTGATGTAGAACGCCGCAGTTGAGTCTGCGTAGCACGTGGCGAGTCCGATCACGGTATTGGTCGCACCTGGCCCGACCGACGTTGTGCACGCCATCGGCGTCCCGCTGGCCCTGAAGTGTCCGTCCGCCATGTGAATAGCACTCTGCTCGTGCATGACCTGAATGAACGGAATCTCGCCTCCTTCCTGAAGGAAGGCGTCCAGCAGGCTCCAGTTGCCGTGCCCGGGAATGCCCGCGAGATAGGTGATTCCGTACTCTTTCAGAGCGCGAGCGACGATTTCGCCACCGGTTAGCTTCATGATCTCCTCCGTGTGGCCTTGAGTGAGGCTCGAAGCCACGAGTGCGGTGCCAAGACCGCGCCTCACGCAGACAATTCTGTTCCTTGATCAAGGTCTCCGAGACGCGGACGCTGGTCAATTTCGCATCAGCAAAATTCTTATGCGGGTTTATGCGGATGCCGCTAAAAGCCGCGTAAAATTGTCAACCCTCCCTTCGTGGACCGATTGGTCGGACTTCGTCGGAGGGACGCGGGGGCTGGCGCGCACGTCTCGGACGACCGTCGGGCAGAAACCAGCAAGATATGACGCATCTTTGCGCACAATCTGAGAAAAAGTGCGTCAAGAATTGGGCTTCTGCGAAATTGACCCAGGATCGTCTTGGGCAACACCCTACGACCATGGCGGTCGACGACCGCGCTAGAGACGGGGGAGCCCCGAATGCCGTCGGACCGGAATATGTCACGTGACCTAGCGTTCGCCGACAGCCATCTCTCGGCGAAGCTGTTCACCGATGTACGCCGTCTGGAAGCGGACGGTATCGTCGTCAATCTGTCTTCGCGGCCGATCCATGTCGACGGCGACGTCCGAACGTCAATCCAACCTTGGCGGTCTACGATTGTGCGGGGAAACCGAATCCTTGAAGCGGAGCGCATCGCGGTCCTGCGCATCGACAGGCTCGAAAACCTGGGCGGCGTCATGTTCCGTGGCTGGGATTGGTTCGGCGATCTGTACGCCGGGTTTCCCAGACAAACGCCCTTGTATATGTCACCGATCGACATGGTCGGCCGCACCGAAGAGGATCCGCTGGCCTTCACGCGGGAGCGAGAGAGTCGCGGGCGGCTTCAGCCGTTTGACGTTGCGCTGAAGTGCTGGTGGTCACCCAACGAGACAGATTGCTTCATACATAACGAGCATCCGTTTCTTGAGGTGCATACCCAGGTGCACGGCATGGGACGCATGCAGAAATTCCGCGAACGTGACGCGTCCACGCTGTACGAGGATGTGGTGATGGCGCCCGGCTTCACCCACGAACCGTTCTGCAGGGTGGCCGGTGAGAACGAATGGGCCTATCCCTGGCACCGCTACTACACCGACACCGAAAGCATCTGGCTCGCGATCGAATTGCATCCGGTGTGAATCTCTTGTCCAACTAAGGGTTCGTGCGCGTCTGCCGCGCTCAAGGCAGGGATAAGTTGTACTTAAGCGGGTCGATCGTTGCGGTGGGAGCCGGAATCGCCTTCATCGGGCGCTTCCGGCCGATTCCCGTCATCGTCACCGCGTTCGTGGTGGGTGGCGTCTACACGGCAGGCGACACGCTCAAGGTGTTCTATCAACTGCCCGCGGCGATCACGACGCTGATCGAGGCGGTCATCCTGTTCACCTTCGTCGTCGTCGAGTTCTTCAGCCGCTACCGCCTCAGCTGGGGCGTCCGGGAGCACGCCTGATGGCGGCCGACTTCGTCCAGAACTGGCTCGCCACCACGCCGGGCTTCGCCACGCCCTACCTGCTCGCGGCGCTCGGCCTAATCATCAACGAGCGCGCCGGCGTCCTCAATCTCGGCTGCGAGGGCATGATGCTGGTGGGCGCGATGGTGGGCGCGGTCGTGAGCTTCAACACCGGGCTCGCCGGCGCCGGCGTGCCCGTCGCCATGCTGGCGGGCGCCTTGGTCGGCCTCGTCTTCGGCATCGCCGTCGTGGTCTTCCGCACCGACCAGGTGCTGACCGGGCTCATCATCGTTGCCTTGGGCGACGGGCTGACCGGGGTCGTCGGCCGGCCCTACATGTTCGAGAAGGTGGCCGGCTTCCGCGACCTCGATCTCGGCGTGCTCAGCGACATCCCGTGGATCGGCCCGATCGTCTTTCAGCAGGACATCCTGGTCTACGCCGCAGCGGCGCTCGCCATCGCGGTGTGGTGGGGCCTCGACCGCTCGGACGCGGGGCTGAGGCTCCGCTCCGTCGGCGAGGACCCCGCAACGGCCGATGTCGCCGGCGTCAACGTCCAGCTCTTCCGTATTGCCGCCGTGATGCTGGGGGGGGCGCTCTGCGGAATCGCCGGGGCCTACCTGTCGCTCGCCTCCAGCTTCGTCTGGACCGAGCACATGGTCGCGGGCCGCGGCTGGATCGTCATCGCGCTCGTCATCTTTTCCGGCTGGCGGCCGGGCCGCGCGGTGATCGGCGCGCTGATCTTCGGCGGTGCGGAGGCACTGATTCCGCGCGTCCAGGCGATCGGCCTCGACGTGCCCATCTATATCGTCGGCATGCTGCCCTACGTGCTGACGCTCGCGGTGCTGATCGTGCCCACGATCCTGCGCGGCGAGCGCTCGCCCGCACCGAGCGGACTTCTGCTCAACTACTTGCGCCAAGACAGGCGTTAGACTGTGGTCAGAGTGAAACACCGATCATCGTCATCGACATCGAATGGGAGGCTGGACATGTCAGGCTTGGCAACGGTGCGCGAGACCCACGAAGTGGCGGCGCGCACGGGCAAATCGTTCGAGGTGGCAACCGGAGACCTGATCCGGATCACGGACCTGGAGGGGTCGCAGCCGGTGGATTTCTGGGCCTTCAGCAAGGAGGACCACCTGGAGTTTCTCTCCTGCGAGCACACCAAGCCCTCGATCGAGAAGCTGTTTCCCCACGTCGGCGATTCGGCGTACACCAACCGGCGCCAGAAGATCGTGACGGTGGTGGACGACACCTCGCCCGGCCAGCACGACATGCAGTACGCCGCCTGCGATCCTACGCGCTACGCCGAGCTGGGCGTCGAGGGCTATCACGAGAGCTGCCAGGAGAACCTGCATCTGGCGCTCGACGACTTCGGCATCGTGCTCGACTTCACGCCGCAGCCCTGGAACCTGTTCACCAATTTCTTCATCAACCCGGACGGCACATTCACCATCAAGGCGCCTGAATCGAAGCCGGGCGATCACATCGTGCTGCGGGCCGAGATGGACGCCACAATCGTCATCTCGGCGTGCCCCCAGGATCAAAACCCCACCTGCGGCGGCCAGCCCACCGACATCCGCGTCGAGGTGGGGCGCTGAATTTCACCTTTCTGGCGGTCTCACGGGAGCCAACGCACGGAAGCCTGTCTTGCTTGCAGCACCAGTTGTGCACTGACTTCAGTGCGTGGGCGAAACGGCCTTTCGACGTGATCTGGCGAACGATGTCCTTTGCTTGCATCGACCGCCCCCACACCTGGGTGAAGCCGAGGAATTCTGGAGTCCTGGCCGATGCCGTCCAGTGACGCCCGTGAGGACGTCTCTGGCAGATGGCCCCTTTCCATCTCATTCTTGCCATGGCGGATGCCCCAGCGACCGGGGGGCAGGACGGCCGCGACCGGCGAGTTCGGAAGGCACTTGCGATGGCCCTGGCTCCCGAGAACCGAGAAACCAGTCCCACGGAGGCGGTCGTTCAGCGAAGCAAACTGCCCGCTGGTCTAAAGTTCGCTAAGTTCGGCTCGCAAAGCTCCCTGCGCCACACGACCAGCTCGTGCCCCCTCAGGAGTTTTGCAAGTGGCTTGGCAAGCAGAACGGAGACATTTCGTCGGCGCTGCGCTTCGCCCAGTCCAATTCCGGAATTCGGTCGAGCGCCCGCTTCTGGCCTTCCTGTAGGCGGTCCAGAGCATCGTCCTGATCGATCGTAAGCACCGTGCGGTCCTTCACCACTTGTTGGCCGCCTACGAAGACATCACGAACCGCAGCGGCCGTACCGGAATAGATCAGGCACTTCAACGGATCGCGCACCGGCCGCATGGAGGGGTGACGCAAATCGACCAGGGACAGGTCTGCCTTGGCACCGGCCGCCAAACGCCCCAAGTCGTCCCGACCGAGCGCTCGGCTAGCGCCCAACGTTGCGATCTCGAACACCGCGTCGGTCGGCAGCAGGTCGACATGGCCGCTCGCCACCTTCGACATGAGACCGGCGATCCGCATCTCCTCGACCAGGTCGTGCGGATAACAATCGGTGCCGAGCGCCATGTTGACGCCGGCGGCGCGGTATCCGCCAAGGCTCCGCATCATGTCGCCCCACTGGGCGAAGGCGCGCGGGCAATGCACGACACTCGTACCGGTCCGGGCCAAGCGTTCCAGGTCGCGGTGCTCGTGATGGTTGACCCAGGGGTGCTGGTCGATGTCGATGGCGTGCCCTAACAGCGTGTTTGGGCCGAGCACGCCGATATCGTCCAGCCACTCGATCGGCGTCTTGCCGTGGCGCCGGACCATCTCGCGGTGTTCCATGACGGACTGCGCTGCATGCGTCTGAAGCGGAATCCCTCTGCTGTCAGCGGCCTCCTTGCAGCGCCGAAACATCTCTTCTGTGCACGTGTCGGCCTGCGCCGGCCCGACCATTCCATGCAAGCGCCCGCTGGGATGCGCGATCGCATCGTCGATCAGATCGAGTGAGCGCTCGAGGTTCTCAAACCCCTTCTCCTCGTACCACTCGTACAGATGATCCTTGCCGTTGGACGTGTACCAGTGGGCGGACTGCACCATGGGGCAGGCATAGGTGCGAATGCCCGTGCCTGCGAGCACGTCAATCCAGCCTTGGTAAGGCAAGCCGGAACAGTGGAGTTCGGCCATGGTGGTGCAGCCGCTCTTCAGCAGATCGCAGGCTGACGCTTGCGTTGCGGCAGCCGCCGACTCCGGGTCTTCCTGCAGGATCCACGTGTACTCGAGCAGCTGCGTCATCCACATGTGCTTGGTGGCGAGGTCCTCGAAGAATCCTTTGCCGTGCATCTCCATGTAGCCGTGCAGATGCAGGTCGAGCATTCCGGGAAGGACCATCACGTCCTTGCCATCGATGACGTGCTCGGCCTCGCCACCGTAGTCTTTGCCGACGTAATCGATCGTGTCGTTCGTGAAGGCTACGTCGGCGCCGCGCATATAGACGTGACCGTCCCTGTCGGGGTCGTAGCCCACAACCCAGTCGGCGTTCCTGATGAGCGTCGTGCCAGCCATTTCTCCCTCCGTCCCGGTAGCCGTCTGTGACGGGACAGTTTGTCTCGCATTACTCGGCGGCCAGCCTCTCCAGTTCCGGCACCAAGCCGTCGTAGTAGGGCAGGTTGTCCACCCGAGGCGTCCAGCTGCCGTCGTCGATGCACGCTTGGACGTGTTTGGCGATCTCCTCCATGGTCGTGAACCAGACGCCGCCTTTGCCCTGCATGTACTCGATCATCTGCTGGACACGGCGGCAGCGGGCGAGGCGCCCGGAAACGAAGGGGTGCCACACGGTGACCCAGAGGCCGCCAAAGTCGTACATGGCCTCGAACTCGGACATGAAGACGTTCATCGCCTCGTCCGGCGACTTGATCGTCATCATGTAGTTGAAGTCGAACGAATGGGTGTAGTGCGGCCAGTCGTCCATGGCCCAGTGGGAGGGAAGCTCGATGACGCTCCCCTGTGCCGTCTTCAGGACGTAGGGCACGTCGTCGCCCATCAGCGTGGCGTCGTAGATGAGCCCCTCCTCGATCAACAGGTCGACCGAGTACTTGGACGCGTTGTAGAGCGGACCGCGCCAACCGCGCGGGCGCTGGCCGGTCATCTTTTCGATAACGTCGATCTGGCGCCTCAGCCAGTAGTGCTCTTCCTCCCGCGGCAACTTGTTGGGGTCCTCGTGAATGTAGCCGTGGGCGGCGATTTCGTGGCCGTCCTTCAGGATCATGTCGACGAGATGGGGATAACGCTCCATGCACCACGCCGGATAGAAGAAGGTCTGCTTGATGCCGCATTCCCGGTACATGTCGAGAATGCGCGGGATCGCGACCTCGTCGTACTTCAGCCATGACAGCGACGACAGCATCGTATCCGCCCTCTCCCTGTGCTCGAGATGCAGGATGCTGTCGGTATCGATGTCGAATGTGATGGCGGCGGCGCACTTGGCGCCGTCCGGCCAGGGAACGGGGTTCTTGATCATGTCAGCTCCTCCTTGGCGCTTCGTTGGGTCGCCCGATCACGACCCGACGTAGGCGATGGCCTCGATTTCGATAAGCAGATCCTGATAGCCGAGACCGTTGACACGAACGGCGGTGCCGACCGGTCCTGGGTTCGCGAGATAGTCCATCCGGACCTTGGTCATGGCCTCCCAGTAGTCCTGCAACGCCTGGCCCTCGCCGACCTGGTCGTAGTAAGTGTTGAGGCGCACGATGTGCTCCAGGTCCGCCCCGGCCTCCCTCAGCACAGCGCGGATATTCTCGAATGTGTTGCGGGTCTGCGTGGCGATGTCGCCGACCCCGATGGCGCGGCCCTTGCTGTCGCCGGATATTTGCCCGCCGACGAAGATGTAGTCGCCGACCTTCCAGCCCTGCGAGAGCGGGACCGGTATGCTCCAGTCCCAATGGTTGGCCGGCATCAGGCGTTGCTTGTCCGCGCCCACATAGGCGATGCCTTCGATCTCGATGAGCAGGTCCTCAAAGGCGAAACCATTGACCCGAACCGCGGTACCGGCGGGGCCCGGATCGCTGAGATACTCCATGCGGACCTTGGTCATGTCCTCCCAGTATTGCCGAAGCGCGTCGCCCTCGCCCTCGAACTCATAGTAGGTATTGAACTTTATGAGGTCGGATAGCTCCGCGCCGCCCTCTCTGAGCACGCTCTGGATGGAGCCGAAGACGTTCCTCACCTGCTGCCCGATGTCGCCGGGCGCGATGGTGCGCCCCTTGTCGTCAGATGAAATCTGCCCGCCGACGAAGATCAGGTCGTCCACCTTCCAGCCTTGGGAGAACGGGACGGGCATGCTCCAGTCCCAGTGATTGGCGGGCATGAGCCGCTGCTTCTTGCGGCCGACGATGGCGATGGCCTCGATCTCGATGAGCAGGCCCTCGTAGGCAAAGCCCCGGACGCGGACCGCCGTCCCCACCGGGCCGGGATCGGCCAGGTATTCCTTCCTGACCTCGGTCATCTCCTCCCAGAAGCGGGTGATGTCGGCACCCTCTCCGTCGTGCTGGTAGTAGGTGTTGAGCTTCACGATGTCGGAGAGATCGCCGCCGGCCTCCTCCAGGACCCGCTTGATGAACTCGAACGTGTTTCGCGTCTGCACCGCGATGTCGCCGGCCCCGACGGGTCGGCCCTGGGCATCGGCGGAGACCTGACCGCCGACGAAGATCACGTCGTCGATCCTCCAGCCCTGAGAGAAGGGCACGGGCATGCTCCAGTCCCAATGGTTCTTTGGCATGATTCGTGTCTTGGTCATGGCAGCGTGTCCTCGTGGTTCATGGCAATCCGCCGCGACGCGTCACCCTATCGTGCCCCGGCCCGCACCAGCCGTGTCTTCGGATCGAGCGCGTCGCGCAGGCTGTCGCCGAGCAGGTTGAAACCCGTGACCATGAGAAAGATCGCAACCCCCGGCAGGGTCGAGACGTGGGGGGCGATGTGCAGCACAGTGCGGCCGTCGCTGGTCATGATGCCCCACTCGGGCGTTGGCGGCTGCACCCCGAGGCCGAGGAAGCTCAGCCCTGCGGCCGTCACCACGATCGTCCCCACGATGGTCATGGAATAGACGACCGATGCGGAAACGACGTGGGGCAGCATCTCGACGAATAGAATCTTGAAATCGCTGGTCGCATCGGCGCGGGCAGCTTCGATATAGCCCTGCTCCTTCTGCGCCAGCGCCTGCACGTAGACGACGCGCGTGTTGTAGGGGATCAGGACCACGACGAGGGCGATGATCAGATTGCCGAGCCCCGGCCCCATGAAGAAGGAAAGCGTGATCGCCAGCAGCACCATGGGGAAGGCGAAGAGCACATCCATGGAGCGCATGATGAAATAGCCGACACGCTCGTAGTACGCGGCGATGGTGCCGAGTGGGATCGAAATGAGGCCGCCGAGTACGACCGGCGTAACACCGGCGATGAGCGAGTAGCGGGTGCCGTGAATCAGGCGCGAGAGGATGTCCCGTCCCTGCTGGTCCAAACCCAGGATGTGGCCCTCGGTTCCTGGACCGCGTAGCCGCAGCCTCGGGTCGGCATACTGCGGGTCGTAGGGCGCGATATAGGGCGCGAACAGCGCGCAAACGACGAGAACCAGGATGATCAGGGCGCCGGCCATCCCGTAGGGATCGTTGCGAATGCCGCGCCAGATGAAATAGAGCGTCGACCGCGCGCGCTCTGTCTCCACGCTGCGGTTCGAGCGTTTCGATGCCCTGTTCTTTCTGATCCTGCCTGTGGCCATGCGCCGCCGCCCCGCTACTTCCGGGTGGTGTCGAGGGCGTAGACGATGATGTCGGCCAACATATTGCCCAGGACGAATATGATGGCGACGGCCAGCACGCAGCCCTGCACCATCGTCAGGTCGCGGTGCAGGATCGACTGATATAGCTGCAGGCCGATTCCGGGCCAGTTGAAGATGATTTCCGAGAAGATGGCGCTGCCGAATAGATAGCCGATTTGCAGGCCGATCATGTTGGAGAAGGTCGGCAATATGTTGCGCACGCCGTGGCGATAGATCACCCGTGATCCCGGCAATCCGCGCGACCGTGCCGCCAGGATATAGGGCTGGCTCAACGTATCGAGCATGGCGCCTCGGGTGACCCGCGTCACGATGGCGACCGAGGTAGCCGCCGTGGTCACCGCCGGCAGGAAGAGATGATGGAGCAGGTCCAGGATCCCGCCTGGGTTCGCCATGTTGTACATCCCCGACATGGGGAAGAGCGGCACCCGCACGCCGAAGAGGTAGAGCAGCGCAATCCCTAGCCAGAAGACCGGCATGCTCGCGAGCAGCAGCGAGAAGAAGACGGTGAACCGGTCGAAGGGCTTGCGGAAACGGGCCGCGGACGCGGTGCCCATGAGGAAGCTCACCGGAATGACGATGAGCAGACTGGCACCGGTCAGGATGAGCGAGTTGCCGGTCTTGTCCAGCAGCACGGTCATCACCGGCATCCGCATCATGAGCGACTGGCCGAGATCGCCGTGCAACGCGGCCCAGAGCCAGTGGCCGTATTGGACGAACATCGGCCTGTCCAGGCCGAGCTCCTCGCGCAGCATGGCCGCGCGCTCCTCGGTATAGAACATCGAGAGCAGCGTGTGCGCGATGTCGCCGGGAATGAGATAGAGAACGCTGAAAACGACAAAAGAAACGCCGAATAGAACCGGCACCACGTGAATCAAGCGCCAGATAATGAATCTGAGCATGGTCGGCTCGAAGGGGCAGTAGCGGCCCCGCCGGCAGGCAAGCGCCGGCGAGACCGCACCACCTTATCGTTTACTCTTTGTCGACAATTGCCATGTCGTGCCAATGCTGCGGTGCAAGCACGAAGCCCTTGAGATTGGGCCGCATGGCGTAGACTCCCCACGGGCTGTGAGTGGGAATGAAGGCCGTGTCCTCCTCGATGACGATCCGTTGGATCTCCCGGAGGTGGGCCACCATCTCCTCTTCGGTCAGCGCAGCCCGCGCCATGGACAGCAGCTCACCGATCCTCGGGTTGTCGTAGTACCCGGCATTGAAGCCGTTGGGCGGCAGGGCCGCCGGCGAGATGACAGCGTCGAGCCAATGGAACGCACTCTCGCCCCAGGAGAGCTGCATGAAGCCGGTGCCCTCACGCATGCCTTGGGACATCGTGTCCATGTAGGTGCTGATCTCGAAGAGCTCGATGCTCAGATTGACACCGATACGGGCCCAGTCGCGCTGAATCCATTCGGCATCGGCCACGGTGTTGACGTCGCCCGCGCCGCCCGGCGTCCAGTCGACGCGCACGTCGAAGCCGTCCGGATAGCCGGCCTCCGCCAGCAGCTCCTTGGCCCTGGCCGGGTCGTAGGGGAGGGGCTGGTAGTCGGGATCGTGGCCCGGCCCGCCATAGTTCAAGATGCTGTAAGCGGGGGAGCACTGGCCACGCCTCAGATACTTGCACAGCCCCTCGCGGTCGATCGCCATGTAGAGAGCCCGCCGGACACGGGGGTCATCGAGCGGCTTCAGCCGCGTGTTGACCCACAGGTTGTAGATCGTTGTGATCGGCGCCATGTCGACGACCATGCCTTGTGACGCGAGAAAGTCCGTAGAGTCCGGAGACGGCGTCGCGATGATGTCCACCTCGCCGGTGAGAAGCGCAAGCTCGCGGGTCGCGACATCGGGGATGCCGCGAACGATGAGCCTGTCGACCCTGGGAATCCGATTGGGGTCCCAATAGTCGGCGTTGCGCTCCATCACGATCTTCTCGCCGAAGACACGC
>JAJDVB010000033.1 GCA_022826345.1 Alphaproteobacteria bacterium
GGCGGCTCGGCGCGGCGGGGTGGAGGTCTACGCTGTGGACGCCATGGAGCTTCGCCGCGGCGACCGCATATGCTGGACCCGCAACGACAGGAGGCACGGGCTGGTGAACAGCGGCACGGCGGAGGTGACGGCCGTTGGCGAATCCGCTGTTGAGTTCCGGCTGGAGGACGGCCGGGCGCTGGCGCTGCGCCGGGACGATCCCCAGTTGCGCCATATCGACCGGGCCTGGGCGGCGACAGTGCACGCGTTCCAGGGCCGCACCGTGGACCGGGTGATCGCGGCGATGGAAGCGGAGCACGCCCATCTGACCACCCAGAAGACATTCTACGTGGAGATCAGCCGCGCCCGCCTTCATGCGGAGCTCGTGACCGACGACCGCCGCGCGCTGCGCGAGCGCCTGGAGGCAGCGACGGGAAAGCGCATCGCCGCCCTCGAAGCCATCGCGCCGTCGCCGCCGGACGGCCCGGCGAGGGACGGCAGAGCCAGGGACGACGCGGCGCGCGAGCCGGTAGAGCCCAAGTCCGTGCCGCAGCGGGACCGTGAACGCGGTGCGCCGGCACCTGCGCCGTTGGAGCGTGCCGATGTCGGCGACCCCGCCCCGGCCGATCGACGGCCTGCCCAGCCTGCACGACCCAGGCGCGAGAAGACCTACGAGTACGAGCTGGAGCTGGAATTGTAGCGGCGAGCGCAGCGCACGAGACGCGGCATTCCACAGGCAATACCGGCAGAGGCCAGTTCAGCGACGCGCCTCGATCCGGATCTCGCACCACATCCAGACGGTGTCGTACCGGCCTCAACCCTTGTTGCGTAGCCCGGCGGGAGGTGCATATGGCGCTGGACTCGTTCGCTCCTTGACGACAACTTCACCATCGAGATGGGTTGTTGCCGTGGTAGCCTGAGAAACTCGGCCTTGGCCGTAGGATGCCCGCAGGATGCCGTGAAGAGGGCGAGGCTCTTTCAGAGTGGACGCAATTCAGCGCCCAGCTTGGAGGGGTTAGCGAGGCGACCGCTTTTCGGTGGGCCGAGGGCGGTGAATCGGAAAGGACTCTTGGGATATGCGGCAGACAAGAAGGGAGGGCTTGATCATGTGGAAGTGGATTACAGGCGCCATCGCGGCTGTCGCGATAAGCGCGTTTGCCGTCTCGGAGTCGCAGGCGGCGTTCGAGCTGGAGGGCGAGCCCAAGGTCGCGATGCTC
This sequence comes from Alphaproteobacteria bacterium, assembly GCA_022826345.1. The sequence goes on from JAJDVB010000033.1 coordinate 1,197, forward strand.
CAGCTCGCCACCGTCAATGACGGCGGCTGGTCCGAGGCGCTCGAATACGCGCGGGTCAAGACCGAAGAGGCGTTGGGTATCGAGATCGCCTATACCGAGAACGTGCCCGAGGATAACTCGGAGATTCTCAGGACCATCGACCTCTATGTGAACCGGGGCCACAACATCATCATCGGCACCTCGTGGGGTTATGGCGACGCCTTCCTCGAGGCCGCCACCAAGTACCCCAACGTGGCCTTCGTGAACTGCGCCGGCGAGACCAACAACTCGGTGAACCTGGAGAGCTTCTACGCCCGCAGCTATCAGGGCTGGTATCTCGCCGGGATCGTCGCCGGCCATCTGACGCAGTCCAAGAAGGTCGGCACTATCGGCGGCTATCCGCTGGGCGTGGTGAACTGGGATCTCAACGCCTTCCTGCGCGGTGCGCAGTCGGTGGATCCCGCGATCGAGATGGTCGGCGTCTTCGTCAACACCTGGTACGACCCGGTGAAGGAGACGCAGGCGGCGGAGGCCCTGCTGGAGCAGGGCGTCGACGTGCTGGGCTCCAACATGAGCACGCCCGGCCCGCATCTCGCGTTCCAGGAGCAAGGCAAGTGGTCGGTCGGTTTCCAGATCGACGTGTCGGACCAGGCGCCGGATGCGGTGGCGACCTCGATGATCTACAAGTGGGAGGCCTATTTCATCCCAACGATCTCTGCGATCATCGACGGCACCTGGGAGCCTGGTGAGTGGGGCTGGTGGGAAGGAATCGATACCGGTCTCTTCGACGTCGATCCCATCGCGGACTGGGTGCCGGCGGCGGCGGTGGCGGACGTCGATGCGGCGCGCGCGGCGATGGTCGCGGGCACGCTCGATCCGTTCCAGGGGCCGCTCCATCGACAGGACGGCTCGCTGGCGGTGCCCGAGGGCGAGGTCCTCTCCGACGACAATCTGTGGGGGATGAACTACTTCATCCAGGGCTCCATCGGCACCATGCCCGCGGAGTAAACCTGCCGGGCCGGTTACGGCCCGCACATAGTGCCGGCGTGACAGGGTGAGTCACGCCCTGGAAATCGCCGGCGCAAGCAAGGCGTTCGACGGCCGCCCGGCGCTCAGGCGGGCGTCGTTCGCCTGCGACTGGGGCGAGGTTCACGCCCTGCTCGGAGAGAACGGGGCCGGCAAGTCGACGCTGATGAACGTCGCCTGCGGGCTCTATGCCCCGGACGAGGGGTCGATCGCGGTCGACGGCCAGCCGGCCGCGATCACCGCGCCGGCGGATGCCGCCAGGCTCGGCATCGGCATGGTCCACCAACACTACAAGCTGGTGAAGCGCTTCACCATCGCCGAGAACATCGTGCTCGCCTGCCGCAGCGCGCTCGGCGTGCGCCGCCCGCGGGACGCGGCCGAGGCGGTGGCGGCCAAGGCGGCGGAGGTCGGCTTCGACATCGACCCCCATGCCGTCGTCGGCGACCTTTCCATCGCCGAGCAGCAGCGCGTCGAAATCCTCAAGGTGCTGCTCCTCGGCGCCCGGATCCTCATCCTCGACGAGCCCACTTCGGTGCTGACCGACCAGGAGTCGGTCGCAGCCCTTACCTTCATGCGCCGCCTCGCCGAGGACGGCCACGCGGTCGTCCTCATTACCCACAAGTTGCGCGAGGTGATCGGCTATTCGTCGCGGGTGACGGTGATGCGCGGCGGTGAAACCGTGCTTGCCGGCGCCGAGACAGCGGGGATGGACGCCGAGACGCTCGCCCGGACGATGGTGGGCGAGGAGGGCGAGGCGACCGAACGCCACGCCCGGCAGCTCGGCGAGGTCCGGCTCCGGGTCGAGGAGCTCAGCGTGCGCGGCGCCGGGGGCATCGGCGTAGACGGCGTCGGCTTTGCCGTGCGCGGCGGGGAGATCTACGGGATCGCCGGCGTCGGCGGCAACGGGCAGCAGGAGCTCGCCGACGCGCTGACCGGGCTGCGCCCGCCCACCCGTGGCCGCATCGCGATCGATGACGACGAGATCGCGGGCCGGGATGTCCCCGCCTTCCGCCGTCGCGGGATGCGTGCCGTGCCCGCCGACCGTTTCCGTACCGGCCTCCTGGCGGAGCTCGCGGTCTACGAGAACCACGGCGTGACGGGCGTGCCGGCCGGCGAGTACGGCAACCCGGCACTGGTTCGCCGCGGCGCCATGAAGGCGGCGGCAGCGGGTGCCATCGAGACTTACAACATCCAGGGTGCGGCACCCGCCACGCTCTCCAGGCTCCTTTCCGGCGGCAACGCCCAAAAACTCCTGCTCGCACGCGAGCTCCGGGGTGAGGCCAGCGTGCTGATCGCCCACTCTCCCACCCGCGGCCTCGACGTGAGCGCCTGCCGCACCGTTCACGACCTGCTTCAGGGCGCGGCGGACGCGGGCACCGCCTGCGTCCTGATCAGCGAGGACCTGGAGGAGGTGCTTGCGCTCTCGACCACCATCGCCGTGATCAGCCGGGGCAGGCTGGTCGGCGAGTTCGCCGCAGGCGAGGTGAGCCGCGCCGAAATCGGCCGCCTGATGCTGGGCCACGCATAATGCTCAGCCTCAGCCCGATCTACCTCGTGCCCCGCCAGCAGGTGCCGCTCTGGATGCGGGCGGCGACGTTCGTCGGCGGCATCGCGCTCGGCCTGCTCATCGCCTTCGGCATCCTCATCGCCTACGGCGTCTCCGCCGGGCAGATCATCAACGAGTTCATCGTCTACGTGTTCCTCGACCTGAACGGCCTCGCCCAGGTCGTGACCGCGTCGACGCCATTGGTGCTCGTCGGCCTCGCGTCGGCAGCGGCGCTCAAGCTCAGGTTCTGGAACATCGGCGTGGAAGGCCAGATGTGGCTGGGCTGCATCGCCGCGACCGGCGTCGCCCTCTTCGACATCGGCCCCGATTTCTTCCGCCTGCCGCTCATGTTCATCGCTGCCGCCGTCGCCGGCGCCTGCTGGATCGGCATTCCCGCCTTCCTCAAGCTCCGCTTCCGGGTCAACGAGATCATCACCTCGCTGCTGCTCACCTATGTCGCCTACCAACTGGTCCAGCATCTGCTGTTCGGCCCGTGGCATGACCCCGGCAGCGCCTTTCCCAACTCCCGGCACTATGACGAGGGGATCGAGCGTCTGGCACGGCTCGGCTGGGGCTCCTCCCACACCGGCATCTGGATCGCTCTGGGTTGCGGTGCCCTGCTCTGGTTCACCATGGCCCGCTCCCGGCTCGGCTTCTACATGGACGCGATCGGCGCCAATGTGGATGCGGCGCGGGCGGCGGGCATCCCGGTTGTGCTCACCACCGCATTCGCCGCCGCCATGTCGGGCGGGCTCGCGGGCGTCGCCGGCGCGGGGCTCGCCGCCGGGCAGGAATACCGCATGACGCTCTTCATCGCCGGTGGCTACACCTTCAGCGGCATCGTCATCGCCTTCATCGGGCGCTTCCGGCCGGTCCCCGTCATTGTCACGGCGTTCGTGGTGGGCGGCGTCTACACCGCAGGCGACACGCTCAAGGTGTTCTATCAACTGCCCGCCGCGATCACGACGCTGATCGAGGCGGTGATCCTCTTCACCTTCGTCGTCGTCGAGTTCTTCAGCCGCTACCGCCTCAGCTGGGGCGTGCGGGAGCGGGAGCACGCCTGATGGCGGCCGACTTCGTCCAGAACTGGCTCGCCACCACGCCTGGCTTCGCCACGCCCTACCTGCTCGCAGCACTCGGCCTGATCATCAACGAGCGCGCCGGCGTCCTCAATCTCGGTTGCGAGGGCATGATGCTGGTGGGCGCGATGGTGGGCGCGGTCGTGAGCTTCAACACCGGGCTCGCCGGCGCCGGCGTGCCCGTCGCCATGCTGGCGGGCACCCTGGTCGGCCTCGTCTTCGGCATCGCCGTCGTGGTCTTTCGCACCGATCAGGTGCTGACCGGGCTCATCATCGTCGCCCTCGGCGATGGACTGACCGGGGTCGTCGGCCGGCCCTACATGTTCGAGAAGGTGGCGGGCTTCCGCGACCTCGATCTCGGCGTGCTCAGCGACATCCCGTGGATCGGACCGATCGTCTTCCAGCAGGACATCCTGGTCTACGCCGCCGCGGCGCTTGCCATCGCGGTGTGGTGGGGCCTCGACCGCTCGGACGCGGGGCTCAGGCTCCGCGCCGTCGGCGAGGACCCCGCGACGGCCGATGTCGCCGGCGTCAACGTCCAGCTCTTCCGTATTGCCGCCGTGATGCTGGGGGGCGCGCTCTGCGGCATTGCCGGCGCCTACCTGTCGCTCGCCTCCAGCTTCGTCTGGACCGAGCACATGGTCGCCGGGCGCGGCTGGATCGTCATCGCGCTCGTCATTTTTTCCGGCTGGCGACCGGGGCGCGCGGTGATTGGGGCGCTCATCTTCGGCGGGGCCGAGGCGCTGATCCCGCGCATCCAGGCGATCGGCCTCGACGTGCCGATCTACATCGTCGGTATGCTACCCTACGTGCTGACGCTGGCCGTGTTGATCGTGCCCACGATCCTGCGCGGCGAGCGTTCGCCCGCGCCGAGTGGGCTGTTGCTCAACTATCTGCGGCAGGACCGACGCTGAGGCATGCTCGATATCCAGGGTAGCGTCGATCAGCAGCAGCCTTCAATGGGAGGAAGACGATGTCCAACATGACGACCGTTCGCGAGACCCACGAAGTAGCAGCACGCACGGGCAAGAGCTTCGAGGTAGAAACCGGAGACCTGATCCGAATCACGGATCTGGAGGGTTCGCAGCCGGTGGACTTTTGGGCCTTCAGCAAGGAGGACCACCTGGAGTTTCTCTCCTGTGAGCACACCAAACCCTCGATCGAGAAGCTGTTTCCCCACGTCGGGGACTCGGCCTACACCAACCGGCGCCAGAAGATCGTCACGGTCATGGACGACACCTCGCCCGGCCAGCACGACATGCAGTATGCGGCCTGTGACCCCACGCGCTACGCCGAGCTCGGCGTCGAGGGTCATCACGAGAGCTGCCAGGAGAACCTGCACCTGGCTCTGGGCGATTACGGCATCTCTCTCGACTTCACGCCGCAGCCCTGGAACCTCTTCACCAACTTCTTCATCAATCCGGACGGTACCTTCACCATCAAGGCGCCGGAGTCGAAGCCGGGTGATCAAATCGTGCTGCGGGCCGAAATGGACGCCACGATCGTCGTCTCCGCCTGTCCCCAGGACCAGAATCTCACCTGCGGCGGTACGCCTACCGATATCCGCGTCGAGATCGGGCACTAGCCAAAATTGCTCCTTGCTGATGGTCCCACGCAAGCCCAAGCGTGGCTCGCAGAGAGACTTGGCTCAGTTACTCGCTCGTTCTGAGGGAGTTCAACGCTAATCTCCTAACGCTTCGACTGGCATACCAGATCCAAGCGTGGGCCGCGTGCGAACCACGACGAGCCCGAACCCGGAAGGTAATCACGACGGCTTTGGCTCCCGAGAAAAGGGCATTACGGAGTCGCTCATGCATCTAAGCAAACTGTTCGCTGGCCTGATGTTCGCCGATAGTGCGGTTCGCAATGCTCCTCGCGCCACCAGACCTGCAGATCCTCCCAGTTCAAGAGTTTTGCAAGTGGCTCGGCAGGCAGAAGGGGGACATTTCGTCGGCGCTGCGCTTTGCCCAGTCCAGTTCCGGAATTCGATCCAATGCCCTCTGTTGGCCCTCCTGCAGGCGGTCCAGCGCATCGTCCTGATCGATCGTAAGCACGTTGCGATCCTTCACCACTTGTTCTCCGTTCACGAAAACGTCGCGGACCGCGGCGGCCGTGCCGGAATAGATCAGGCACTTCAGCGGATCGCGCACCGGGCGCATCGAGGGATGACGCAGATCGACCAGGGCGAGATCTGCCTTGGCACCGGTCGCCAAACGCCCCAGGTCATCCCGACCGAGCGCCCGGGCGGCGCCTAACGTCGCGATCTCGAACACCGCGTCTGTCGGTAGCAAATCAACGTGGCCGCTCGCCACCTTCGACATGAGACCGGCGATCCGCATCTCCTCGACCAGGTCGTGCGGGTAGCAATCGGTGCCGAGCGCCATGTTGACGCCGGCAGCGCGGTAGCCGCCGAGGCTCCGCATCATGTCGCCCCACTGGGCGAAGGCGCGCGGGCAGTGTACGACGGACGATCCGGACCGGGCGAGGCGTTCCAAATCTTTGTGCTCGTGGTGATTGACCCAGGGATGCTGGTCGATGTCGATGGCGTGCCCGAGCAGCGTGTTCGGCCCGAGCACACCGATATCGTCCAGCCATTCGATCGGCGTCTTGCCGTGGCGCCGGACCATCTCACGATGTTCCATGACGGACTGCGCGGCATGGGTCTGCAACAGAATCCCTCTGGAGTCAGCGGCTTCCTTGCAACGCCGGAACATCTCTTCCGTACAGGTGTCGGCCTGGGCTGGCCCAACCATCCCGTGCAAGCGACCGCTGGGATGCGCAATCGCGTCGTCGATTATCTCAAGGGATCGCTCGAGGTTCTCGAAGCCCTTCTCCTCGTACCACTCGTACAGGTGATCCTTGCCGTTGGACGTGTACCAGTGAGCGGACTGCACCATGGGGCAGGCATAAGTCCGAATGCCGGTGCCTGCCAGCATGTCCACCCATCCGTCGAACGGCAGGCCGGAGCAGTAGAGCTCCGCCATCGTGGTACAACCGCTCTTCAACAGATCGCAGGCCGACGCCTGAGTCGCAGCAAATGACGATTCCCGGTCGTCCTGCAGGATCCACGTGTACTCGAGCAGCTGCGTCATCCACATGTGCTTGGTGGCGAGGTCTTCGAAGAATCCCTTGCCGTGCATTTCCATGTAGCCATGCAGATGAAGGTCGAGCATTCCGGGAAGGACCATCACGTCCTTGCCATCAATGACGCGCTCGGCCTCGCCACCGTAGTCTCTGCCGACGTGGACGATCGTGTCGTTCGCGAAGGCCACGTCGGCGCCGCGCATGTAGACGTGACCGTCCCTGTCGGGGTCGTAGCCCACGACCCAGTCGGCGTTCCTGATCAGCGTCGTACCAGCCATTTCTCCCTCCGTCCCGGTAGCCGTCTGTGACGAGACAGTCCGTTTCGCCTTACTCGGCGGCCAGCCTCTCCAGTTCGGGCACCAAGCCGTCGTAGTAGGGCAGGTTGTCCACCCGAGGCGTCCAGCTGCCGTCGTCGATGCACGCTTGGACGTGTTTGGCGATCTCCTCCATGGTCGTGAACCAGACGCCGCCCTTGCTCTGCATGTACTCAATCATCTGCTGGACGCGGCGGCAACGGGCGAGGCGCCCGGAGACGAAGGGGTGCCATACCGTGACCCAGAGGCCGCCGAAGTCGTACATGGCTTCGAATTCGGACATGAAGACGTTCATCGCCTCGTCAGGCGACTTGATCGTCATCATGTAGTTGAAGTCGAACGAATGGGTGTAGTGCGGCCAGTCGTCCATCGCCCAATGTGACGGTAGCTCGATCACGCTCCCCTGCGCCGTCTTCAGGACATAGGGCACGTCATCGCCCATCAGCGTGGCGTCGTAGATGAGCCCCTCCTCGATCAAGAGGTCGACTGAGTACTTCGACGCGTTGTAGAGCGGACCGCGCCAACCGCGCGGGCGCTGGCCGGTCATCTTCTCGATGACGTCGATCTGCCGCCGGAGCCAGTAGTGCTCCTCCTCCCGCGACAGCTTGTTGGGGTCCTCGTGGATGTAGCCGTGGGCCGCGATTTCGTGGCCATCCTTGAGGATCATCTCAACGAGATGGGGATAGCGCTCCATGCACCACGCCGGATAGAAGAAGGTCTGCTTGATGCCGCATTCCCGGTACATGTCGAGAATGCGCGGGATCGCGACCTCGTCATACTTGAGCCACGACAGCGACGACAGCAGGGTATCCGCCCTCTCCCTGTGCTCGAGATGCAGGATGCTATCGGTATCGATGTCGAAGGTTATGGCGGCGGCGCACTTGGCGCCGTTCGGCCAGGGAACGGGGTTCTTGATCATGTCAGCTCCTCCTTGGCGCACCGACGGGTCGCCCGATCACGACCCGACATAGGCGATGGCCTCAATTTCGATGAGTAGGTCCTGATAGCCGAGTCCGTTGACGCGAACGGCGGTACCGACCGGCCCCGGGTTCGCGAGATAGTCCATACGGACCTTGGTCATGGCCTCCCAGTAGTCCTGCAGCGCCTGACCCTCGCCGACCTGATCGTAGTACGTGTTGAGGCGCACGATGTGCTCAAGGTCCGCCCCGGCCTCCTTCAGCACTGCGCGGATGTTCTCGAAGGTGTTGCGGGTCTGCGTGGCGATGTCGCCGACGCCGATGGCGCTGCCCTTGCTGTCGCCGGATATCTGTCCGCCGACAAAGATGTAGTCGCCGACCTTCCAGCCCTGTGAAAGCGGGACCGGTATGCTCCAGTCCCAGTGGTTGGCGGGCATGAGCCGCTGCTTGTCCGCGCCCACGTAGGCGATGCCTTCGATCTCGATGAGCAGGTCCTCAAAGGCGAAGCCGTTGACCCGGACCGCAGTGCCGGCAGGGCCCGGGTCGCTGAGATACTCCATGCGGACCTTGGTCATGTCCTCCCAGTATTGCCGGAGCGCGTCGCCCTCGCCCTCGAACTCGTAGTAGGTATTGAACTTTATGAGGTCGGAGAGCTCCGCGCCGCCCTCCCTGAGCACGCTCTGGATGGAGCCGAAGACGTTCCTCACCTGCTGGCCGATGTCACCGGCCGCGATGGTGCGCCCTCTATCGTCAGATGATATCTGTCCTCCAACGAAGATCAGATCGTCCACTTTCCACCCCTGCGAGAACGGGACGGGCATGCTCCAGTCCCAGTGATTGGCGGGCATGAGCCGCTGCTTCTTCCGGCCGACCACGGCAATGGCCTCGATCTCGATGAGCAGGCCCTCGTAAGCGAAGCCCCGAACACGGACGGCCGTCCCCACCGGGCCGGGATCGGCCAGGTATTCCTTCCTGACCTCGGTCATCTCCTCCCAGAAGCGGGTGATGTCGGTGCCCTCCCCGTCGTGCTGGTAGTAAGTGTTGAGCTTCACGATGTCGGAGAGATCGCCGCCGGCCTCCTCGAGGACCCGCTTGATGAACTCGAAGGTGTTTCGCGTCTGCACCGCGATGTCGCCGGCGCCGACGGGGCGGCCCTGGGCATCGGCGGAAACCTGCCCGCCGACGAAGATCATGTCGTCGATCCTCCACCCCTGCGAGAACGGCACGGGCATGCTCCAATCCCAGTGGTTGGCAGGCATGATTCGTGTCTTGGTCATGGCAGCGTGTCCTCGTGGTTCATGGCGATCCGCCGCGACGCATCATCCTATCGTGCCCCGGCCCGCACCAGCCGTGTCTTCGGATCGAGCGCGTCGCGCAGGCTGTCGCCGAGCAGGTTGAAGCCCGTGACCATGAGAAAGATCGCCACTCCCGGCAGGGTCGAGACGTGGGGGGCGATGTGCAGCACGGTGCGGCCGTCACTGGTCATGATGCCCCACTCGGGCGTGGGCGGCTGCACGCCCAGGCCGAGGAAGCTCAGCCCTGCCGCCGTCACCACGATCGTCCCCACGATGGTCATGGAATAGACGACCGATGCGGAAACGACATGGGGCAGCATCTCGACGAACAGAATCTTGAAGTCGCTGGTCGCATCGGCGCGCGCCGCCTCGATATAGCCCTGCTCCTTCTGCGCCAGCGCCTGCACGTAGACGACGCGCGTGTTGTAGGGGATCAGGACCACGACGAGGGCGATGATCAGATTGCCGAGCCCCGGCCCCATGAAGAAGGAGAGCGTGATCGCCAGCAGCACCATGGGAAAGGCGAACAGCACATCCATGGAGCGCATGATGAAATAGCCGACACGCTCGTAGTACGCGGCAATGGTACCGAGGGGGATCGAAATGAGGCCGCCGAGCACGACTGGCGTGACGCCGGCGATGAGCGAGTAACGGGTGCCGTAGATCAGGCGCGAGAGGATGTCCCGCCCCTGCTGGTCCAAGCCCAGGATGTGACCCTCGGTTCCCGGACCGCGCAGCCGCAGCCTCGGGTCGGCATACTGCGGGTCGTAGGGCGCGATATAGGGCGCGAACAGCGCGCAAATGACGAGAACCAGGATGATCAGGGCACCGGCCATCCCGTAGGGATCGTTGCGAATGCCGCGCCAGATGAAATAGAGCGTCGAGCGCGCGCGCTCCGTCTCCACGCTGCGTCGGGAGCGCTTCGATGCCCTGCTCTTCCTGATCCTGCCCATGGCCATGCGACGCCGCCCTCGCTACTTCCGGGTGGTGTCGAGGGCGTAGACGATGATGTCGGCCAACATATTGCCCAGGACGAATATGATGGCGACGGCCAGCACGCAGCCTTGCACCATTGTCAGATCGCGATGCAGGATCGACTGGTAAAGCTGCAGGCCGATTCCGGGCCAGTTGAAGATGATTTCCGAAAAGATGGCGCTGCCGAAGAGATAGCCGATCTGCAGGCCGATCATGTTGGAGAAAGTCGGCAAAATATTGCGCACGCCGTGGCGATAGATCACCCGTGACCCCGGCAATCCGCGCGACCGTGCAGCCAGGATATAGGGCTGGCTCAACGTATCGAGCATGGCGCCTCGGGTGACCCGCGTCACGATGGCGACCGAGGTGGCCGCCGTAGTCACCGCCGGCAGGAATAGGTGATGAAGCAGGTCCAAGATCCCGCCTGGATTGGCCATGTTGTACATGCCCGACATGGGGAAGAGCGGAATCCGCACGCCGAACAGGTAAAGCAGCGCAATCCCAAGCCAGAAGACCGGCATGCTCGCGAGCAGCAGCGAGAAGAAGACGGTAAAGCGGTCGAAGGGCTTGCGGAAACGGGCCGCAGACGCGGTGCCCATCAGGAAGCTCACCGGAACGACGATGAGCAAACTTGCACCGGTCAGGATGAGCGAGTTTCCGGTCTTGTCCAGCAGCACGGTCATCACCGGCATCCGCATCATGAGCGACTGGCCGAGATCGCCGTGCAACGCGGCCCAGAGCCAGCGGCCGTATTGGACGAACATCGGCCTGTCCAGGCCGAGTTGCTCGCGCAGCATGGCCGCGCGCTCCTCGGTGTAGAACATCGAGAGCAGCGTGGTCGCGATGTCGCCTGGAATGAGATAGAGAATGCTGAAAACGACGAAAGAAACGCCGAGTAGAACCGGCACCACGTGAATCAAGCGCCAGATAATGAATCTGAGCATGGTCGGCTCGGAGGGGCAGTAGCGGCCCCGCCGGCAGGAAATCGCCGGCGAGACCGCCCCACCTTATTGTTTATTCTTTGTCGACAATCGCCATGTCGTGCCAGTGCTGCGGTGCAAGCACGAAGCCCTTGAGATTGGGCCGCATGGCGTAGACTCCCCACGGGCTGTGGGTGGGAATGAAGGCCGTGTCCTCCTCGATGACGATCCGTTGGATCTCCCTGAGGTGGGCCACCATCTCCTCTTCGGTCAGCGCAGCCCGCGCCATGGATAGCAGCTCACCGATTCTCGGGTTGTCGTAGTACCCGGCATTGAAGCCGTTGGGCGGCAAGGCCGCCGGCGAGATGACAGCGTCGAGCCAATGGAACGCGCTCTCGCCCCAGGAGAGCTGCATGAAGCCGGTGCCCTCACGCATGCCCTGGGACATCGTGTCCATGTAGGTGCTGATCTCGAAAAGCTCGATGCTCAGATTGACGCCGATACGGGCCCAGTCACGCTGGATCCATTCGGCATCGGCCACGGTGTTGACGTCGCCGGCGCCGCCCGGCGTCCAGTCGACGCGCACATCGAAGCCGTCCGGATAGCCGGCCTCCGCCAACAGCTCCTTGGCCCTGGCCGGGTCATAGGGGAAGGGCTGGTAGTCGGGATCGTGGCCCGGTCCGCCATAGTTCAAGATGCTGTAGGCGGGTGAGCACTGTCCGCGTCTCAGGTACTTGCACAGCCCCTCGCGGTCGATCGCCATGTAGAGCGCCCGCCGGACCCGAGGGTCATCGAGCGGCTTCAGTCGCGTGTTGACCCACAGGTTGTAGATCGTCGTGATCGGCGCCATGTCGACGACCATGCCCTGCGACGCGAGAAAGTCCGTCGAGTCCGGAGACGGCGTGGCAATGATATCGACCTCGCCGGTGAGAAGCGCAAGCTCGCGGGTCGCGACATCGGGGATGCCGCGAACGATGAGCCTGTCGACCCTGGGAATCCGATTGGGGTCCCAATAGTCGGCGTTGCGCTCCATCACGATCTTCTCGCCGAAGACACGC
>JAJDVB010000125.1 GCA_022826345.1 Alphaproteobacteria bacterium
AAGCAGACGAAGAAGCAGAAGTTCGACGAGGAGATGAAGGCCAAGGGGGGTATCGTCGACCCGCTGAACCCGTCGCGGCGCGGCTTCATGTCGATGGCCGGCACCGCCGCCATCGGCGCGATGGGCGTGGCAGGAGCCAACACCCTGGTCGCGCTCAACAACGGCGCCAAGGCCGACGGCGAGCCGATCCCGGTGGGCGCCATGCTGCCCTTCACTGGTTGGGGCGCGGACGATGCGCGGAACTTCGAGGCCGCCATCACGCTCGCGGTGGAAGAGATCAACGAGTACGGCGGCGTCCTGGGCCGGCCCATCGAGGTCCACTACGAGGACACCAAGGAGATCACCGCCGAGACCGTGACCTCGGCCGCGCGGCGCCTGATCGACCGGCACGAGGTGCACGCCATCGTCAACGGCTACAACACGCTGTCGGTCCGGGCCGAGTACGACACCATTGCGGATGCAGGGATTCCCTACATCCACGACAACACCCAGTACGGTCACCAGTTCGCGGTCAAGGACAACTTCGACCGCTACTATTGCATCTTCCAGGACGACCCGTCCGAGTACTACTACGGCTCGGGCCTGATCTACTTCCTGGACGAGCTCGAGAAGCGCGGCAAGTGGAAGCGGCCCAACAACAGGTTCGTGCTCTTCTCGGGCAGCATCGACTACGCGACCACCATCGCGGCCGCCGTGCGCGACACGGCCCCGCAGTTCGGCTGGGAGCTCGCGATCGACGACGTCGTGACCCAGCCCGTCGATGACTGGGGCCCGGCCCTGGTGCGCGCGCGCGAGGCCGACCCCGCCATCATTGCGGCGACCCACGGCTTCCCGAGCGATCAGACCGGCCTGGTGACGGGCTTCGCCGAGAACCCGACCAACAGCCTGCTCTACGTGCAGTACGCGCTGCAGCTGCGGGCCTTCCTCGACATCGTCAAGGAGACCGGCGAGGGCGTGTTCTGCTCGACCACGATCGGCACGCTGCAGGACGAGATCGGCAACACCTTCTCGAGGAAGATCCGCGACCGGTGGGGCGAGGACATGACCCCGATGGTCGGGGGGCAGGTGTACGACTCGTACTTCCTGTGGGCGATCGCGGCGTGCCGCGCCGGTGGCTCGGGCGTGCCCTACGACGGCATCGAGCAGAACAAGAAGGTCTGCACGCTCATGCGCGAATCGATCTATCGCGGCGTGGTCGGGACCATCAAGTTCATGTGGGGTCAGGCGGCGCAGCCCTATCCGGCTGAGACGCCCGATCCTTCGCTCGGGATGCCGACGATCATGATGCAGTGTCAGGATTGGACCAAGGACGTGGTCTTCGTCGGGCCGGATCTCTACGCCACGGCCGACTGGATGACCCCGCCCTGGCTCACAAGCTAGAGCCTGTCACCCCGAATACAGAGGAACACGGTTCAACCGATGGATTCGGGGCAACATGCACCGCTGCTGGCGTGCCGTAACGTCTTCAAGTATTTCGGCGCGCTGGCAGCGGTGAATGATTTCGATCTCGACGTTCACACAGGCGACGTCGTCGGCATCGGCGGCCCCAACGGCGCCGGCAAGACGACGTTCCTCGACGTCATCTCGGGCATCAACCCCGCCACCACCGGGGAGATCGAGCTGGAGGGGCGGGATATCTCCAAGGTCCGCCCCGATCTCATCTGCCACCGGGGCATGGCCCGCACATTTCAGCTCAACGCCGGCTTCGATTCGCTCACGATCCGCGAGAACGTGCTGATCGGCTCGGCCTTCGGACTCGGCGATCGCGGCGTTCCCGCGGTGACCTTCTCACGAGCCGTGCGGGAGCGAGTGGATCGGGCGCTGGAGCTCTGCCGGCTTTCCGACCGCGCCGACGCGATCGCCCGCGACGTGCCTGTGCTCGAGCGCAAGCTCCTGATGCTCGCCAGCGCGGTCGCGACTGAGCCCAAGCTGCTGCTCATCGACGAACCAGTGGGCGGCCTCAACCCGCACGAAGTCGACGACGTGATGGAGATCGTCGATGGACTCGCCGCCGAAGGCATGACGATCATTCTGATCGAGCACGTGATGCGCTTCCTGCTTCAGATTTCCTCGCGGGTCGTCATCATGCACCACGGCGAAAAGATCTATGAGGGGGACACGCAAGGGCTGCTGAGCGACCGACGCGTCGTCGAGGTCTATCTCGGCGAAGGCACGGCAGACCGCTTGCAGCACATGCTGGCAGATCGGGCGGCAGCCGATGGCTGAGGCGCTCCTCTCCGTCCAGAACCTGTACGCGGGGTACGAAGGACAGAGCGTCCTCAAGGACGTGTCGTTCGACGTGCCCGAAGGCGGGCTTATCACCCTCCTCGGCCCCAACGGGCACGGTAAGACCACGCTGCTGCGCTGCATCGCCGGCCTGCTCCGGCCGAGCGGCGGCCAGATCCAGCTCGCGGGCCGTCGGATCGAGGGCGCCGAAGCGGAGACGGTGGTCGGGCTCGGCGTCGTCCTGATCCCTCAGGGCGACATGCTGTTCCCAGACATGAGCGTCTACGACAACCTCAAGATGGGCGCCTACCTGCCCCGGGTGCGCAAGACCTTCGACCGAGAGGTCGAGCACATCTACGAGATTCTGCCTCGGCTGAAGGAGCGGACGACGCAGCTCGCGCGCACCCTCTCGGGCGGCGAGCGCCGCATGCTCGCCATCGGCCGCGGGCTGCTCGCCGGCGGGCGCATCCTCATGATCGACGAGCCCTCGCTCGGCCTCGCGCCGATCGTCATCGACCAGATCTACGAGATCATCACCGACCTCAAGGCATCGGGACGCACGATGCTGCTGGTCGAGGAGAATGCGAGCCGCATCATCGACTTGGCCGATCGCATCCACCTGCTGGACACGGGCCAGATCGTGTGGGCCGGCGACGGCGAGGAGCTCCAGTCCAACCAGCAAATCCTCGAGACTTATCTCGGCGGCTGACGGTATCGGTAACGCACAGTGAACTTCTTTATCCAGATCATCGTGAGTGGCCTCACCTTCGGCGCGATGTACGCGCTGGCGGCGGTCGGGCTCGCCCTGGTCTGGGGCGCGTTCAACATGCTCAACATGGCCCACGGCATCATCATGACCTTGGGCGCCTATTTCGTCCTGGTCTGGGCGGAGCTGTTCGGTTTGCCGCTGTGGTTCGCGGGCCCCTTCGCCTTCCTCGCGGGCGGGATCGTGGGCGCAATAATTTACTTCATCTCGGCCCACTGGATGCTGACGCAGAAGAACTTCGAGGTGACGATCATCATCGCCACCTTCGGGCTTGGCATGGCGCTGGAGGCCGGCCTGATGAAGCTCCTGCGCGAGCTGTTCCAGGCCGCGCCCTACGCCCAGCCGCTCTCGCTCGGCGCCGATTCGTTCCTCGTGGGCGACGTCCCGGTCAGCTATCAGCGCCTTATCATCTGGGCAGTCGCGGTGGCGCTTATCGTCCTCGTCGCACTCTTCCTCACCCGCACGACCATGGGGCGCGCCATCCGCGCGACCGCACAGAACCGAGACGCAGCGCGGCTCATGGGCGTGAAGGTGAAGCGCGTCTACGTGATCGTGCTGGCGCTCGCGAGCGGCCTCGCGGGCGTCGCCGGCATCATGCTGAGCTCGTTCAAGGACGTCGTGCCGCTGATGGGCCAGACGCCGATGCTCAAGGCGTTCATCGTGATCGTGCTCGCCGGTCTCGGCAACATGACCGGCGCACTCTATGCGGCACTCCTGATCGGCATGGTGGAAGCGGCGGTGAAGGTGCTCGTGGCCGACAAGTGGGGCTTCCTCGCCATGCTCGTCGTGGTGGTCATCGCGATCATCTGGCGCCCCGCCGGGCTCTTCGGCAAACACCAGATCGCGCGCCAGTAACGGCGGAACGATGAAGACTCGCGATTACATCCTCTTCGCCATTCTGCTGGCGGTGGCGGCGGCATTCCCCTTCATGGGCGTGCCTCGCTACATCATCGCGAGCGCTCTGCTGCTCTTCTGCTACGCCACCGTGGTCAGCCAGTGGAATCTGGTGTTCGGCGTGGCCGGCATCTTCTCGCTGGCACAGCTCGCGATCTTCGCCTTCGGCGCCTACACGTCGGCGCTCATGGGCCGGTATCTGGATTGGAGCCTGTGGCCCACCTTCCCCGTCGCCGGCGCCGCCGGCGTTGTGTTCAGCATCTTCATCGGCCTCGCCTGCCTCAGGATGCGGGGCATCTACGTCGCGCTGCTGACGCTTGCCATCTCGCAGACCATGTTCGTGCTGATTCAGACGGACTCCGACTGCAGCGCGCTCAACAAGGTGATCAACCCGGCGACCTGCGTCTCGTTTACCGGCGGGGCGCAGGGCCTCGGCGACTTCGGCACCTTCGGCTGGCGCGAGGTGCTGGGCGGGCGCAACTGGATGATGGGCGACTATTACACGATGCTGGGCCTTCTCATCGTCGCGCTCGTCTTTACGGTGGCGATGACCCAGAGCCGCATCGGCCTCGCCTTCAAGGCGCTGCGTGACAACGAGGAGCTCGCCACCTCCCGCGGCGTGAGCGTCTTCAAGTACCAGTTGATCGTCTTCGCCGCCTCGGCCTTCCTGACCTCCATGGCGGGCGCCTTCTACGCAGCGCACTTCGGCTCGGTCGGCTCCAACCTCGTCGGCTTCGCGCTGCTGCTCTTCCTGATCTCGATGCTCGTGGTGGGCGGCATCGGGCGACTCTGGGGGCCGCTGCTCGGCGCAGGCCTGCTGATGGTCGCCGACGAGTTCTTCAAGGAGTTCTCCGACCTGCGCAATATCGGCCTCGGGGTGGTGGTCCTGCTCTTTATGATCTTCCTGCCCGAGGGCGTCGCGGGCGCAATCGAGTCGATCTGCAAGCGCCTGCAGCGGATTCCTCTGGTCCAACGCATCGAGCAGCAATTGGCCGAGAGACTACGACGACGCTCGGCTGCTTCCGACTAGACTCTCCGAGGACCGAACGCCATGACGCGGTGGCATAGGCGTTCAAGCGCAGCCATCGCGACGGTAGCCTTGCTCACGGTGGTTGCCGGCATGGCCGACTCGCAGGCTGCCGACATCACCGGGCCTGTTGCGCCGCGCTTCGTCGACATCGCCACCGAAGCCGGGGTCGAGCACGCCTATACCGGCGATTGGACGCACTATGTGGGCGGCGGTGTCGCCGCATTCGACTGCGACCTCGACGGCGACCCGGACCTCTTCTTCGCGGGCGGTGCTAGCCCGGCCCGGCTCTACCGCAACGACAGCGAGCCGGGCACGTTGCGCTTCTCCGCAGTATCCGACAGCGAGCTCGTCGAGACCGGCGTGACCGGGGCCTACCCGCTGGATATCGACGGCGACGGCGTGATGGACCTCGCCGTGCTCCGGCTGGGCGCGAACCGGCTCTACCGGGGTCTCGGCGACTGCCGCTTCGCGCGGGCAGACGAGGCCTGGGGCGTTGCCGGCGGCGACGGTTGGACCACCGCCTTCAGCGCCGTCTGGGAGGACGATAACCGGCTGCCGACCCTCGCCTTCGGCGACTACGTCGACCGCGACATGTGGGCAGCCATGCACACGCCCTTCGGCGATTCGGGAACCGACGCGGCGCCGACGCCTGCGTGCCCGGACAATGTCCTGTTCCGTCCGGCCGGTGCGAATGCGGCGACGTATGGACCGGCGATAGCCCTCAGCCCCGGCCATTGCCCGCTCTCGATGCTGTTCTCCGACTGGAGCCGCACGGGGCGCCCGGACCTGCGCGTCAGCAACGACCGCTTCTATCACGAGGACACGGGCGAGGAGCAGCTCTGGCACCTGGGCGCCGAGCCCCGGCTCTACGGCCGGGCCGACGGCTGGCCGCGTCTCAGAATCTGGGGCATGGGGATCGCCAGCCACGACCTCACCGGCGACGGGCTGCCCGACTACTTCCTCTCCAACATGGGGGCAAACAGGCTGCGCACGCTCGCACCGGGCGCCATCGCCGGGCCGGAGTTCCGCGAGATCGCATTCGAGCGCGGCGTGGAGGCCAAGCGACCCCACGCGGGCGACGACGAGCGCCCGTCCACCGCCTGGCATTCGCAGTTCGCCGACGTGAACAACGACGGCTGGATCGACCTCTTCGTCGCCAAGGGCAACGTGGAGGAGATGGAGGAGGCCGCGGCGGACGACCCGAACAACCTGCTCTTAGGCCGCCCCGACGGCCGCTTCCGCGAGGCCTCGGTAGAGGCAGGCGCGGCCAGCATGGGGCGGAGCCGCGGCGGCGCCGTGATCGACCTCGACCTCGACGGCCTGCTCGATATCGTCGCCGTGAACCGCATGACCAACGTCGAGCTTCTGCACAACCGGAGCGGGCTCGGCAGCCGCTGGCTTCAGGTCATGCTGCATCAAGATAGCGCTAACCGGAACGCCATCGGCGCCTGGATCGAGCTGCGCACCGCCGGCCGCATCCAGCGCCACGAGGTAGTGGTCGGCGGCGGCCACGTCAGCGGGCAGGCCGGCTGGATTCACTTCGGCCTGGGTGCGAACGAGTCCGCCGAGCTTCGCGTGCAATGGCCGGACGGGACCTGGAGCCTGTGGCAACACACCGCCGCGAATCTCTTCCTACTGATCGAGCGTGGGCGTACAGTGGTCGACGCGCGTCGAACCGGGTGACGTGATGGACGACTGGATTGCCCGCAAGGACCTGATCGAGGCGCCGCAGCTCAAGGCACTGTCGCGCCGCTCGGACCTCCTGGGCTGGCTCCAGACCCTGAGCCAACTCGGCGCCGCGGGACTCACCGGCTACGCGATCCACGTGCTTTGGGGGAGCTGGTGGGTCGCGCCGCTGTTCGTGGCCCAGGGCGTGATCCTCTGGGGCTTCTGCTACGCGGGCCAGCACGAGCTCGGGCATTGGACGGTCTTCCGCAACCGGACCCTCAACGACGCCTTCGGCCACCTGGCGAGCTTCCCCCGCTTCTATGCCCACAACTATCAGCGCTTCTTCCATTTCGCCCACCACCGCCACACCAAGGTCGCCGGTCACGACCCGGAGCTCTTGGTCCAAAAGCCGTGGACGTTCTGGCGCTATCTCAAATTCATGGCCGGTCTGGCGCTCTGGATCGCGCTGATCCGCAACGTCGTGGAGCACGCCTTCGGCCATGCACCCGAACCCTTCCTCAAGAAGAAGGAGCGGCGCATCGTGATCCGAGAGGCGCGGCTCTATCTGCTCGGCTATGCGGCGGTCACCGCGCTCTCGGTCTATTTCGAGAGCTGGGCGGCGCTCATCTGCGTGTGGGGGCCGATGATCGTCACCACGTGCTTCTATCGCTTCTATGTCGCGGCCGAGCACCACGGTCTGCCCAACGGGCGGGGCGTGATCGGGAGCACGCGCACGACCCGCGCCGGCCCGGTCCTGCGCTGGCTGATGTGGCAGATGCCCTACCACACCGAGCACCACCTCTTCCCCGGCGTGCCGTTTCACAAGCTGGACGCGCTGAGCCGGGAGCTGCGCGAGCGGCCGGACTCCAAGCTCGCCGGGATCAACGATGTCGCGACCGGCTATATCGCCGTGAACCTCGGGCTTCTCGCCATGCTCTGGCGCGGCGAGGACCCCACATTCCTGGCCGAAGCGGCGCGGGCGTAGCGAGCGGCAGGGAGGGTCCCTCGTGAGCGAAACCGACGGGACGGTCGGCGTGCGCACCATTCACGCCTGCCATCAGCACATGACCTGGGACAACGCCCGCGCGCCGGCGGCCACGGTCGCGCCGGGGGAGACGATTGCCTTCGAAGAGGTCGATGCGGTGTGCGGGCAGCTCGCCCCCGATTCCACCACAGACGCGGTCGCCAACCTCGATTTCGACCGGGTCAACCCCATCGCCGGCCCGATCTACGTGGACGGCGCCGAGCCCGGCGACACCATCAAGGCGACTCTGGTGGACCTCACGCCCTCGGGCTGGGCGTGGACGGCGATCGTTCCGGGCTTCGGCCTGCTGGCCGAAGACTTCCCGGAGCCGTCGCTCAATATCTGGTCCTACGACACGAGCTTTCGCGAACCCGCCGCCTACTCCGGCATCGCGCGCGTGCCGCTCAAGCCCTTTTGCGGCACCATCGGGCTCGCCCGCGCGGAGCCTGGCGGCTTCAGCACCGTGCCGCCCTACGAGAGCGGCGGCAACATGGACATCCGCGACCTCACCATCGGCGTCGACCTCTATCTGCCGGTGCAGGTGCCGGGCGGGCTCTTCTCCATCGGCGATCCGCATTGCGCCCAGGGCGATGGCGAGGTCTGCGGCACGGCGATCGAATCGCCGATGGCGCCGACCGTCCGACTCGACCTGATCAAGGGAGAAGGGCTGCTCTTCCCCCGCTTCGAGACGCCGGGGCCGGTCTCGCGCCATCTCGACGCCAAGGGCTACGAGGTCACCACGGGAATCGGCCCGGACCTGATGGAGGCGGCGCAGAACGCGGTGCGCGGCATGATCGACCGGCTCGGCGCCTCGCGCGGCCTGGCGGCGGACGAGGCCTACATGCTGTGCAGCGTCTGCGCGGACCTGCGTATCAGCGAGATCGTCGACCGGCCCAACTGGGTCGTTTCCTGCTATCTACCGCGCATCGTGTTCGAGTAACGGTATCCGGCGCGGCGCGGGGTTTCAGCGAAGGGAGGACTACGATGAAGGTGGACGGCGCCTGCTTCTGCGGACAGATCACCTACGAAGCGGATCTCGACACGGACCGAATCCTCATCTGCAACTGCACGGATTGCCAGTCGCTCTCTGGCTCGGCCTTCCGCACGGTCGCCTTCACGAAGGAAGACGCCTTCACCCTGCTCACCGGCGAGATCAAGGTCTACGTCAAGATCGCGGATAGCGGAAACCGGCGCCAGCAGGGCTTCTGCGGAACCTGCGGCTCGCCCATCTATGCGACTTCGGACCCCGCTGGCCCCTTCTACGGCATCCGCGTCGGCACCATCAAGCAGCGCGACGAACTGGTTCCGAAGGTGCACATTTACAACCGCTCGAAGCAGCACTGGCTCGACCAGATCCCCTCGCTCCCCACCATCGAGCAAATGCCGTAAGGGAAACCCTGTGCGGAACCTCTCTCGCCCACTTTGGTGCGCCGTGGGATAAGACCCGACCGAAGGCGCCTCCTTTCGAGGACCGCGCTTTAGCAACGAGAAGGGAGACGAGAATGATCGGCTATATCACCGTCGGAACCAACGACCTGGAGCGCGCAGCGACGTTCTGGGACGAACTATTGGCCGATTTGGGCGCCAAGCGCGCGCTGGAATCGGACCGCTACGTCGGCTGGTCCGACGGCGACGGCGCCATGTTCATGATCATCAAGCCCGCCGACGGCAACGACGCGCAGCCCGGCAACGGTACCATGACCGCCTTCGATGTCGGCAGCAACGACAGGGTCGATGCGCTGTACGCCAAGGCCATTTTGCTCGGCGCCACCGACGAAGGCGAGCCCGGCCCCCGCGCGGGTTCGTTCTACGGTGGCTACTTCCGCGATCTGGACGGCAACAAGCACGTCTTCTTCAACACGTGATCGCCTGCCGCACCCGGGACGGGAACTCGATTTGCTGCAGCAAGGTGCCCGACGGGCACCGCCACGACGAGCTGAGGGCGTCGTAAACCCGTGTAAAGACTTCTCGGACAGGACAGCGAAGCGAATCTCTCAGCGGGTGAAGCGCTCGTCGATCACCGTGAGTGAGGCGTCCAGCGCGTCGGCTGCGGTGTCGATCTCCTCCTGAGTGATCGTGAATGGCGGGCCGACCTTGATCGTGTTGGGCGAGAAGCCACCCATAAAGACGCCGCGCTTCGCGTTCTCGGCCGCGACGATGACGTTGGGATGCGTGCCGAGATCGCCGGTAAAGGGCGAGTAGCGGTCGTCCGGCACGATCGGCTCGCCGTTCTTGTTCACCAGATCGAGCGTGTAGAAGAGCCCGCGCCCCGACACGCGGCCGACGCAGGGATGCCCTTCCTTCAGCCCGTCGAGCCGGTCCTTCAGGTAGGCGCCGCGCTGGCGCACCTGCTGCATGATGTCGTTGGCGAGCATGTATTCGAGATTGCCGACGATGGTGGCGCAGATCAGCGGATGGCCGTCCCAGGTGCTGCCGGTCCACCAGCGGGCCTTCTCGAAGAAGTCGGCAATGGTCTTGCTCGCAATCACGGCGCCGACCGGCAGCGCCGAGCCGTTGATGCCCTTGCCGGCGGCCATCAGGTCCGGCTTCACGCCGGGCCAGTGCATGTAGCCGAACCATTCGCCGAGCCGCCCGAAGCCCGTGATCACCTCGTCGTCGATCCAGAGGAAGCCGTACTTGTCGCAGAGCGCGCGGAGCCCCGGCAGATAGTCCATGTGCGGCAGGGTGCCGCCCGCGCCGAACATCGGCTCGCTGATGACAGCGGCGATGTTTTCCGGCCCCACTGCGCGCACGATATGCTCCGTCGCTTCGAGCGAGGGCAGAGGCCCCTCCGCCGCCCAGTCCTCATGCTCCGGGGGTGGGATCGGGATGTAGCCGTGCGGCGGCCAGCCCGGCACGTCGGCGACGTCGGCGAAGCCGTCGTCGGTCGAGATGTTGTTGCGGTAGCCACGCATCATGGTCGCGCCCACGGTCATGCCGTGGAAGGAGTGGGCCTGGGTCAGGATGACGCTCCGCCCGGTGTAGAGCCGCGCCATGGTGATGCAGCTCTCCGTCGCCTCGGTGCCGGAGGGCAGAACGCGCAGCCTGCCGGCCCAGCCCTCCTGCCCCAGGATGTCCTCGATCACCAGCTTCGCGGCGCGGGCGCGATACTCGTTCGCCATCGTGTAGGTGACGTGGCCGTAGCGCTCCATGGCCTCGGCCAGCGCACCGTGGATCGCCGGATGCCGGTGGCCCAGGTTGTCGGAGATCAGCTGGCTCATGAAGTCGAGCAGCCGCGTGCCGTCGGCCAGCGTGAGATAGTTGCCGTCGGTGCTGTCGACCGCCGTGATGCTGAGCTCGTCCTCGGCCTGGAGGCCGTGCAGGTAGTACGCCCGGTCCCAGCGCTCAAGCTCGTTCCAATCGCGTGCCATGACACCCTCCCCGAAGCCGGCCACGAAACGCTTCCAGGTTAACTCACCCGCGCGGATCGCCCTACCCGTCCTTCTCCCGCCGCCGGTTTGACCGCAGGGGCCCGCTGCCTATCATGCGCGCCGTCCGGGCGCGGCCCGCAGCAAATCGAAGGGGAGATCAAGGAATGGCCAAGGGTAAGGCGGTCGTCGTCGGCGGCCTCGGTATGATCGGGCGCAACATCATTCAGGCACTCGAGGCCGAAGGCGGGTGGGAGATCGTCGGGCTGTCGCGGCGGCCGGCGAACTTCGAGACCAAGGCCACCTTCATCTCCGTCGACCTGTTGGACAACGCGCAAGCCAAGGAGAAGCTCGCGGGCCTCACCGACGTCACCCATATCTTCTACGCGGGTCTCTCCGGCGGCGTGGAGGCGGAGAACGTCGAGGGCAACCTCGCGCTGGTGGTCAACTCGATCGGCGTGATCGAGCCGATCTCGCCCACCTTGGAGCGCGTGATCCTGGTGCAGGGCGGCAAGTACTACGGCGTCCACCTCGGCCCGCACAAAACGCCCTCCAAGGAGACCGACCCGCGCCACCTGCCGCCCAACTTCTATTACAACCAGCAGGACTTCATCACCGAACTGCAGGAGGGGAAGTCCTGGCACTACACCATGCTGCGGCCCGAGGCGGTGGTCGGCTTTGCCGAGGGCATCCCGCTCAACACCGCGTCGCTGGTCGCGGTCTACGCGTGCGTCTGCAAGGAGCTGGACGTACCGCTCAACTATCCGGGGCCGGAGGCGGCCTTCACTGCATTCAACAAGTTCATCGATGCCCGGCTGCTCGGCCGCTGCGCCGCCTGGGCCGCGCAGAATCCCGCCTGCGCGGGCGAGGCCTTCAACGTGACCAACGTCTCCGGCATGCGCTGGTGCAACCTGTGGCCGCTGTTCACCGAATATTTCGGCTGCCGGCCGGGTGTCCTCGTGCCGATGAAGCTCGCGGACTTCATGGCGGACAAGGGCCCGGTCTGGGATGACATCGCACGCAACCACCAGCTCAAGCCGATGGCTTTCTCTGACCTCGGCGACTGGGGCTTCGCCGACTGGAATTTTGGCCGCACCTGGGACACCATCCTCGAAGATACCAAGCGCCTGCAGTACGGCTTCACCGAAGCCATCGACACCGAGCAGAATTTCGTCGAGATCTTCGACGACATGCGCGCCGCGCGGGTGATCCCGGCAGGCTGAAAAGGGTATCGCGGGGACGGGGACAGCCCCGCGCCGCTCATCCCTTGAAGCGGGGCTCCGGTAGCCCGGTGCAGCCCGTGCCGGTGACTGCGAAGATACTGCCGGCCTGCTCCTGCTTCGCCAGCACGTCGTCGCTCAGGTTCACGCGGGCGCCGGTGACGTAGAGCACGTCGAGGTCCACACCGCCGAACATCGGGCAGGTCACCTGCTGGAAGGGCATCTCGATGGTCCGATCCAGCGTGCCGTCCGGCGCGAAGCGGGCAACGCACCAGCCGTTCCAGCGCGCGTTCCAGACGTAGCCCTCGGCATCGACGGTGGAGCCATCGGGGATGCCGGGCGCGCTGCCGGGGCCGACGAAAACCCGCTTGTTGGAGATCACGCCTGAGCCGGTGTCGAGGTCGTAGGCCCAGATCACGTCCTGGTCGAGATCGGCGTAATACATGGTCTCGCCCTCGGGGCTGAAGGCGATCGAGTTGGAGACGACAATGCCGGTCTCGGTCTTGTGCAGGCTGAGGTCGTGGTCGAGCCGGTAGAGCGAGCCCAAAGGGCGGCCCGTCATCGCGTCGTCCATGCTGCCGGCCCAGAAGCGGCCCTGCCGGTCGCAGCGGCCGTCGTTCATGCGGCTCTCGGGCTGGTCGGTCTCGACCTCGTGGATGGTCTCGACCGCCCCGGTCTCGGGATCAAAGAAGCGGAAGCCGCCGTAGAAGGCGACCACCATGCCGCCCTGCTCGCGCAGCACCAGCGAGCCCGGCTGCTCGTCCACCGGCACCTTCTCGTATGCGCCCGTCCCTGGCGCAAACCAGCTGATCGACTGGCCCTTGATGTCGAGCCAGTAGAGGCGCTGATCGACGGGGCACCAGACCGGGCTCTCGCCGAGCTGATCCCGGCAATCGACCACGCATGCGACCTCGGCCATCGTTCTCGCTCCCGCTGAGTTGCCGCTCCGGACGGTACGGCTGGGCTGCCGCATCGCGGCGGTAGGCCGGGCTGGTGGGCGCTGCTGGATTTGAACCAGCGACCCCCGCCGTGTGAAGACGGTGCTCTCCCGCTGAGCTAAGCGCCCGCCCGGCAGGCGATTAGAAGAATCGGGCCCGCCGCTGTCAAGGTGGCGCGACGCGCTCGCTATTTGTCGCTCACGGCAGCCGGCCTACGGCCGGCGCCTCCGCGAGGGCGCCGCAGGAGCGGCGGGCCGCAGTCGCGGCCTGTCGCGCGTCCGTCGAAGTCGGACGCGCTCTAATCGTAGAGCACGATGCAGCGCACCTCGATGCTCCAGCGGTCGGGTGCGTCGGGCGCCGTTGTCGGATCCTCGAAGGCGGTATGGAAGCTGAAGGTGCAGGGCGCGTCGGGGCTCATCGCGTCTGCCGCCGCGCCTTCGGAGCGCGCGAGGCCTCCCGCCGAATCCCACTGCTTGATCAGCAGCGCCTCTCCGCGGGTGAGCGCAGGATAGAAGTACCAGCGATGAGCGTCGGCGTGCTTCGCGAAGTAATTCTCGCCGATCCGGTCCGCGTAGTGGATCTCGAACACGACCAGATCGTCAGGATGCACGCTGGCCGCGTCGCAGAGCGCAAGCGGATTGGTCGCGACCGGCTCCTCCGCGATGTTCCGCCAAAGATTGATGAGCGCGAACCTCCCTGAGTCGAGAGCACGCGCGACATCCGCCTCGTCGAGCAGCGTTTCGCCATCGGCAAGCTGGGTGCGGTACGTGTCGTTGACGGTCGGCGGGTTGGCCAGATCGCGCAGGCGCTGCGGCCCGCTGGTCAGCGTGTAATCGCCATGCACCACGTGTGCGGGGCGCTGCACCTGCTGCCCGCCCGCGATGCGGCGCCCGCTCAGCTTGCCGGTGGCCGAGCGCACGTTGTGGTCGAAGGCCTTGACGATGCGCGCGCCGGTGTGCGCCCGGACGATGTCGGCGCAGTGCGGGTAATAGCGGTGCACGACCTGCTCGTGGTCCAGAAAGTCGATGTCGGGCGCGGCCAGCGGCCGTTCCAGCATCTCAAAGCCATTGGCCTCGAGCGTGCGGCGCTCGGACCCCGCCAGGCCGCGCGCGTCGTGAATAAGCACCTGCCGCTTGTCCCGCTCGGTGCCCTCCCACGGGGTGTCGTTGCCGTCGCTGTTCCTCCGCACGAGCACCTTGCCATTGCGGTAGAGCGAGGTCTCGACCGACGCCGCGAGGTAGGTCACTGCCCCGGTTCGCACCGCGTCAGTCTGTGCTTGTTGTGCCACGTTCATGAGCATTCCTTATGCAAGCCAGCGCGCGAGATTAGCACGCACGTAGTCATCGTCGGTGAGGTGAGGATAGGCCGCCGAGACCCGGTCGATCTCGGCCGCCTGGCCGGGGCTCAGCCCTTCCTCCGGGTCCAGGCACCAGATGCCGCGCATCAGCCCCTGGCGGCGCAACACCTCGTGGCAGCCCGCGATACACCCCCGGAAGTCGTTGGCGACGTCGAAGAGCGCGGCGTTGCAGTCGGTGATCTGGGAGTCGAGCGCGAGGAAGTCTGGGTCGATGGCACCCGCCTCCGCCGCTGCGTGGGCGTTCTCCAGCAGTTCCACCGCCCGCTTGACCCAGATGCTCCAGTGGCCGAGCAGCCCGCCCTTGATGCGCACCGTAACGCCTTCGTCGCCACGCATGAGGCGCCAGGGCGTGACCAGGTCGAGCAGGATCTGATCGTCGTTGCCGGTGTAGAGGGTCACGCGCTCCTGGGCGCCCGCTTCCACGACACCCCGCACCACGTCCAGCGTGCGGTAGCGGTTGAAGGGCGCGATCTTGATCGCCACCACGTTCTCCAACGCGGCGAGGCGGCGCCAGAAGGAGGGCCCCAGCACCACACCGCCCACGGCAGGCTGCAGATAGAAGCCGACCAGCGGGATGCGCTGGGCGAGCCGGGCGCAATGCTCCAGCCGCTCGTCCTCGCTTGCGCCGGCGAAGGCGGCGAGGCTCACCATGCCCGCGTGATAGCCGAGGCCAAGCGCGATGTCCGCTTCGGCCAGCGCCTGCTCGGTCCGCCCGACCAGGCCCGCGATCCGCACCAGCGGCCGGTCGGTCCAGGCGTCGGCGGTCTCGGCGGCGAGTTGCAGCACCGGCTCGTAGAGCCCCGCCTCCCGGATCGCGAACTGCGTGGTGTGGACGCCGACCGCGAGTCCACCGGCGCCGGCGTCGATGTAGTAGCGGGAGAGCGCCCGCTGCCGCTCCGCATCCAGCCGGCGCTCGGCGTCGAGCGCGAGCGGGTGAGCGGGGATCACCACGCCCTCGGCGAGCGTCGCCCGCACCGGCGCCGGCACGTCGCCCCAGGCGAGGCTCACGATGCCGGCGGCGCGGAAAACACGCCGTCCCTCACCTCGTACTGCGTGGGCTTGGCGAGGCTCGGCATGTCGCGCGCCACCCAGTCCGCCACCCAGTCGATCATCCGGCCTAGCGGCACGCGCGGATAGCCGAAGAGCGCGAAGGCGCGTTCGGCGTTGGTGAGCCAGCCGGTTGGCGCCTCCGCGCCCGCGAACACGGGCGCCTTGCCCAGCCGCTCGCCGAAGGCCGCCGCCAGCGCGCGGATGCTCACGGTCTCCGGACCGCTCACGTTGAGCGGCGCGGCGGGCACGGTGCAGTGCTCGAAGCAGCGCAGCGCCATGGCGTTGGCGTCCCCCTGCCAGATCACGTTGACGTGGCCGGAGGCGAGGTCGATGGGCTCCCCGTCCCGCACCTTGCGGGCCACGTCGTGCAGCACGCCGTAGCGCGTGTCGATCGCGTAGTTAAGCCGCACCAGGCAGCCCGGCGTGCCGTGACGGCGCGAGAAGTACTGGATCAACCGTTCGCGGCCGACGCAGGAGTTGGCGTACTCGCCGGGTGGCGGCGTCGCCGGCGTCTCCTCGGTCGCCCCCTGGTGGCGGACATCGACGAAGGGATAGACGCAGCCGGTGGAGAACGCGACGATCCGCGACTGGTGGAAGGTCTCGGCGACGATGGCAGGCACGTAGGCGTTCATCGCCCAGGTCAGGTCGTCATCGCCCACCGCGCCGAACTTGCGGCCGGCCATGAACACCACGTTGGGGAGGCGCGGCAGGGCGGCGACCGCGTCGCGGTCGAGCAGATCGCACTGGATGGCCTCCACCCCCCGGGCGGCGAGCTTTTGGCGCACGCGCGGGTCGGTAAAGCGGGCGACGCCGACGACGCGCTTCTCCGGCGCGGCCCGCTTAGCGAGGCCGGCGAGCGTCGGCCCCATCTTGCCGCCGACACCCAGCACGATGATGTCGCCGTCGACTCGGGCGAGAGAGGCGCGCAGCGCCTCGTCCGGCGCGGTCATCAGGTCTTCGAGCGCAGCTTCGTCGGCGATGCGCTCTGGCCACGCGTGCGCGTCGCTCATGACGTGAGCTCGGGGCGGCGGTCCGCGCGGTAGGTGGCGATGGCGCGCCAGCGGTCGAGATCTTCCTGCGCGATTTCGATGCGCGCCACGGCAAGCCCCTCGCCCTCGGTGAGCGCGGCGAGGATCTTGCCCGAGGGGCCGGCGATGCAGGAATGGCCGAGGCTGGTGAAGGAGAGATCGGGCGCCAGCTCCTCGACGCCGACGCGGTTGGCCATGGCGACGAAGGTGCCGTTCTCCAGCGCGCGCGTCGCCGCGAGGCCTTGCGTCACCGGTCCGCTCCAGCCCCAAGTCTCACGCTGATAGGCGTCGGCGATCCAGTTGGTGCTGTTGACGATGAGGTCGGCGCCGAGGTCGCTCAGGCGCCGAACGTAATCCGCGAAGATGAAGTCGTAGCAGACCGTCATCCCGACCTTGCCGAGCCGCGTCTCGACAACGCACGGGCTGTCACCGGCGCGGCAGCTCTCGCGCTCGCTCGCGAAGAGGTGCGCCTTGTCGTAGACCGCGAGGCACTGCCCGTCGGGGCCGAACAGGAGCTGTGAATCGTAGATGCCGCCGTCGCGCTGCGTATAGGCGCCGACGGCCATGGTGAGCCCGTTCTCCCGCGCGATCTCGCCGAGGCGTCGCGCACTCGGCCCGTCGGGCGGCTCGGCCAGGTCCGCGAGCCGGTCGCCCAGGAAGTAGCCGGTGGTGGCGCATTCCGGGAAGACCACGAGGTCGGCGTGCTGGATCGCGGCCTCGCCGGCGAAGCGGGCGATGGTCGCGAGGTTCCCTTCCGTGTCGCCGGTGGCGCAGTCCATCTGCACCACCGCCAGGGTCCAGGCCACGCCGCTCACTGTGTCTCTCCCACCACGCCCAATCTTATCGTTATGCCCGGACTTGTTCCGGGCATCTCCTTCAGCCAGGTCTGTCGGAGGTCGGACGAACCAGTGGATGGTCGGATCAAGTCCGGCCATGACGATGGGGAAACGAGGCACCGAGACATATGAGTCCCTATTGCGGAGCGCTAGTTCCTGAGCGGCTTGCCGGTCTCCAGCATGTGCTCCATGCGGGCGATGGTGCCGGGCGTGCGGATGAGCGCGAGCAGCGCCTCGCACTCCAGCTCCGAGAGGCGGTCCTCCGGGATCTCCCGCACCGCGTCGGTCTCGCCGCCGGTGAGCACGTTGCCGAGATGCTCCACCACCACGAGGTCGTGGGCCGTCGCCTTGCGGGTCTTGGCGAGCCCCTTGACCGCCATCTTGAGCGCGACTCGCCCGGTCTTGCCGGGCAGCTTGACCACGGCGGGCTCTGGCGGCGTGTAGTCCTCCGCCAGCGCCAGCGCCTTGGCCTTGGCATCGGCCAGCAGCCGGTCGCGGTTGGCGCTAATGCCGTCGCCCTCGCGCAGGAAGCCGAGTGAGCGCGCCTGCTTGGCCGAGCGCGAGACCTTGGCGAGGCCGATGGTCTCGAACACCTTGGAGATCGCCGGCATCGCCCCGCCGAACCCGGTCCGGCCGGAGGTGAGCCCGCGCAGCATCATCTCCTTGCAGCCGCCCCAGCCGGGCACCAGTCCGACGCCGACCTCGACCAAGCCCATGTAGCTCTCGGCATGGGCCTGCACCGCGTCGCAGTGCAGCAACACCTCGCAGCCCCCGCCGAGCGCCATGCCCGACGGCGCGCCCACCACGGGGAAGGGCGCGAACTTGAGGCCCTTGAAGGCGGCCTGGCCCTGCTTGATCGTCTCCTCGATCATCGGCCAGGCGCCGACGTTCACGACGAAGAGCGCCAGCCCCAAGTTCATGCCGACGGAGAAGTTGCTGCCCTCGTTGTGGATGACCAGCGCCTTCATGCGCTCGCCCACGATTTCGAGCGACTGCTCGACCAGCGCCATGATCTCGGTGTCGAGCGCGTTCATCTTGGCGTGGAATTCGAGGCAGGCGACTCCGTCGCCGATGTCCCAGAGGCTCGCCGAGGCGTTGCGGGCGAGCGGCTCGGTGCTGCGCTTGATGTCGGAGAGGAGCAGCACGCCGTCCGGCCGTGTGAGCGGCGTGTACGTGCCGCTGCCGGCAAGATGGTCCGCGCGGCCCTCGGCGATCCGATAGAAGCCGTCGCCATCCGCCGCCGCCTGCAGCAGGGGCGGAACCTCCCTGCCCTCTTCGGCCAGCTTGTCCGCAAACCAGCCAGCGCCCACTTCGTCGATCAGTTCGAACGGCCCGCGCTTCCAGTTGTAGCCGAGGCGCATAGCGCGATCGACCGCCTCGACGTCGTCGGCGATCTCCGGCACCAGGCCGGCGGCATAGGCGAGCGTGTCGGACATCACCTGCCAAGCGTAGGCGCCGGTCTTGTCGGGGTGCTCGAAGAGCGCGCGGGGCGAGCGGCCGGCCTGCTCGATGCTCTCCAGCTGCGGGCGTTGGGCCGGCCCGTACTCGCCTGTGGCGAGGTCGCGCACCTCCTTCTCTTTCTTCTCCGAATCGGGCTTCAGCCTGTAGAAGCCGCCCTTGCCCTTGCGGCCGATATAGCCGCTCTCGATCATCTCCTTGATGAATTCGGGCTCGTCGTAGACCGCGTGGAAGGCATCGCTCTCGGGCAGCGCGTCCTTCAGGCTGCGGCCGACCAGCGGCATCAGGTCGAGGCCGACCAGATCGATCAGGCCGAACACGCCGGTCTTGGGCACGCCGATGGGGCGGCTGAGCACGGCGTCCGCCTCCTCCACCGTCACGCCGTTCTCGACCGCCGCGCGCACAGCGGCGACGAGCCAGTAGGTGCCAATCCGGTTGGCGATGAAGCCCGGCGTGTCGTTGCAGGGCACCACGCCCTTGCCGAGCTTGCGGTCGGCGAAGTCGCAGACCTCCGCCACCGTCTCCGCGCGGGTTCCGGGCCCCGCCACCACTTCGAGGAGCCGCATGTAGCGCGGCGGGTTGAAGAAGTGGGTGATGAGGAAATCGCGGGCGAATTCCTCCGGCAAGCCGTCCAGCAGCATGCTGGAGGGAATGGTCGAGGTGTTCGACGAGACGATCGAGCCCGCCTTCCGCACGGAATCGATCTTGCGGTAGATGGCCTGCTTGGCGTCCACCTTTTCGATTACCGCCTCGACGATCCAGTCCGCATCGCCGAGCAGGTCCAGGTGATCCTCGACATTGCCGGTGGTGATGCGCTTGGCGTCGGACTTCGCCATGAAAGGCGCGGGGTCGGTCTTGAGCATCCGCGCCACAGAGCCCTCGGCGAGCGCGTTCCGGTCTTTCGCGCCCACGGGCACGATGTCGAGCAGCACCACGTCGTGGCCGGCGTTGGCGATGTGGGCGGCGATGCCGCCGCCCATCAGACCCGCCCCGATGACGGCGGCCTTCCGGATCGCCATCAGGCGGCCTCGAGCACGGTGGAGATGCCCTGGCCGCCGCCGATGCACTGGGTGGCGAGCGCGTAGCGCTTGTCCTCACGGCGGAGGATCTGCGCGGCCTTGCCGGTGATCCGCGCGCCGGTGGCGCCGAGCGGGTGGCCGAGGGCGATGGCACCGCCGTCGATATTCATGCGCTCCAGGTCGATGGAAAGCTCGCGCACGCAGGCGAGCGCTTGCACAGCGAAGGCCTCGTTGAGCTCGATCACGTCGACGTCGGACATCTTGAGCCCCGCGCGGGCGAGCGCCTTCTCCGACGAGACCACCGGGCCGTAGCCCATGATCTCGGGCGCGCAGCCGGCGACCGCGATCGCCTTGATGCGGGCGAGCACCGCGAGCCCGTTGCGCTGGGCGTACTCCTCGGTGCAGACCAGCACGGCGGCGGCGCCGTCGGTGAGCGGCGACGAGGTGCCCGCGGTCACCGTGCCCTCTGCATCGAAGGCGGGCTCGAGCCCGGCGAGCACCTCAGCATTGGTACCGGGGCGGATGCAGCCGTCGCGCTCCACCGTGCCGTCTCCGGTCTCGACCGCGATCACTTCGCCCTCGAACTTTCCGTCGTCCCAGGCGGCGGCGGCGCGGGCGTGGCTCGCGACCGCGAGCGACTCCTGCTCCTCGCGGGTGATCTGGTACTTGCGGGCGAGGTTCTCGGCGGTCTCACCCATGGACATGTAAGCGCCCTCGTTCTTTTCGTAGAGCTCGGGGTTGGGCGCCGGGTTGAAGCCGCCCATGGGTACGCGGCTCATGGATTCCACGCCGGCGCAAATGAAGGCCTCGCCGGCCTCCATGCGGATCGCGCCGGCGGCGATGTGGATCGCCTGCATGGAGGAGCCGCAGAAGCGGTTGATGGTGGCGCCGGCGACCGAGATCGGCAGCTCCGCGATCAGCGCCACGATGCGTCCCATGTTGAAGCCCTGCTCGCCCTCGGGGAAGGCGCAGCCGGTAATCAGGTCCTCGATCTCGGCGGGATCGACGCCGGTCTGGGCGAGCAGGCCCTGCACGACCTCGGCGGCGAGATCGTCGGGGCGCTTCTCGACCAGCGCGCCCTTGTGGGCAAAGTGAAAGGGCGAACGGACATAGCCGGCAATGACGGCGTTATTCATGGGCTGGGGCCTCTTGGTTAGTCAGATGCTATGTGTGGCGGCGCCGGGCCGCGTTCAACCCGAGCCGGCGGCAGCCGCGCCCTGCTTGGCGGCCTCTTCGGCTATCAGCTCCTTCTTGGAGAGCTTGCCGATGATGGTCTTCGGCAGCTCGTCGCGGAACTCGATCTGCTTGGGCATCTCGATGGGCGAAAGCTTGTCCTTGAGGAAGTCGGTCAGCGCGTCGTCCGTCAGGCTCTCGCCGTCCTTGAGGCGGACGAAGGCCTTGACCGTCTGCTGGCGGCGGGCGTCGTCGACGCCGATCACCGTCACCTCCAGCACGGACGGATGCTTGTAGATCGCCTCCTCCACGTGGCGCGGATAGATGTTGTAACCGCCGGCGATGATGACCTCCTTGAGCCGGTCGATGAGATAGACGTAGCCGTCCTCGTCGATGCGGCCGACGTCGCCGGTGTGGAAGCGCCCGCCGGCGAAGGCGCGCTCGTTCTCCTCGTCGCGCTTCCAGTAGCCCTTCATCACCTGCGGACCGGAGATGCAGATTTCGCCGATCTCGCCCTGCGGCAGCACCTTCTCCGGCTCGTCGATGGAGCAGATGTCGACCACCGTGCCGGGCACCGGCACACCGAGCGAGCCTTCGCGGCTGCCGCCGGGCGTGGTCGGGTTGCAGGTCGCGATCGGCGCGGTCTCGCTCAGGCCATACCCTTCCACCAGCGTGCAGCCGGAGAGCTCCTGGAACTTCTCCTGCACCTCGCGCGGCAGCGAGGCGCCGCCCGAGAGGCAGAGCTTGATGGAGGAGAGATCGTACTTGCCGGCCGCAACGTCGGGGTGCCCGTTGATCGCGATGTAGATCGTCGGCACGGCAGGGAAGAAGCTCGGCCGCTTCTTGTCGATGACCTTGAGCACGGTGTCGAGCTCGAAGCGCGGCAGCAGGATCATCTTGGCGCCGACCTTGATGCTGAAATTCATCACCACGGCCATGGCGAAGACGTGGAAGAGCGGCAACACGCCGACCATGACCTCGGAGCCTTCGTCGGCACCGGGCATCATCATCGCCCCCTGCGCCACGTTGGCGCTGAGGTTGGCGTGGGTGAGCATGGCGCCCTTGGACGTGCCGGTGGTGCCGCCGGTGTACTGAAGCACCGCGATGTCTTCCTTGGCGTCGATCTCGATCGGCGTGGGCCGGCCTGCATTGTCGAGCAGCGCGCTGAAGCGGAGATGACGGGAATCCCGCGGCACCTTGGCGATCTCGCTGCGCTTGACGATGGGGAAGAGCAGCTTCTTCAGGCCCGGCAGCATCTCCGCCATGGAAACGATCACCAGCTTGGTGAGGCGCGTCTGATCGAGGGCGAGTCGGGCCTTGTCGTAGAGAATGGAGAGGTCGAGGGTGACCAGGATGTCGGTCTCCGAATCCTCGATCTGGTTCTTGATCTCTTCGATGGCGTAGAGCGGGTTGTAGTTGACGACCGTCCCGCCGGCCTTGAGCACACCGTAGTAGACGGCGACGAAGGCCGGGCAGTTGGGCAGGAAGATTCCGACCTTCTTGCCCTTGCCGACGCCGAGCTTCTGGAATCCCTCGGCCGCCTTGTTTGCCTGCTCGCCCAGCTCCCGGTAGCTCGTGATCTTGTCCATGAAGTCGATCGCGGGCCGGTCGCCGAAGCGGGCGACGGCATCGTCGAGCAATCGGTGAAGCGCCCCGGTGGGCAGAGGCGCGTTCCAATCGACGTTCTCCGGGTACGACTTCTCCCAGGGATGGACACTGCCTTGCGCTTCGCTCTCAGCCATGCGCTCCGCTCCTTTTGCCTGGGATTCGCGCCCCGCTCCGCCCTGTCCAGACGCGGGGAACACACTTCCGCGCACTATGGAAACCCGGTCTTCCGCCGTCAAGGCGGGAAACTGCGTACCTTATGCTGGTACCCGTCTGCGGACGTTGACATAGACCGGCCGGTCACCATTCTGACGGCATGGAAACTGACGGCCGGCAATGCTGACCATCGGCAAGGAGCCCGAGACGTGGCTGGTCCACCGCGTCCTCGAGCAGCGCGCGGCCGAGCGCCCCGACCACCCGGTGATGCACTGGTCGGGGCTGGACTACAGCTACGCCGCCATCAACCGCGAGGCCAACCGCATTGCCGCCGGCCTGGAGGCGCGGGGCATCGAGCCCGGTCACCGCTGCGCCGTGATGATGCAGAACTCGCCGGCGCACGTCTTCGTCTGGTTCGCGACCGCCAAGCTCGGCGTCGTGGAGGTGCCGATCAACACCGCCTATCGAGGCGACATCCTCACCCATATCGTGACCAGCGCGCGGGTGACGGCGATGGTGCTGGACGCCGAGTTCGTGCCGGTGGTCGCGCGAATCGCCGACCGCTGCCCCGGCCTCGGCACCTTCATCGTCGCGGGCGAGGACCTGGAGGACGCGCGGCGCACGCTGCCGGGCGTCGTGCTCTCGCTAGACGAGGTGGCCACCGGCGACGGCACGGACATGGAGCGAGGCGTCGAGGCGACCACCACGGCCTGCATCATGTTCACCTCGGGCACCACGGGGCCGTCGAAGGGCGTGGTCATCAACAACCATTTCGAGCTGTCGTTCGCCGTGGTCTTCAACGAGATCGTCGCTCTTCGCGCCGACGACGTGACTTACAACTTCCTCCCCTTCTTCCACATCGCCGGCAAGTTTATCCTGCTCGGCACCATGCTGGCGGACTGCCGGATGCTGCTGCGCCCGCGCTTCAGCGCCGGCCAGTTCTGGCCGGACGTGCGTGCGCACGGCGCGACCGTGACGGTGGGCGTGGGCGGCATCTGCCACATGCTCTGGGCCGAGCCGCGCAAGCCCGACGACGCGAACAACCCGCTGCGCATGATCTACTCGGTGCCCAATCCGCACGAAGTGCAGGAGGAGTTCCTCGAACGCTTTGATCTGCAACTGACCGAGGGCTACGGCTCGACCGAGGCCAATATCGTGGTCTACACCCGGCCCGACGAGCCGACCCCGAAGGGCACGGCCGGGCGGGCGGCGCCCTACTACGAGGTGGCGATTTTCGACGAGATGGACCGCCCTGTGCC
This sequence comes from Alphaproteobacteria bacterium, assembly GCA_022826345.1. Next base: position 24,076 of record JAJDVB010000125.1, read on the forward strand.
CCCTGGCACCTCGGGCGAGATCGTGGTCCGCGCCAAGCACCCCTACATCCTGATGGAAGGCTATGACGGCCTGCCGGAGGCGACGCTCGGGGCGTTCCGCAACCTCTGGTTCCACAGCGGCGACCGCGGCCACATGGACCAAGACGGCTTTCTCTTCTTTCACGACCGGATGAAGGACGCGATCCGCCGGCGGGGCGAGAACATCTCGTCCTTCGAGGTCGAGCGGATCGTCAACAAGCACGCGGACGTCGCCGAGACCGCCGCCATCGCCGTCCCCGCCGACGTGGGCGAGGACGAGGTGAAGATCGTGGTCGTGCGGAACCCCGGCGCCGCGCTGACCGAGGAGGCGCTGCTGCGCCACTGCGCGGCCGAGATGCCCTACTTCATGGTCCCACGCTTCATCGAGTTCAGGGCCGACCTGCCGCGCACGCCCACGCAGAAGGTGCGCAAGGTGGCGCTGCGCGAAGACGGTATCACGCCTGCGACCTGGGACCGGGAGGCGGCGGGGTTCAAGGTGACCCGTGACGGGCTCAAGCGGCGTTTCTGAACCGCGGCCCCGGGCCAGCGCGGCATTCGCCGCCTATCAGGCGGGCAGAGCCGGCGAGGCCGAGGCCATCGGGCGCGCCATCCTTGCCCGCGACCCGCACGATGCCGGCGCGCACTATGTCTGCGGCCTCGTCGCCGCCGACCGCGGCGCGCTGGACCGGGCGCGACAGGCCTTCGAGACCGCCGCGGACCTCGCGCCCGACAAGGCGAGCCTGCGCATCACCCTCGGCAACCTGGCATTGCGCCAGGGGGACGACGAGGCGGCCGAGCGCGCCTTTCGCGCGGCGCTCGAACAGGCGCCGGGCTCGGTCGCCGCCCACACCAACCTCGGCGCCGCTTTGAAGCGGCAAGGACGGCTGGAAGAGGCCGTGCCGTGCTACCGCGCGGGGCTTGCACTCTATCGCGGCTCCGCCTGGTGGGGCATCGATCCGACCAGCGGCACGGCAGTGCTCGACCCCGCCCAGCAGGCAACCTTCGAGACCGCGTCGCGGGTCAAGCTCGAACACGACCTCGCGCAGCTCGACTATCTATTGGAGCGGGACCGGCTCCCGCCCGCGCTTGCCAAGGCGTGCGACGGCCTGCGCCGGGTGCTCGCCGGTTTCGGCAACGAAGACCGGCCGAGCGCACCGCGCCTGCTCACGGTGGCCGAGCGACGGCTGATCGGCCCGCTCTACAACCGGGTGATCTACCGCCCGCCGGAGGAGCACGTCGCGCCCGCGCTCAACCCCCGCCTGGATGCGGGCGCGATCGAGCGCTGCTACCACGAGACTGCCCCCTCGGTCGTCGTCGTGGACGATTTTCTCAGTGCGCCGGCCCTGGCCGCCCTCCAGCGCTTCTGCCTTGAGGCGACGATCTGGTTCGACTGCAAGGAGCATGGCGGCTATCTCGGGGCCTATCTGCACGAAGGATTCGATCACCCGGTGGTGATTGCTCTGGCCCGCGAGTTGGGGGAGCGACTCGGCGGCATCATCGGCAGTCACCGGCTCGCCCAGATGTGGGCGTTCTCTTACGGGCAGGCGGGCAGCGGCACACGCAAGCACGCGGACAAGGCCGCCATCAACATCAACCTCTGGATCACGCCGGACAGCGCCTGCCCCGACCCCGGGGCGGCTGGCCTCGTGGTGCACGATGTCGCCGCGCCGCCCGATTGGCACTTTTCGGACTACAATCTGGACCCGGCGCCGCTGGAGCGTCTCGTGGCGCGCGAAGGACGGGCGCCGGTGCGGGTTCCCTATCGTTGCAACCGGGCGGTGATCTTCGATTCGAGTCTTATCCACGAGAGCGGCGGCGTATGCTTCCTGAACGGCTACGCGAACCGGCGGATCAACGTGACCCTGCTCTTCGGCGAGCGCGCGGAGAACGGGTGAGCCGATGATCCCGATCACCGACGCGCTGATCGACGAGATGGTTGAGGCCATCGTTGCGGAGGTCGATCCCGAGCAGGTGATCCTCTTCGGCTCCCGCGCGCGCGGCGAGGAGGAGGAGAGGTCCGACATCGACCTGATCGTTTTGGAAGCCGAGCCCTTCGGCGCGGCGCGCAGCCGCCACAAGGAGTTGGTCAGGCTTTATCACGCAATCGCACTAATCCCCGTCGCCGCGGACGTGCTCGTCTATTCTCGCGAGGACGTGGACTACTGGCGCGATTCCCTCAATCACGTGCTCGCGCGGGCGTTGAGGGAAGGCAAGGTGCTCTATGAGCGACGTTAAGAGCGCGCGGATGCTCGTGGAGGCCGCCGAACGCGACATCGAAGCACTTCGAGTCATGCGGTGCCTCGATGGAATCCCCGACGAGATTTACGGCTTCCACGTGCAGCAGGCGGCCGAGAAGCTGCTCAAGGCCTGGATCGCGCTCCTGGGCGTCAGCTATCCGCTCACCCACAGCATCGAGACGCTGCTGGCGCTTCTCGCCGATCGGGGCGCTGCGACCGAGCCCTTCAACGACCTCGCCGCTTACACGCCCTATGCGGTCGAGTTTCGATACGTGGGCGTGGGCGCGAACGCCGAGCCCATCGACCGCCCCCACGCGCTCGCGCTCGTGGAAGCGCTCTTGCGAGACGTCGGGAATCAACTACCCGAGGAATAGGATCGTGATGCCTTGTATATCCTCCCTCGTTGGACGACCAACGGAGCGAACGAATGCTTAGCCACTGGCTGACCGAAGCCGGCCTTTCCACGGACGACGCGGCGCCGGCCCTGGAAGGCGAAACACGCGCGGACGTTTGCATCATCGGCGGCGGCTTTTGCGGGCTGTGGACGGCGATCCGCCTGAAGCAGCGCGACCCCTCCATCGACATCGCCATCGTCGAGCAGGGCCTCTGCGGCAGCGGCGCGAGCGGGCGCAACGGCGGCTTCGTGCTGAGCTGGTGGGCCAAGTTCGGCTCTCTCTGCAAGATCTGCCCCTCGGACGAGGCCGTGCGGCTCGCGCGCGCCTCGGCCGATGCCGTGGGCGAGATCGGCCAGTTCTGCGCCGACAACGGGATCGACGCGCACTATCGCGGCGACGGCTGGCTCTGGGCTGCGACCAGCGCGCCGCAGGTCGGCTCGTGGGATGCCCTGGTCAACACCCTGGAACGCTACCAGGAGCATCCCTTCGAGCTCTGGGAGCCGGAGACGGTCAAGCGCCGCTCGGGCAGCGAGACGCACATCGCCGGCATCTACGAGCCGACCGGCGCCACCGTGCAGCCGGCCATGCTGGCGCATGGGCTCAGGCGCACGGCGCTCTCGCTGGGCGTGCGCATCTACGAGCGGACGCCGATGATGAGCCTGCACCGCGGCCGTCCGCCGCGCGTGGTGACGCCGCGGGGCATCGTGACGGCGGAGAAGGTCGTCATCGCGATGAACGCCTGGTCCACCATGTTCCCGGAATTGCGACGGACCGTCGTCGTCATTGCCAGCGACATCGTGGCGACCCGGCCGATGCCCGAACGCCTCGCCGAATCGGGCTACAGCGGCGGGATGTGCATCTCCGATTCCCGGACCCTGGTGAACTATTACCGGCCGACCATGGACGGGCGCTTCGTCTTCGGTATGGGCGGCGGACGGCTCTCCTTCGGCAACCGGGTCGATGACCGCTTCAACGGCGCCTCGCCGCGCTCACGCGAGGTCGAGGAGAACTTCCGCCGGATTTATCCCAATTTCAAGGACGCGCCGATTGCGACGAGCTGGACCGGGCCGGTCGACCGCTCCCTCAGTGGGCTGCCCTTCTTTGGCCGTCTCGATGGCCGAGACGACCTGCTCTACGGCCTCGGCTTCTCCGGCAACGGCGTGGGGCCGACCTCGGTGGGCGGACGCATCCTGGCTTCCCTTGCCCTCGGCGCGAAGGACGAATGGTCGGAGTGCAGTCTGGTGCGCGAGGGCGTGGGGCTCTTCCCGCGCGAGCCGGTGCGCTACGTCGGCGGCCGCATGGTCATCGCGGCGAACCGGCGCAAGGAGCGGTTCGAGGACGAAGGCCGCACGCCCGGCCCACTGACGGCCAAGCTCGCCGGCCTCGCGCCCGCCGGCCTCGTGCCGGTGAAGGGGGTCGATGCGCCGGCGGCGAAGGCCTGAGGCGTGACCGCAGGGCCGCCGGCACAGTTAGGGACGCTCACCGCCCACGACGGCTTCCCGCTCCGCACAGTGGTCTGGCCCGCGCCGCCCGGCGGCGGGCGGGGAACGGTGGTGCTGCTTCAGGGCCGGGCCGAGTTCATCGAGAAGTACGGCGAGACCGTGGATGACATCTTGGCCCGCGGCTTCGCCGTCTACGCGCTGGACTGGCGGGGCCAGGGCCGCTCCGGCCGCGTGCTGAAGGATCCGCGCAAGGGTCACGTCGTCCGCTACGACGACTTTCTCAAGGACTTCGACCTCTTCCTGGAGCGGCTGGTCGTCCCCGAAGCCCCGCGGCCCATCGTGGTGCTGGCCCATTCCATGGGCGGCCACATCGTGCTCCGCCACCGGGCCGAGCATGACGCTGGCGCCGGGCCCTATTTCGCTGAAGGGATCGCTCTCTCCGCCCCCATGGTGGACATTCTGATGACCCCCGCCGAGCGGGCTCTGGGCGCGGTGCTCACGGTTGCCGCCATGAGCGTCGGCCTCAGAAACCAGTACGTGCCGGTGCGTGGGACCTTCCCGCCGCCCTACGACGGCAATCCGCTGACCCGCGACCGCGCACGGTACGAGCGCATGGAGAGGCTGATGCTCGAGTACCCGGCGCTCGCCATTGGCTGGCCGACGGTGGGCTGGCTCGCCGCCACCCGGCGCTCGGTGGCGATCCTGCGCAGCCGGGGCTATCCCGAACGGATCGCGACGCCGGTGCTGATGATCAGCGCCGAGGCCGACAGGGTCGTCTCGAACGCGGCCCAGGCCCGCCTCGCCGCAAGGCTGCCCGACTGCCGCCTGGAGACCATTCCCGACTCCCGTCACGAGCCCCTGATGGAGACGGACGAGGTCAGGACGCAAGTCTTCGCCCTCTTCGATGCGTTCGTAGACGAGGTGCTTGAGCACGATCCGACCACACCGGATCGCGGCGGCCTTAACGACTCCCACCTCCCCCTGTCCCCCTCCCCCGAAGGCGGAGGGGGAACGTAGGTGGCGCCGCCTACTCCCCCTCTCCTCCCCGCCGGGGAGGAGAGGGCCGGGGTGAGGAGGGGGTTCTCGAACCGTACTGAATGCGAAACTGGGAACGTGCGGCGATTGGGTGCGATTCGGTACGGTCGGATGGCGCTATAGGAAGCGGGGCTCAGTCTCCCAGCCGGTAGAAGCGCACCGCGTTGTCGTGGAAGAGCGCGCGCTGCTCGCCCGCTGTGAGATCGGCCACGATGGTCTTGAACGAATCGTAGATCGCATCGGCGCCGCCGTGCAGCGCGGCCACGGGAAAATCGCTCGCGAACATGCAACGCTCGGTGCCGAAGACGTCGATGGTGTGGCGGATGAAGGGCCGCGTGCTTTCGGTCGTCCAGTCGTGATCGTAGGCGCCGAGGTCGGAGATCTTGACCGCGACATTGGCGGCACCGGCCAGCGCGCTCATCCCTGCGCGCCAGGCTGCGATGGCGTCGTCGTCCCTGTCGGCGGGACTGCCGGTGTGGTTGAGGATGATCTGCGTGTCGGGAAATGCCTGCGCCAGATCGAGCGCGTCAGCGAGCTGGCCGGAGTAGATCATCATGTCGAAGGAGAGATTGAATTTTTGGAGCAGGCCGAAGCCGCGTCGCCACACCGCGTCCTGCATCAGGTCGGAGCGCTCATGGAAGGTCCAGGCCGGATTCTCGTGCCAGCTCAGGATCTGACGGATGCCCCGCATGTTGGAATGCGCACAGTGGGCCTCCAGCACCGCCTCGGCATCCGGCTCCTCAAGCAGGGCGTAGGCGACGATCCCATGGGGAAAGCCGTGCTCGTCGGCGATGCTTTGCAGCCAGCGCGTCTCGGCCACCGGATCCTCGTAGAAACTCGCCTGGATGTGGACCGACTTGACCAGATTGATGCTGGCCATGTCGGCCAGAAAGTCGGGGAGCAGGTAGTCGCGGATGAGCGGCGCAGTGCTGCCGAACACCACCTCGCGCGGGCCGTCGGTGAGCCACGAATAGCGGCCCGAGCCCAGGTCCCAGAGATGATGGTGGGCGTCGATGATCGGGCCGTCGTAGAGGCTGCTCATGGCCTGCTCCACTCTTCAGTACAGCGTGCGCCGATGGCCGCACACGGGCGCCGCCAAGTCAAGACGAGGGCGGGCGGCGCATGAGGATGTGGACGATCTCGTAGCTCAGCACCGCCTCGTCCTGCTGGTTGCGCACCTCGTAGGCCATGCGCACGTACCCGCGGTCGGGCTTCGAGCGCGAAGGTCGGGCTTCGGCGACTGTCGCGATCGCGTGGATGGTATCGCCCGGCCGTGCGGGGCGGTGGAAGCGGACGTTGTCGATCCCCGGCCCGCCGATGCAGGCTGCGTTGATTACGCCGAGCTCGTAGAAGAGACGGAACCCCAGCGCCATGGTCTGGAAGCCGCTGGCGATCAGGCCGCCGTAGGGGCCGTCTGCCGCGCCCGCGGCATCGACGTGGATCGGCTGCGGGTCGAACTCGCGCGCGAAGGCGACGATCTCCGCCTCGTCGAGGGTCCATGTGCCGGTGACGAAGCGCTCGCCTTCCTTCAGTTCGTCGAAGTAGCGCGCGGCCGTCACAGCGTCGGGTTGTCGATCTCGAGCCCGTAGAGCATCCGCCCGTAGGTCGTGAAGTTCACGTCCTTGCTCTGGGTGAAGTGCTGGTTGGCGACCAACATGTCGGTATAGAGGTTGCCGAGCGAGCTTCGGGTGTAGACACTGGCGGCGCCCGAGAGGTCCCAGATGGCGCGCGCAGCGTCCATCGCGATATTGCCGGCATAGGTCGCGAAGGCGCGGCAACGGGCGCGCTCCTCCAGGTTCGGCACGCGGCCCTCCTCGACGGCGACGGCGCTGATCTCGTCGGCCGCGATCCTCAGCAGCTGCTTGGCGCCGTCGACCGCGCACTTGGATTCGGCGAAGCGGATGTGCTGCGAGGCGAAGGCGGAGACCTGCTTCTCCGCCATGATCGAGCCCTTCTTGCGCGCGATCTCGTTGTATTCGGCCACCATCTCCTGCGCGATGCCGACCGCGCCGCTAGAGATGCCGCAGCCGAAGATCGAATAGCTGGGGAGCAGGTAGAGCGGCGTCTCGCGCCAGTGGCCGCCGGGCGACTCGCCGCCGCGCAGCGCCTCCATCGAGAGCGCCCGGTGCTCCGGCACGAAGAACTCCTTGAGCTGCACATCGTTGGTGCCGCTGCCGCGCAGGCCCAGCGCGTGCCAGGTGTCGAGGATTTCGATTTCCTCGCGCTTGATGAGGAAGTGCAGGTGGCTCTCGTGCTCGCCCACCCGGCCTTCCTCATAGGCCGAGACGATGCACCAGTCGCAGGTGTCCACGCCGGTGACGAAGGGCCAACGGCCGCTCACGCGATGGCCGCCGTCGGCCCGCACGTATCGGCCCAGGCTCTGGATCAGGATGCCGGCGACCAAGGCCTTCGGGTCGTCGCCCCAGACCTCGTCCTGCCCCTCCCGCGGCCATTGGGCCACCATGTAGGGATGAACGACGTACTGAACGACCGCCCAGCCGGTGGAGCCGCAGGCCGCGCCGATCTGGGAGACCGCCTCGACGATGTCGCGTAGCGGCCCGCCGGCCCCGCCATAGGCCGCAGGCTGCAGAATGCGGGCGGTGCCGGAATCCCGGATCATCTCCCTGATCTCGGGCAGGACCGTGCGGTTCTCGCGGGTCTCGTCCCGCCGTTCGCGCAGGGCGGGCAACAGGGCATCGAGATCGGCGCGCATGGCTTCCTTTCCGTGCTCCACAAGGATGCCGAGGGTGGCTCCCCCGCCAGCCGGCGGCCCCGGCGGGGCGCATCATGGCCGCGCCGGCGCAGAGGGACAAGGTTGGGTGGGAACGAGTGTAGCGTTCCGGAAATTTGCGCCTTGAGCTGGTGCACAACGGTCGCTATGCGTTGGACTCTGCCATTGCTGAGACCCTTGGGGACACCATGCCTCGTACAGTCGATATAGGAGACGCCAAGGCGCAATTCTCTCAGCTGATTGCGCGTGTCGAGACTGGTGAGGACGTGATCATCACGCGGGACGGCGTGCCCGTGGCCCGCATCGCACCCGTGGCACGGCCGATCGGCGAGACCATTGCGCTTATGCGGCGCGAACGGGCGCGAAGACCGCGCGTCGCGGCCGCAGACATTCAAGCCAGCAAGGAGCAGGGCCGCGCCTGAACTGCTGATGCTCCAGTGTCCCCTTCGGGGAGCCTCTTTCCCTGTGTACGGCGCCCCCAACTCGTCATGCCCGGCCCCCGGATCAAGTCCGGGGGTGTTCCGGGCAACCATGTTGACGACGTGCGGTAGAGAGACGTGGATGGCCGGATCAAGTCCGGCCATGACGGAGGGGGGACCGGGGGCCAAGAGACAGGGGCCCTTCGATCAGAGCACCAGGCGGAAATTGCATAGCGTTGCGTGCGGAAGGCTGTACTCTCCCGGCGCGCGGCGGGGCGCCGGGATTGAAACGAGAGGAAGCGCGGCATGGGCAAGACGGCGATCGTGATCGGTGTGGGTGCGGGCGAAGGGCTGGGCGCGGCGGTCTGCCGCATGGCGGCAAGCGAAGGGCTCCATGTCTTCGTCGGCGGCCGTACCGAGGCAAAGGTGGCAGCGATCGCGGACGCGATCCGCGCAGCCGGCGGAGAGGCCACCGCCGTCGTCGCCGACACCACCGACGAAGCCTCGGTCACCGCCTTCGTCGAAGCGGCGGAAGCGCAGGGGCCGATCGATCTCGCGGTCTTCAACGCCGGCAACAACATGCCGGGCAACCCGCTGGAGATGGAGGCCGACTACTTCGAGACCTGCTGGCGCATCGGCTGCTTCGGCGGCTTTCTGTTCAGCCGCGAGGTGCTGCGCCGCATGGTGCCGCGCGGTATCGGCACGCTACTGCTCACCGGCGCGAGCGCGTCGCTGCGCGGCAAGCCCAACTTCGCCGCCTTCACCTCCGCCAAGGCCGGGCTGCGGGCGCTGGGCCAGAGCCTCGCACGCGAGTTCGGCCCGCAAGGCATTCACGTCGCGCACGTCGTGATCGACGGCGGCATCGACGGATACCGGCTCAAGACTCGCGCGCCCGAGTTCGCCGCGCGCATGGGCGAAGGCGGGCTGATCGGGCTCGACGGGCTCGCGGAGTCCTATCGCTTCCTCTACCGCCAGCCGCGCAACGCGTGGACGCAGGAGCTCGATCTGCGCACCCACAAGGAGCAGTACTAGCAACGGCGATTGACACGGCGGAATAAACGCCGCTTTCTGCCGCCATGACCGAGAAGCTGCCGCTCCACGGCGTCCGCGTTATCGACCTCGCGACCTTCATCGCCGGGCCGTTCACCGCCGCGTTGCTCAGCGAGTTCGGCGCCGAGGTCATCAAGGTCGAACAGCCGGGGCTCGGCGACCCGCTGCGCAAGTTCGGCTCGCCCAGCCAGCGGGGCGACGGCTACGCCTGGCTCTCGGAGCAGCGCAACAAGAAATCGGTCACCCTCGACCTGCGCCAGCCCCAGGGCGCGGCACTCTTCAAGCGGCTGGTCACCGAGGCCGACATCCTGTGTGAGAATTTCAGGCCGGGCACCATGGAGAAGTGGGGCCTCGGGCCAGACCAGCTCAAGGCCGTCAACCCCGGTCTCGTCATGGTGCGCATCTCGGGCTACGGCCAGAAGGGCCCCTACAAGGACCGCCCCGGCTTCGCCCGCATCGCCCATGCCTTCGGCGGCCTGACCCACCTCACCGGCGTGCCGGGCGGGCCGCCGCTCACGCCGGGCTCCACCTCGCTCGCCGACTACATCTCCGGCCTCTACGGCGCGGTCGGCGCGCTCATGGCCCTGCGCACCCGCGAAGACGTTGGCGGGCAGGTGATCGACATCGCGCTCTACGAATCGATCTTCCGCGTACTCGACGAGATGGCACCGCTTTACGCTGCCACCGGCTTCGTCCGCCCCAGGCTGGGGCTGATGACCAGCAACGTCTGCCCCCACGGGCACTTCGAATGCGGCGACGGCGGCTGGGTCGCGATCGCATGCACCAGCGACAAGATGTGGCGGCGCATGGCTGCCGTGCTCGGGCGCGAGGAGCTGGGCGAGGACGAGCGCTACGCCACCAGCGCGAGGCGGGTGGAAAACCGGGACGATGTCGAGGCCATGGTCACGGCCTTCACGCTCTCGCTGCCGCGCGACAAGGTGGTGGAGACCTGCAACGCGGGCGGCGTGCCGACGTCGCCGGTCTACTCCATCGCCGACATCTTCGAGGACCCTCACTACCAGGCGCGGGGCACCGTGAAGGACGTGGTCGAGCCGGAGACCGGAGAGCACGTCCACGTGCCCAACGTGCTCCCCGCCATGTCCGAGACGCCGGGGCGGATCGAGAGCCTGGGCCCCAGGCTCGGCGCCCACAATGACGAGGTCTATGGCGGCCTATTGGGTCTCTCCGCCGAAGAACGCGACGCTCTGCGCGATAAGGGCGTGATCTGAATGCGGGATCCGTGCCGGCTCTATCTGATCACGCCACCCGAAATCGAGCTTGAGAGCTTCGCGCCCAAGCTTGAGGCGGCGCTGGATGCGGGCGATGTCGCTTGCCTCCAGCTCCGGCTGAAGGAGGCCGATGACGACACGGTGCGCCGGGCGGGTGAGCGGCTGTTGCCGATCTGCCGGTCGCGCGAGGTGCCGCTGCTCATCAACGACCGGCCCGATCTCGCGACCGAGATCGGCGCCGACGGCGCCCACGTCGGCGCCGACGATGCGAGCTACGCGGAAGCGCGCGAGCGAGTGGGCGCGGACGGGATGGTGGGCGTGAGCTGCTACGATTCCCGCCACCGCGCCATGGAGGCGGCGGCCTCGGGCGCCGATTACGTCGCCTTTGGCGCCTTCTTCCCCACCGAGACCAAGACGCCGCGCGCGAAGGCGGACCTTCACCTGCTCAAGTGGTGGAGCACCCTGATGGTGGTGCCCTGCGTCGCCATCGGCGGCATCACGGCCGAGAACTGCGGGCCCCTGGTGGAGAACGGCGCCGACTTCCTCGCGGTGATCGGCGGAGTCTGGTCCCACCCCGACGGGCCGGAGGCTGGCGTCCAGGCGATCAACCGCGCCATTGCCAGCGCGGAGGCGAGTTGATATAGCCTGCTGCCTCCCGCCACCGGCAGAACCCATGAAGATCAACGGCAACGCCATCCGCCCCGGCATGGTGATCGAACATCTGGATCGCCTCTGGGTCGCGGTGAAAATTCAGCACACCCAGCCCGGCAAGGGCGGCGCCTACCTCCAGGTCGAGCTCAAGGACCTGCGCGACGGGACCAAGCTCAACGAGCGCTTCAGGGCCTCCGAGAACGTGGAGCGCGCCCGCCTCGACCAGAAGCGCTATCAGTATCTCTACGAGGACGGCGACCTGCTCCACTTCATGGACCAAGACACCTACGAGCAGACCAGCCTCGCTCGCGACCTGATCGGCGAGCGGATGGTCTTCATGCACGAGGGCATGATCGTCACCATCGAATCCTACGAAGGCGACCCGATCGGGGTGACGCTGCCGGACACGGTGGTGCAGACAGTCACCGAGACCGAGCCGGTGGTGAAGGGCCAGACCGCCGCGGCCTCCTACAAACCGGCCCTGCTCGACAACGGCGTCAGGACCATGGTGCCGCCGCACATCTCCGAGGGCGAGCGCGTGGTGATCAGCACCGCCGATTCGACCTATGTCGAGCGTGCCCGCGACTGAGCGATCGACTTGTGGGCGCGGTCGGCGCCCGCCTTCCATCCTCTACACGACGATCGCCCCGCCATGTCCCGCCGCTCGCCGCTGATCACGGTCATGGTCAACGCCGCCTACAAGGCGGCACGCGACCTGATCCGCGACTTCGGCGAGGTCGAGAACCTGCAGGTCTCGCAAAAGGGGCCGGCGGATTTCGTTTCGGCGGCCGACCACCGGGCCGAGAAGACGCTGGTCGCGGAGCTCGGCCGGGCGCGCCCGCGCTTCGGCTTCCTTCTGGAGGAAGGCGGCGCGGTCGAGGGCGAGGACAGCTCCAACCGCTGGGTCGTCGATCCCCTGGACGGGACCACCAACTTCCTGCACGGGCTACCACATTTCGCGATCTCGATCGGGCTGGAGCGCGACGGTAAGCCCTATGCCGGCGTGATCTACGATCCAGTGCGGGACGAGCTGTTCTGGGCGGAGAACGGTGCCGGCGCCTTTCTCAACAACCAGCGACTCAGGGTCTCGGCCCGGCGCGCGCTGGCGCCCGCCCTGCTCGCGACCGGTCTGCCTTTCGGCGCGCGGCCCCGCTATCCGGGCCATCCCGACATGGTGCGCCGCCTCGCCGGCGAGACCGCGGGTGTGCGGCGGACGGGCTCGACGGCGCTCGACCTCGCCTACGTCGCGGCCGGGCGACTGGACGGCTACTGGGGATTCGGCATGGAGCCCTGGGACCTCGCGGCCGGCATCGCCATCGTGCGCGAGGCCGGCGGCATCGTCACCGAGGTCGACGGCGGCGCGGACTCCATGACGAGCGGCGACGTGCTGGCCGCCAACGGCCACCTGCACGGGGTGTTACGGGAGGCGCTGGCCCGAACGAACGATTGAGCCCAGAAGCGCAGTTCTGCCTGTTGTGCGGGCTGCGCGACGAGTCGGGCATCGTGGCGGATGCGCGGCGCTACGAATCGAGGCATAGTTGCGCCTTACATGCCACCATGAACATCGGGAGCCTGCACGTGGTAGGCCTCCTGCTCAGACAGCGGCTACCTTCTACCACCAACAACTACGTCAATCTCGAAGACGCAGCACTGATCCGGGCAACGGAACGGGTGGCTTCAGCGGTTCAAGGCAAACCACGTGGCAGATAATGGGTATCGGACCGCTATGCTTGAGAAATTGAGCTGTGTGGTGATGGGGAACGACGGCAAGGGTCTGCGATATCGTGGACTGACTGCCGGCAACGGGTCGAGTTCGCATGCGAGGCGGCAATGAAGCTGGAAATCTACCTTGGCGACTGTCTGGAAATCACATCGAATTTCGATTCCGGCTCGTTTGATTTGATATACATTGATCCGCCGTTCAACACCGGCAAAGTGCAATCCCGTAAACGTTTAAAGACGGTGAGAGACGACCAGGGTGACCGCACCGGATTTCAAGGAAAGAGATACAAGACTCAAGTAATTGGCGAGTCGTCCTTCGACGACAACTTCGACGACTTCATGACATTTGTAGAACCACGACTTAGGGAAGCACATCGTCTCCTATCACCGCAAGGATCGTTCTTCTTCCATATAGACTATCGTGAATCTCATTACTGTAAAGTGATGCTAGACAACATTTTTGGTCGCGAGTCCTTCAAGAACGAAATCGTTTGGGCATATGACTACGGCGCAAGGTCAAAGAAGCGGTGGTCTGCTAAGCACGACAACATATTTTGGTACGTCAAGGACCCAGACAACTATACCTATCGTTACGACGATATCGACCGCATCCCATATATGGCACCCGGACTCGTGGGACCGGAGAAGGCGGCGAGGGGGAAGACGCCAACCGATGTATGGTGGCAGACAATCGTTAGTCCGAACGGCAAAGAGAAGACGGGATACCCGACGCAGAAGCCTATAGCTATCTTGAACCGCATAGTCCGCGTCCACTCCAACCCCGGCGACAGGGTGCTGGACTTCTTCGCCGGCAGCGGGACGACTGGCGAAGCGGCCATTAGCTCCGGTCGGAACGCTGTCTTAGTAGACAACAGCCCCGAGGCGATCAGAGTCATGAATCGCCGCCTCGCATTCGCTTCCCCAGTAATCCACGGAGAAGAATATGCCGTCGATCAAAGACCCCGAGGTCAAGATATTGGCGACTTATTCGCTGACCTTGCAATCCGACTATCCAAGTGAAGAGGATGACGCGTGGCGCGAGAGTCCGTTCAACTGGATTAGGACAAGGAGATCGTCTAGGCAAAGAGGGGCGATAGGAGAGAAGCTGGTATCCGGCTATTTGGCTCTCAAGGGCTTTGACGTTACGAGATCTCCTGATGCTGGTGCAGACAGGATTGTTGGTGGTAAGCGCGCTGAAATTAAGACGAGTACGCTTTGGGAAGGCGGCTTCTACAAGTTTCAGCAGTTGCGTGACCAGAACTACGATTTTGCCTTGTGTCTCGGTATCAGTCCCTTTGATGCTCATTGCTGGGTTTTGCCCAAGGATGTGATACTGAACAGTTGGGCAAACGAAGTTGCAGGAATAACATCACAGCATGGCGGAGTGTCAGGGACGGATACGGCGTGGTTGAGTGTGTACCCTGCTGATGCTCCGGAATGGTTGAATGAATGGGGTGGACGACTGTCGGACGCAGTGGAGCTAATCAGCAATATTACCGATCAAAAGCCGTTGGTATGAAAATGTTACTGCGGGGAAATGAACATCAGTAACATCGAACGGCTCAAAGGTCGCGCCAGGCTTCCTCGTCTTCGGGCGAGAGCCATTCGCCCATCACCTCGCGAAGCCCATGCAGATACTCGTGCCGGCCCCGAACCACCTTGTGCAGCATCAGGTGGTCGCCTTCGATTGTGAAGGTGATCGTGTCGCCTTCGTGTAGGCCGGCTGCCTCGCGAATGGCCTTGGGGATCGTGGTCCGGCCGCGCGCCCCGATCCTGGCAAGTTCCATCATTCCGCTTCCCCGCTGCGCAGAGCGTGTGGTGATCCAATGTAGCGGATAACGTCGCGACGCGCGCGGGTGGCGGTTGCGGGCGCCTTGGGCGAAAATGCCGGCGCTTGTGAGACGCGGGCCTCGTGCCCACATGGGGGACAACCGGGTATGGACATCATTCTGAAGAACGCTCTCGTGGCGCACGAGGACCAGCCGGTGCGCGCGGCCGACATCGCCATCGAGGGCGAGCGCATCACAGCAGTCGAGCCTGGGATCACGGCCGAGGCAGGCGAGACGATCGACTGCGGCGGCCGCCTCGTCTCGGGCCCGTTGATCGACCCGCACGTCCATCTCGACGCCGTGCTCACGGCAAACCTGGAGCCCAACGTCACCGGCACGCTGCACGAGGGCATCGCCAATTGGGCCAAGCAAAAGAAGATTCGCGACCTCGAATCGGTCAAGGCGCGGGCCAAGCAGGCGATCGACTGGGAGATCGCGCAAGGCGCGGGCTTCATCCGCACCCACGCCGACACCTCGGACGAGGGCCAGCTCTCGATGCGGGCGCTCCTGGAGGTCAAAGACGAGGTGAGCGACCGGGTCGACCTGCAGATCGTGGCCTTCCCGCAGGACGGCATCCACTCCCACCCCGGCGGCCCCGAGCTCTTCATCCGCGCGCTCGACATGGGGCCCGACGTGATCGGCGGCATCCCCCACAACGAGGCGACGCGGGAGACCGGCGTCGCCAGCCTCAAGCTGATCTTCGACGAGGCGGAGAAGCGGGGCCTCCTGATCGACGTGCACTGCGACGAGGTCGACGACCCCAACTCGCGCTTCACCGAGGTGATGGCGCACGAGACCTATTATCGCGGCATGCAGGGCCGGGTGACTGCGAGCCACTGCGCGGCCATGCACTCCTACGCCAACGCCTACGCCTTCCGGCTCTTCGGCTGGCTCGAGAGGGGCGGGCTCAACATCATCGCCAACCCCTTCGACAACCTGATCCTGCTGGCGCGGGAGGACTCCTATCCGAAGCGCCGCGCGATGACGCGGGTGAAGGAGCTGTGGCAGGCCGGGATCACCGTCGGTATCGGCCACGATTCGATCATGGACCCGTGGTATCCGCTCGGGCGCGGCGACATGGTGCAGGCGGCCTCGCTCGCGCTCCACGTCTGCCAGATGTCCGGCACGGCGGAGATCGACGCCTGCTTCGACATGGTGACCTGGAAGAACGC
>JAJDVB010000002.1 GCA_022826345.1 Alphaproteobacteria bacterium
ATCGGCTACAGCGACGACGAGCTGACAGAGGCCTGCTTCGCCCTAATCCGGCGCAACGAGCTCCGCCACTGCTACATCCGGCCGGTGATCATGCGGGGCTACGGCGCGATCGGGATGGACGGCATCGGCAGCCCCATCGAGACCTGGATTCCGGCCTGGGAGTGGGGCGCCTATCTCGGTGCCGACGCCCTGGAGCGGGGCGTCGACGTCTGCGTCTCCTCCTGGAGCCGCGCCGCACCCAACACCTTCCCCGGCATGGCCAAGGCCACCGGGCATTACAACAACGCGCAACTCATCAAGCTGGAGGCGATGGCCAACGGCTTCGTCGAGGCCATCGCGCTTACCCATGACGGGCTGATCAGCGAGGGCAGCGGCCAGAATCTCTTTGCGGTGATGGACGATGCCCTGCTGACGCCGCCGATCGACGGCAGCAACCTCTCCGGCATCACGCGGAACGCTGTGCTCACGATCGCCGCCGACCTCGACGTGCCGGTGCGAGAATGCCCGATGCCGCGCGAGCTGCTCTATTGCGCCGACGAGCTGTTCTTCTCGGGCACCGCCGCGGAGGTTACGCCGATCCGCTCCGTCGACCACATCACCATCGGCCCCGGCGGGATCGGCCCGATCACGCGGCGCATCCAGCGGCGTTTCTCCGACATCGTGAATGGCCGCTCCAACGACGATCACCGCTGGCTCACCCTGGTCCCGCCCGCCTGAGTAGGGTCACGATCGTCGGCAGCCCCTTGCGCAAGGGAAATCTGGTGTGACCGAGAGCCACGATCGCGCGGCCGCGCTTGCGGACCGGCTCTTCGCCGAGAACGTCGAAGGTTTGCCGTTCCGCCGCCCCAGGGGCGCCGAACGACCCGCGTCGCTCGACGAGGGATATCGCGTCCAGCAGCTGCTCAACCAGAGATTCGCGGAGGCTGGGCGGGGCGGGATCGCCGGTTACAAGGTGGGCCTCACCTCCGAGGCCATCCAGACCATGTACGGGAGCGACCAGCCGATCAGCGGCGTGGTCTTCGAGACGGGAGTGCACCGCTCGCCCGCCCGGATCGTGCTCGCGGACTACACCCACCTCGGAATCGAGTTCGAGCTTGCGGTCGAGATCGGAGGCGAATTCCGGCCCGAGGACGCGCCGTTCACGCTGGAGGATGCGCGCGCCCGTGTCGCGGCCTGCATGCCGGCCTTTGAGCTGATCGAGGACCGCCATGCCGACCACGACGACGTCGACGCGCTCTCCATCCTCACGGACAACGCCTGGTGCGCCGGTGCGGTTGTCGGGCAGCCACAAATTGAATGGCGCTCCCTCGATCTCGCCGACACGCCGGTTTCACTCAGGGTCAACGATGGACCTCCGACGCCGGCGGTGACGGGCGCTGCCATGGGCAACCCGCTGAACTCCCTTGTGTGGCTCGCCAACCAATTCGCCTCGCGCGGGACGACGCTGGAGGCGGGCATGATCGTAATGACCGGAAGCACGCTGGCGACGCAGTTCCCGGCAGCGGGCGATCGCTTCGTCTACCAGATCGAGGCGCTGGGCGCGGTGGAAGCGACGGTCGTCTGAGCCGCCGATCCAGTCCGTTACCCGGCTGAACCAGGGCGGCGCGTGATGATGACGTCGCGGTGAACGCCGACGCAAAGAAGCAATCCGAGACCCAGCATCAGACTCAGCATGGCGCTGCCGCCGTAGGAGATCAGTGGCAGGGGCAGGCCCACGATGGGAATTAGGCCGATCACCATCGCGACATTGAAGAAGACGTGGAAGAAGAACGTGACCGTGATCCCCATGCCCAGCAGGCGGCCGAAGTGGTTGTTGCTGCGGGCCGAGATCACCACGCCGTAGGTCGCGATCCCCAGGTACAGCAGGAGCACTCCGGCCACCCCGAAGAAGCCCAGCTCCTCCGCCATCATCGTAAAGATGAAGTCGGTCTGCTTCTCCGGCAGGAAGTTGAGGTGGCTTTGGGTTCCCTGGAGATATCCCTTGCCGAAGAGGCCACCGGAGCCGAGCGCAATCTTCGACTGCAGGATGTGGTAGCCGGCGCCGAGCGGATCCGCTTCGGGGTTGAAGAACGTGAGTATTCGGGCCTTCTGATACTCGTGCAGGAACTGCCAGACGACCGGCCCGGAACCGAGTGCGATGACGACGGCGACTCCCATCTTCCACGCCTTGAGGCCAGCCAAGAACAGCATGATCGCGCCGCCGAGCGCGAGCAGCAGCGCGGTCCCCAGATCGGGCTGGCGCAGGATCAGCGCGGCGGGCGCGAGAATCATGAGCAGCGGCAACAGATAGGTGCGGATGCGGCCGATCCCCTCGAGCGGGACACCGTGGAAGTAGCGCGCGAGCGCGAGGATCAGCGCGATCTTCATAAGCTCCGAAGGCTGTAGCTGGATCACCCCCAGGTCGATCCAGCGCTGCGCCCCCTTCCCCGCAGCACCGAGCAACTCCACACCCACCAGCAGGGCGAATGCGAGGACGTAGATCGTGTACGCCGCGCGCAACCAGAAGCCGATATCGATCAGCGCTACGCCGAGCATCAGCAGGAGACCCGCGCCGAACCAGACCATCTGGCGGGACGCCCAAGGCTCTGTGACGCCGCCGGAGGCGGAAATCAACATTCCGATGCCGACCGCACCAACGGTGCAGACGAGGACGACCAGGAACCAGTCGAGCCGAAGCAGCCGCTCGGTGATCCCGAAGCCCTGACGGCTGCTGACTTCGAACTGCGCCATCAGGCGGTCTCGTGCGGGCGGATCAGCGCTTCGAGGTTGCGGGCGCGGCCCGAGGGGTCGCGGCGCTGAACCTCACGCAGGATGTCGCGGGCGATGGGCGCCGCCACGGAGCCGCCGCTGCCGCCATGCTCGACGACGACCGCAACGCCATAGCGCGGCCGCTCCAACGGCGCGTAGGCAACGAAGAGCGCGTGGTCGCGCTCTTTCCAAGGACGGTCTTCGTTCTTTATCACCCCGGCGCGGTGCTCGCGTTCGGAGATCCGCCGTACCTGCACGCTCCCGGTCTTGCCCGCCATGGCCAACGCGGGCTCTTCGATGCGCGCTTGATAGGCGGTGCCCTTGGGCTCGTTCACGACAAAATTCATACCCTTGCGGACGATGTCCAAATGGGCGGGCGAAAGCCCCATGGGGTCGAACGTCTCGCTCTCCCGCGGCACCGGCTGTCCGTCCCGGATGACCTCAGCCAGGAGCCGAGGCTCCACCGCGATGCCGCCGTTGGCGATGCGCGCGACCATCACCGCGAGCTGAAGCGGCGTTGTGAGGAGATAGCCCTGGCCGATGCCCACGACCAGCGTCTCGCCGCCCTGCCAGGGCTCGCCAATCATGGCAAGCTTCCACTCGCGCGTCGGCACCAGGCCTGGCTTCTCGCCCGGCAGTTCGATGTCGAGCTTGCTACCGAAGCCGAAGCGCTCCGACATCGCCGCGATCCGGTCTATGCCGACACGCTTTGCCACCTCGTAGAAATAGACATCGCAGGACTCCATGAGACCCTGCACCATGGCGACGTGGCCGTGGCCGTAGCGCCGCCAGCAGCGAAATCGGCGCTTCCCGAGCTTTATGGAACCGTCGCAATAGAAACGCTGGTACGGGCTCACTTCGCCGCTTTCGAGCGCAGCCAACGCCACGATCATCTTGAATGTGGAGCCCGGCGAATACTGGCCGGCGACGGACTTGTTGCTGAGCGGGAAGCGCGGATGGCCGATCAGCTCCCGCCATTGCCGCTGGCTGATGCCGGACGTGAAGAGGTTGGGATCGTAGCTCGGCATCGACGCCAGCGCCAAGATCTCGCCCGAATGAACGTCGAGGACCACGGCCGATCCACTCTCTTCGCCGAAGCGGGCCGCGACGTACTGCTGAAGCCCGAGGTCGATGGTCAGCATGTGGTCGTCGCCCGGCCGGCCGGTCCTGCGGCTGAGCTCGCGGATGACGCGGCCGTAGGCGTTTACTTCGACCTGCCGGGAGCCGGCCTCGCCCCGCAGCGAGCCCTCCAGCACCTTCTCGGCGCCGTTCTTGCCGATGCGGAAGTCGGGCAGCGTGAGCAGCGGATCGTCCGTCCGCTCCAGATCCGATTCGTTGACGGCGCCCACATAACCCACGATATGGACCGTATCGCGGCCGAAGGCGTAGAGGCGGCGGCTGCCCACGTCGATCATCACGCCGGGCAAGTCCGGCGCGTTGACCTCGATCTGCGAGACCTCGTCCCACGTCAGGTTCTCGCGGACCGTGATGGGAACGAATCTCTGCTTGCGCCTGGCTTCGCGCAGGACCCGCTCGCGGTCGTGGTCCTCGATCGGCACCAGCGCTGCGATTTCGTCCAGCGCCTTGTCGAGATTCAGCGCCGCCTCCGGGACGACGACCAGCCGATAATTCAGCCGGTTCTCCGCAAGCACCTGGCCGAAGCGGTCGAAGATGCGGCCTCGCGCCGGCGGCAGAAGCTGCATGTTGATGCGGTTCTCGTCGGCGAGAACCTGATAGCGCTCGGACTCCACGACCTGGAGCTGATAGAGGCGCCCGGCGAGGCCGGCCGTAAGAAGCGCCTGCGCGCCGCCCACGATGATCGCGCGGCGCGTGAAAATGTTGGCGCGTCCCGTTTCGCCCCGCATCTCACTCAGGCCGCGCGGCGGCAAGCACGCCGAGGGGGCGGAAGAGCAGCACGAATATCGGGAAGAGCAGCATCGTCAACACGACCTGCACGACGATGGGCAGCGGCGGCACCAGCACGCCGAAGCAGGCGGAGCTGATGATCCAGCTGAGCAGCCCGACCGCCGGCATGACCAGGGAGAAGCCCCACCAGACGACGAGAAACGGCTTGCCGCGGAAGAAGGTGCGTTGCGAGGCGACGACTCCCTGAACGATGAGCAGCACCAACGCCGTCATGCCGAGCGGCGTTGCGGCGAGGAGGTCTTGCAGCACGCCGATGCCGAACGTCGCCGCATAGGGGAAGCGCTCTGGCCGGTAGATGGTCCAGTAGAAGACCGCCATTACCGCGAAGGCCGGCGTGACCTCGACGAATGCCGGCAGCCGCCAGGGGAGCGACGCCGCGAAAACGAGCATCACCGTGACGGTCACCGGGATCGCGCCGCGCACGGAGCGGTCGGCCCAGTGCAGCCAATCGCCCATCACCGCAGGCTCCCGGCGCGTTCGGCGCGGCGCGTTTCAGGCAAGACCCCCGGCACCACATAGTCGAGGACGGTAACGTAATCGAGCCGCTCCCACACCACGAAGGGCTGCACCGTCGCGCGGTCCTTGTCGACCGCAGACACGATCCCGACATCGAGCGCCGGCGGGAACATCCCGCCTTCTCCCGACGTCACGACACGATCGCCGGGCTTCGCCCTGGCATCAGTCGCAAGGAAGGCGAGGTAGGGATGCGGGCTGTTGTCACCGCGCAGAATCGTCCGGTCGCGGCTCTCCTCCAGCACCACGGGAATTCGCGAGTTCAGGTCGGTCAGCAAGAGGACTCGCGCCGTGTGCTGCCCCGCCTCCAGCACGCGGCCCACCAGCCCGTCGTGGTTCACCACCGCCTGACCCTTCCGCACCCCGTGGGATTGCCCGGCGCTGACCATGACCATGTGGATGAAGGGACCGCCCGAATCCGCGATCACGCGGGCCGTGACGAAGCGCGCCCTCTGGTCCGGCACGACCTTGAGCATTCGCCGGAACATCTCGTTTTCGTAGCCGAGCTGCTCGGCCACCGCCTGCCACTTGCGGAGCTGCGCGTTGTCCTGCTCCAGGCGCTGGTTGCGCTCGTGAGCGCTCAAGATGCCGTCCAACTCGTCGAATCCGCCGGCGACTGTCGTCACGGGCTGAGAGAAGAACGCAAATATCGGGCTCACGGTGTCGGTGACACCGACACGCAGCTTCTCGATCAAGCGCGGTTCCGCCTGGCTCAGGATCATCAGGGTGATCGCCGCGCAGGCCAGCATTGCGTAGCCGAAGCGCTGGGCGAAGACCCTGCCCGGCACGGCCAGGACGAGATTGCGCCCCCGGCCTACCCTCACTTAGACCTCCAAACGTTACGCGGCGTATTCCGAATCGGGCCCGCGTAGCGGGAAACCTAATATGTCTCGTGAAGGGCGTGCTTCAAGGCCTTCATTTCTTCCAAACATCGGCCGGTGCCGAGAGCGACGCATCGCAGGGCCTGATCCGCGATGGAAACCGGCAGTCCCGTCGCATGGCGCAGCACGTAATCGAGGTTGCCGAGGAGCGCCCCGCCGCCCGTCAACACGATGCCCTTGTCGACGATGTCCGCCGCGAGTTCGGGCGCCGTGTTCTCCAGCCCCACCTTGACCGCGTCGATGATGGCGCCCACCGGCTCCGCCAGGCTCTCGGATATCTGTCGCTTAGAGATGACGATTTCCTTGGGCACGCCGTTCATCAGGTCGCGCCCCTTGATGTTGAGCGTCTCGCCATCGCCGTCCTCGGGCGGGCACGCCGAACCCAGGTCCTTCTTGATCCGCTCCGCGCTCGCCTCGCCGAGCAGCAGGTTATGGGTGCGGCGCACGTAGGCGATGATGCTCTCGTCCATCTTGTCGCCACCGACGCGCACCGAGCGCGAGTAGACGATGCCGCCGAGCGAGAGCACAGCGACCTCGGTGGTGCCCCCGCCGACGTCGACCACCATCGAGCCGGTTGGCTCGGTCACCGGCAGGTTGGCGCCGATGGCGGCCGCCATCGGCTCCTCGATCAGGAACACGCGCCGCGCGCCCGCGCTTTCCGCCGATTCCTGGATGGCGCGGCGCTCGACGGCGGTCGAGCTTGACGGCACACAGATGATTACCTGGGGGCTCGCGAAGCTGCGACGGTTGTGCACCTTGCGGATGAAGTGCTTGATCATGTCCTCCGCCACCTCGAAGTCGGCAATGACGCCGTCCCGAAGCGGGCGGATTGCCTCGATGTTTCCCGGCGTGCGGCCGAGCATTTGCTTGGCCTCGTTGCCGACCGCGAGAACCTGCTTCTTGCCCTTCCAGGTGGTGAGCGCCACCACCGAGGGCTCGTCGAGGACGATCCCCTGGGACTTCACGTAGACGAGCGTGTTCGCGGTCCCCAGGTCGATCGCCATGTCGGCGGAAAGGAACCCCAGCAACTTCGAGAACATGCGCTGCTTCTCCTCCTAAACGGCAGCGGGGCAGGCAGGCCGCAGCCGGGGCCCACCCCGTCGTTCAAGCTGACAACGCCTCCGGAGCCGTCTTCTGCCGCTTGACCAGAAGCTTGTTGAGCGCGTGCACATAGGCCAGAACCGAGGCCACGATGGTATCGATATGCGCACTGTGCCCGTTCACTGTTCTCCCGTTTTCCTCCAGCCGCACGCTCACTTCGGCCTGGGCATCGGTGCCCTCCGTCACCGCATGAACCTGATAAAGCTGTAGCTTGGCCTCGTGCGGGTAAATCGCCTTGATGGCGTTGAAAGCCGCATCCACGGGGCCGTTCCCGGTGGCCTGCGCCTCCGCCTGCTCGCCGTCGACGGCGAGCGTGAGAGACGCCTCCTGCGGTCCTGACGAGCCGCAGGACACCGAGAGGGACCCGAACTTGATGCGGTCGTTTGCGCCGGCAACTTCCGTGTCCACCAGCGCGATGATGTCCTCGTCGAAGAGTTCTTTCTTCTTGTCGGCGAGGTCCTTGAAACGCACGAACGCTTCCTGAAGCGCGTTGTCGCCGAGCTCGGTGTAGCCGAGGCTCCGCAGCTTTTCGCGGAAGGCGTGGCGGCCCGAATGCTTGCCCATGACGAGCGTCGACTGCACGAGGCCGACCGATTCGGGCGTCATGATCTCGTAGGTCTGCGCGTCCTTGAGGACGCCGTCCTGATGAATTCCCGCTTCGTGGGCGAAGGCATTGGCGCCGACGATCGCCTTGTTGGGCTGCACCACGAAGCCGGTGACCGCAGACACCAGGCGCGAGGCGCGCATGATGTTCTCGGTCTTCACGCCGGTCTCGTAGTTCAGGAGGTCGTTGCGCGTGCGCAACGCCATGACGATCTCTTCCATCGCGGCGTTGCCGGCGCGCTCGCCGAGCCCGTTGATGGTGCACTCCACCTGCCGTGCGCCCGCCTGCACGGCGCTCAGCGAATTGGCGACGGCGAGGCCCAGATCGTTGTGGCAATGGACCGAGAGCACGGCCTTGTCGATGTTGGGCACCCGGTCGAAGAGCATGGCGATCAACGACGCGAACTCCTCCGGCACGGCGTAGCCGACGGTGTCGGGGATGTTGATGGTGCCGGCGCCGGCCTTGATCGCCGATTCGACGCAGCGGCAGAGGAAATCGTGCTCGGTGCGCGAGCCGTCCTCGCAGGACCACTCCACGTCGTCGGTGAACTTGCGGGCATAGCTCACGCTGTCGATCACCGCCGCGTGCACGTCCTCAGGCTCCATCTGCAGCTTGACGCTCATGTGGAGCGGGCTGGTCGAGATGAAGGTGTGGATGCGGCCGGACTTGGCCGGTGCGAGCGCTTCGGCCGCGCGGTCGATATCCCGCCGCCCGGCGCGGGCGAGGCCGCACACGGTGCTCTCGGTCACCACCTTGGCGACCTCGCGGACCGCTTCGAAATCGCCGTTCGACGCGATGGGGAAGCCGGCCTCGATCACGTCGACCCGCATCTCCTCGAGGATCTCGGCGATCCGGAGTTTCTCCTCAAGATTCATCGACGCGCCCGGCGACTGCTCGCCGTCGCGCATCGTCGTATCGAATATTCGGACTCGGTTCCCTGTCTCGGTCATAACGGGCATCCTTTCACCCCGGCGGCTACGACAGTCATCGCACTCCCCTGGTCGGTCGGCCGATTGCGCACGGCGAACCGCTCAGGGGCAGCTAAGTCGCAGCCCGCGTGGGGTGGAATGTGCCTTGGCAGTAGCGTCGCGCAATTGGTGCATGCCCGCCGGCTCAGTCTCCGTAGGCACCGTCATCGGACCATGGCCCTCGACCCCATTTGCACGACATGAGCAGCCATCCGGGGCGGCACAAAGTCGATTCGCCGCCCGGGTTCTGGAGACTTGTACGCCCAACCTCTTGGGCGAAGCAACGAATTTGTCGCCTTGCGATGGTGCCCCTGCTTGTGCCGAGAGTCGTCAATTCTTGCTGCGATCGACCAGCCGGGCCTCGGCGATCCACGGCATCATCGCCCGGAGCCGCTCGCCCACTTCCTCCAGCGGGTGCTCGGCGGCACGCGCGCGCATCGCCTTGAAGGAGGACTGGCCGGCGGCGTTCTCCGTCATCCACTCGGTGGTGAACCGGCCGTCCTGGATGTCCGCGAGGATCGTCTTCATGCGCTCCCGCGTCGCGTCGTCGATGACGCGGGGCCCGCGCGTGTAATCGCCGTACTCGGCGGTGTTGGAGATCGAGTAGCGCATGTTGGCGATGCCGCCCTCGTACATCAGGTCGACGATCAGCTTGACCTCGTGGAGGCACTCGAAATAGGCCATCTCGGGCGCGTAGCCGGCGTCCACCAGGGTCTCCCAGGCAGCGGTGATCAGCGACGTGAGGCCGCCACAGAGCACCACCTGCTCGCCGAAGAGATCGGTCTCGACCTCCTCGCGGAAGCTGGTCTCGATGATGCCGGCCCGGCCGCCGCCGATGCCCGACGCGTAAGACAGGCCGATTTCCTTGGCGTTGCCCGAGGGGTCCCGCGCCAGCGCGAGCAGGCAGGGCACGCCGCCGCCCCGCTGATACTCCGAGCGCACCGTGTGCCCCGGCCCCTTGGGCGCCACCATGAAGACGTCGAGATCAGGCCGGGGCTCGATCAGGCGGAAGTGGATGTTGAGCCCGTGGGCGAAGGCCAGCGCCGCGCCCTCCTTCATGGAGCCGTGCAGCACCTCGGCGTAGAGCTGGCGCTGCAGCTCGTCCGGGGTGAGTACCATCACGACATCGCCGAAGCGCGCGGCCTCCTCGATATCCATGACCGTGAGCCCGGCGGCCTCCACCTTGGCCGCGCTTGCGGAGCCCGGCCTGAGCCCAACGGCAACCTCCTCGACCCCGCTCTCCTTCAGGTTGTTCGCGTGCGCGAAGCCCTGGCTGCCGTAGCCGATGATCGAGACCTTCTTCGACTTGATCAGGTTCAGATCGGCATCGCGATCGTAGTAGACCCGCATCGTGCTCTCCCAAGTTGGCGTTGCGTGCGGCCCGAGGCCGCGTCAGATCGATTCCTTGCCGCGCGTAATCGCGACCACGCCCGTGCGCGATATCTCGGTCAGCCCCAGCGGCGTCATCAGCCGGATGAAGGCGTCGATCTTGGTGCCCTTCCCGGTCATCTCGAACACGAACGAGTCGATTTCGCTGTCGACCACATGGGCGCGGAAGATGTCCGCGATGCGGAGCGATTCGACCCGCTTCTCGCCGGTGGCCACGACCTTGATGAGGGCGAGCTCGCGCTCGATGTAAGGGCCTTCGCTGCCGAGGTCGGAGACCTTGTGGATCGGCACCAGGCGGTCGAGCTGCGCCTTGATCTGCTCGATGACCATGGCGGAGCCCGAGGTCACCAGATTGATGCGCGAAAGGCGCTTGTCGTGCTCGACCTCGGCGACGGTCAGGCTCTCGATGTTGTAGCCGCGGCCCGAGAAAAGCCCGATGACCCGCGCCAGCACGCCGGGCTCGTTCTCCACGAGCACGGAAAGCGTGCGGCGCCCGGCGTCGTCCGTCACGGCCGTTCCCTCCGGGCCGCCTGTAGGCGGGCGTCCCGCCGGTGCCGGCACTCAGGCGTGCCGGACGGCGGCTTGGCGTTTCGCGTCATGGATCGGCGCCCTGGGTCCTAGACGAGCACCATCCCGTCTTCCGAGCGCTCTTCGAGCTCGCCGTGCTCGGGCCCGAGCTTCATCTCGTAGTGCGCGGCGCCGGCCGGGATCATCGGATAGACGTTCTCTTCCTTGTCGACGAGGATGTCGGCGATCACCGGGCCCGGCGTCTCGATCATGGCCTCGATCACGCCGTCCACCTCCTCGGGCCGGAGGGCGCGCAGGCCGGTGGCCCCGAACGATTCCGCCAGCTTCACGAAATCGGGCAGCGAATCCATGTAGCTCTCGGCGTAGCGGCCGCCGTGGAAGAACTCCTGCCACTGGCGCACCATGCCCATGTACTCGTTGTTGAGCAGGAACGTCTTCACCGGCAGCCTATACTGCACCATGGTCGACAGCTCCTGGATCGTCATGAGCAGCGACGCTTCGCCGGCGATGTCGATGACGAGCGAGTCCGGATGGGCCACCTGCACGCCCATCGCGGCGGGGAAGCCGTATCCCATGGTGCCCAGGCCGCCAGAGGTCATCCAGCGGTTGGGCTCCTCGAACTTCAGGAACTGCGCCGCCCACATCTGGTGCTGGCCCACCTCGGTGGTGAAGTAGGAGTCCCGCTCCTTTGTGGCCTCGTAGAGCCGCTGCAGCGCGTATTGCGGCTTGATGGTGTTGCTGGAGTTCTTGTAGCGCAGGCAGTCGCGCCCGCGCCACTTGTCGATCTGCCGCCACCACGCCGCCACCTGGGCGTTCGGCTCCGCGCCGCTCGCCTCCCACTCGGCCAGGATGGCGTCGAGCGCGAGACCTGCATCGCCGACCATGGCGACGTCCACCGGCACGTTCTTGTTGATGGACGAGGGGTCGATGTCGATCTGCACCTTGGTCGAGCCGTGCGAGAAATCCGCGAGCCGGCCGGTCACGCGATCGTCGAAGCGGGCGCCCACCGCGATCATCAGATCGCACTCGGCCATTGCCATGTTGGCTTCGTAGGTGCCGTGCATGCCGAGCATGCCGAGGAAGAGCGGGTCGGACCCCGGATAGCAGCCGAGCCCCATCAGCGTGTTGGTGATGGGATAGCCCGTGCGCCGCACCAGCGCCGCGAGACTCTGCGCCGCGTCGGGCCCTGCGTTGATGACGCCGCCCCCGGCATAGAAGAGGGGACGCTTGGCACGCGTCAGCAGCTCGACCGTGCGCTTGACCGCGTCCGCATCGGGCGCGCGCTGGGGCCGGTAGGAGCGATGCTCCAAGCCGTTGCCCGGTGCCGCACACTCGGGGGCGTAGAGCGCCTTGGCCATCACCACGTCCTTCGGCAGGTCCACGACCACGGGGCCGGGCCGGCCGGCGCTAGCGATGTAGTAGGCCTCGCGGATCACCTGGCAGAGATCGTCGACATCCTTGATGAGATAGTTGTGCTTGGTGCAGGGGCGAGTGATCCCCACCGTGTCGGCTTCCTGAAACGCGTCGTTGCCGATCATGTGGGTCGGCACCTGCCCGGTCAGGCAGACGACCGGGATGCTGTCCATCAACGCATCGGTGAGCCCGGTGACGCTGTTGGTGGCGCCCGGCCCCGAAGTGACCAGAACCGTGCCCACCTTGCCGGTGGAGCGCGCGTAGCCTTCCGCCGCGTGGACCGCGCCCTGCTCGTGCCGCACCAGGATGTGGCGCAGCTCGTTCTGCTTGAAGATGGCGTCGTAGATGGGCAGTACCGCGCCGCCGGGATAGCCGAACACGACGTCTACGCCGAGATCGACCAGCGTGCGAACGACTAGCTCGGCCCCGGTCATCTCTGCCGGGGCATGATCCTCGGCATCCGTTGTCACGGCGATCTCCCTTCCGCACAAGCGCGAACGGCCCACCCTTGCGGCAGGGTCGGCCGGCCTGCATTGGCGCGCCTTATCACGCGCCCGTCTTCGGAGGGCGGACAGTAGTCCTTCGCCCTCAGCCGGTCAATAGCAGGCGTTCCACGAGGGCGAGAGATTCCCGTTTCGATTCCGCGCGATAACGGTCCGGCATACGGGCGTCGCCCGGCATCTGGGTGCGGAACCAGGTGGTCTGACGCTTGGCATAGCGCCGCGTCGCCTGGCGGCCGAGTTCGACCGCGCGCTCCAGCGTCGTGGCGCTGCTCAGATGATCGAGCAGGGCGCGGACGCCGACCGCCTTCATCACCGGCAGCCTGGGATCGAGCCCGCGGGCCTTGAGGCGCGCCGCCTCGTCGAGCGCGCCCGCCGCCATCATGCGCTCGAAGCGGGTGTTGCACGCGTCGTAGAGTGCATCGCGCGGCGGCTCGAGGACCAGCACGGCCGCGCGGCCGGCGTAACGGTCGTGCCGCTCCCCCTGCCACGCGAGCAGCGAGCGCCCGGTGGCTTCGATCACCTCGTAGGCCCGCATCACCCGCTGGCTGTCGCCGGGCTCGAGCCGCCCAGCCGCTTCCGGGTCGCGGGCAGCGAGGCGGGCATGGAGGCCGGCACTCCCCTCCCGCTCGTATAGGGAACGCACCGTCTCGCGCACGGCCTCGGGAATCTTCGGCACCGGCGCCAGGCCCTCAAGCAAAGCCCGCAGGTAAAGCCCGGTTCCGCCAACCAGAATGGGCAGTGCGCCATCGCCTTGCGCGCGCTCGATCTCGGCCATCGCCATGTTGCGCCATCGTCCGGCCGAGCAGCGCTCGGCGCCGTCGAGCACGCCGTAGAGCCGGTGCGGCGCGCGGGCGCGGAGCGCATCGTCCGGCCACGAGGTCAGGATCGGCAGATCGCGGTAGAGCTGCATGCTGTCGGCGTTGACGACGACACCGCCGAAGCGCTCGGCGGCGTCGGCCGCGAGCGCCGACTTGCCGCTCGCCGTCGGGCCGCCGATTACCAGGATCGAGGGTCTGTCGCCGGCTGGAGCGTGCCTCGGCACCGTCAGGACGTGACCAGCGAGACCAATCCGTCGGCGAGCTTGGGCTCGAACCAGGTGGTTTTCGGCGGCAGGATCGCGCTGGCGTCGGCGACTGCCATGAGATCCTCCACCGAGGTCGGATAGAGCGAGAAGGCCACCGTCGCCTCGCCGCCGTCGACCGCCGCAGCCAGCGCGTCGATCCCGCGCCCGCCGCCAACGAAATCGATCCGCGCATCGAGCCTGGGATCGACAATGCCGAGGATCGGCCCGAGAACCAGGCGCGCAAGCAGCGAAACGTCGAGACGGTTGACCACCGGGCCGCCGGCAGGCGCCGGGCCCTGGGCTGCGAGCCGGTACCAGCGGCCCTCGACATACATGCCGAATTGCGCCGGCGTCGCGGGCTCCACCGGCCTGTCCGCCGGCTCGCAGCGGAGCGCCTTGCCGATTTCGCCAAGGAATTCTGCCGGCGTGAGCCCGTTCAGGCCCTGCACGATGCGGTGATAGCCGAGAATCCGCACCTCGTCGGCGGGGAAGCTCACCGTCAACAGGCGGCCGGCGGCTTCTCCAGTCCCCGCTCCCATCGCCTGTGCCGCCATCTGCGCGGCGGCGGCGCGGTGGTGACCGTCGGCGATGTAGAGCGCACCGATCCGGTCGAATTGCTCCGTCAGCGCTTCGATCTCGTCCGTGCCGTCGATCGGCCAGAGCGTGTGGGTTACTGCACCGTCGAGCACGGCGCGGCAGAGCAGTGGCCCCGCGCAGGCCGCCGCGAGCACGCGGCGAACTTCTTTGTCCGGCCGGTGAATCGTGAGGACGGGGCCGGTCTGCGCGCCAAGCGCCGCGATTTGCCGGGCCCGGTCTTCGACTTTGGTCGGCCGGGTCAACTCGTGCCGCTTGACCGTGCCCTCCTCGTAGGCGGCGAGCGAGGCCGCTGCCACGAGCCCGGTCTGCGTGCGCCCGTCCACCTCCATGCGATAGGCGTAGAAGCGGGGGGCCGCGTCGCGCATCAGAACTCCGCCCTCGATCATCCGCGCGAACGCCGCCGCAGCCCCATCGTAGAGCGCGGAGGCGCCGGGCGGCGTCTCGGGCGGCAGGTCGATCTCCGGCCGGGAGACGTGGAGGAAGCTCCACGGCCGGCCCTCGGCGGCGGCGCGGGCCTCTTCCGTCGACATCACGTCGTAGGGCGCCGCCGCCACCGCATTGGCGTGCTCCGGGGCTGCGCGAAGCCCAGCGAAGGGAGCGAGTAGCCGCTCGGTCATCTCCTCCCCTTCCCCGCCGCAGCCTTTAGTTGACGAGCCAGACCAGAAGGAGGCCGGCGAGGGCCGCGCCCATGCCAATGGCGCGTATCCGGCCCGAGGGTTGGGCGAGCACGCGCTGGATGCTGCGCCGCATGGCCTCCGGGAACAGCGCGTAGAGCCCGCCTTCGATAACGAATATTAATCCGATCGCGGTCAGGAATGCGGTGAGACCGTCGCTCATGGTCGGATCGTGGTCGGCGGCCGTAGGTCGGCCGTGCGCCGGGCCACGGCCCGGCGGCGTCACTGCGTCGCTGCAGGGGCGGGTGCCTGGGGCGTCACGATATCGTCGAAGAAGCGGAAGAACTCACTATTGGGCGACAGAACCATGCTGGTGTCGTTATCGCCAAGGGATTCGCGATAGGCCTGCATGGTCCGGTAGAAGGCGTAGAATTCGGGATCGCGCCCATACGCGTCGCGCGAGATGCGGAGCGCCTCTTCGTCGCCCTCGCCGCGCAGGGTCTGGGACTCGCGCTCCGCCTCGGCGAGGAGGACCACGCGCTCGCGGTCTGCACGTGAGCGGATGCGCTGCGACTCCTCCTCACCCTGGGCCCTGAACTCCTTGGCCTCGCGTTCACGCTCGGTCTGCATGCGCTGATAGACGGCCTGGCTGTTCTCCTCCGGCAAATCGGCGCGGCGGATGCGCACATCGATCACATCGACACCAAAGCCGACGGATTGCCGGTTCACCTGGTCCCTGATCTCGGTCATCAGCTGCGCGCGCTCGCCCGAGAGCACGGTAATCAGCTCGACCGTACCCAGCACCTGCCGCGTGCTGGCGTTGAGGATTGCGCCGAGCCTCGCGCGGGCCACCGCCTCGTTGCCGACGGACTGGAAGAACTTCAGCGGATCGACGATCCGGTAGCGGATGAAGGCGTCCACCACCAGCCGCTTCTGGTCGCCGAGGATCATCTCCTCCGCCGGCGCGTTGAAGTCCAGCACGCGTTTCTCGAAATACTCGACGTTCTGGACGAAGGGCGTCTTGAAGCGCAGCCCCGGCTCGTCCGAGCCCCACTGGTTCACCACCTTGATGGGCTCGCCGAGCTGGAGGAGGATCGCCTGCTCGTCCTCGCGCACCTTGTAGGTGGAGATCAGAATCAGGATGATCGCCACGAGGATGACCGCGGCGGCGATGATGAACTTGACTCGGGTACTCATGGTCTATTGCGCGCCCGTATCGTTCTGCCGGCGCTGCAACTCGGGCAGGGGCAGGTAGGGGACGACGCCGGAACTGCCCTGCGCCGAGGAATCGATGAGAACCTTGTCGATCCCGCCGAGCACCTCCTCCATCGTCTCCAGGTACATGCGACGGCGGACGACATCCGTGTTTTGCTCATACTCGCCGTAGACTGAGAGGAAGCGCGCCGCCTCACCCTGGGCCTTGGCGACCACCTCTTCCTTGTAGGCCGTGCCCTCTTGCACGAGGCGCTCAGCGGCGCCGCGCGCACGCGGGATGATGTCGTTGCGGTAGGCCTCGGCCTCGTTCTTCGCCCGCTCCTGGTCGGCGCGCGCCGCCTGCACGTCGCGGAAGGACGCAATCACGGCCTCCGGCGGCGCGATGTCTTGCGGCTCGACCTGGGTGATCTCGATGCCGGCGCCGTAATACTCGAGGATCGACTGCGTGAGCTCGTGCGTCTGCTGGGCCAGCAGCAGGCGTTCCTCGGCGAGCGCGGACTGCAGGCGGGTCTTGCCAATCACCTCGCGCATCGCGCTCTCGGCCGCGTCCTTCACCGTGCGCTCTGGCGCCTGGATGTTGAACAGGAACTGCCCGGCGTCGCGGATGCGCCAGAAGACGGTGAACTTCACGTCGATGATGTTCTCGTCGCCGGTGAGCATCAGGCTCTCATCCGGCACCGCCCGCGTGAAGGCGCCCCGCTGGGAATCGACCAGGGTCCGGTAGCCGATCTCGGCCCGGTTGATCTTGGTCACCTTGGGTCTGATGACGGTCTCGAAGGGCCAGGGCAGGTGGTAGTTGAGGCCCGGCTGAGTGGTCTTGGTCCACTCGCCCCAGCGCAGCACCACGCCCTGCTCGTCGGGCTCGACCCGGTAGAACCCGGTCAGCAGCCAGATGCCGATGGCGACGAGGAGCAGCAGGATGAGCCCGCGGCTACCGCGTAGTCCGGGCATCCATCTGCGGAAGCGATCCTGGCCGCGCCGCAGCATCTCCTCGAGGTCGGGCGGTGGGGGTTGCCCTCCACCGCGTCGGCCGCCACCGCCGCCCGGCGAGCGCCCCCACGGGCCGCTGTTGCCGCCGCCGCTTTGCCAGCCGCCCCCGCCGCCTTGGCTAGACCAGGGCATGGATCAGACTTTCTCCCAAGGCTTTGCAAGCCATCATGGGCGCCTTATAAGTCATGCGGTTGCGGCACGCAACGACGCACACACGCCCGTGCTGTCGCGTCTTGCCGTGATCCCCCGGTCGGAGTGGAACGATGGCGTCGGTCACCAAGGATCAGGTTCTGGCGGCGCTCGCTGATGTCCTGGATCCGGACAGCGGACAGAACGTGGTCGCGAGCGGCCTGATCAGCGGAGTCGTGGTGAGGGACGGCAACGTGGGCTTCGCGCTGGAGGTCGACCCGGACCAGGGCGCGGCGAAGGAGCCGCTGCGAAAGGCCTGCGAGACTGCGGTGGAGCGGCTTTCCGGCGTGCTCTCGGTGACGGCCGTGCTGACCGCCGAGCGGCCGACGGGCGGCCAGGCGCAGGGACAAGGCCACGGTCATTCGCATGGCCACGGCCACGGTCACGCCCATGGCGGGCAAGCCCAGGCGCGGGCACCGCAGGCCGATCAGCTGCTGCCGGGGGTGAAGAGCGTCATCGCCATCGCGTCGGGCAAGGGCGGGGTCGGCAAGTCGACCACCGCCGTCAACATCGCGACCGCGATGGCCGCACAGAACGTCCGAGTCGGCCTGCTCGACTGCGACATCTACGGCCCCTCGATCCCGCGCATGCTCAACCTGAGCGGCCAGCCGGAGATGGTGGGCGAACGCACGCTGCGCCCGATGGCGAACTACGGGATCAAGTGCATGTCCATCGGCTTCCTGGTCGCCGAGGACACCGCCATGATCTGGCGCGGGCCGATGGTGATGCAGGCGCTGGAGCAGATGATGCGGGACGTCGATTGGGGCGAGCTCGACGTGCTGCTGTGCGACCTGCCGCCCGGCACCGGCGATGCGCAGCTCACCATGGCGCAGCGGGTGCCGCTCACCGGCGCTGTGATCGTGTCGACTCCGCAGGATATCGCGCTGCTCGACGTGAGCCGGGGCATCAACATGTTCCAGCAGGTCAACGTGCCGATCTTCGGGGTCGTGGAGAACATGAGCTACTACGTCTGCCCCGAATGCGGCCACCGGGCCGAGCTGTTCCACCACGGCGGCGCGCGCGAGACCGCGCGCCGACTCGGAGTCGATTTTCTGGGCGAGATACCGCTCGACATCGCGATCAGGACGACATCCGATGCGGGCCGGCCGATCGTGGTCACCCAGCCCGAGAGCCCCCACGCCGAATCCTATCGGCAGATCGCCGCTGGCCTCATCGACAAGGCCACCTCGGCGGTGAGCGGCGCCGGGCGCGCGCAACCCCGCATCGTCATGATGTGAGCGTACCCGCCGATGGCGAACGGGCGGTCTGACGGCGTTCTCTCAAGACTAGCGGCCCGAATGGGCCGCAGGCGTTGGATCGGTGCCGGCATTGTCGCCGTGCTCTTGGCAGCGCTGGTGGCGGCCGGGTGTACACCCTCGGTTCCCGATCGTCAGCAGGACCTCTGCGCGGTCTTCCAACAGCATCCTGACTGGTACGACTACGCCAAGGAGGCGGAGGATACGTGGGACGTGCCGGCTCACATTCTCATGGCCTTCGTGCATCACGAATCGAGCTATCGGAGCGATGCGCGGCCGCCCCGCAAGTACGTCCTCTGGTTCATCCCGTGGGGGCGCGTTTCGTCCGCCAAGGGCTACGCCCAGGCGCAGGACCCGGCTTGGGAGGACTACACGAACGAGCGCGGCTCCTTCTGGCGCAGCCGCTCGGACATGGAGGACGCCCTGGACTTCGTCGGCTGGTACAACCACGGGACGGCACGCGAGCTCGGCATCGCCAAGACCGACGCGCGCAACCTCTATCTCGCCTATCACGAGGGGCGCGGCGGCTACCGGCGCGGCACCTGGAAAGAGAAGCCCAAGCTGCAACAAATCGCGAAGCGGGTGGCCGAGACAGCCAGCCGCTACGAGGCGCAGCTCAAGCGCTGCGAATCAGAATTCCGCTGCGATTCCTGGTGGGAAGTGTGGCCCCTCTGTAGCTAATCGCCAGCCCGTCATTCCTGCCACGCTCCTGATGCTCTCTTCCGATGCCCCGGACCGTGGTGCGAGTTGCCGGCCAACGGAGAGGCGACATCAAGAACACGGCAGGAAAGTGAATTTTTTCGTTATCCAATAGTCTGTTAAGACTTGACTTCGCCCGACTTAACCTCAGTGGCCCATGTGGTAAGCACAATACAGACACCACTCCAAGTGCGATTGCTGCGCCCCTTGTCGGTGTCTCCAGAAAAATCAGATCGGTCCCCGTCACCGCACGTCGGAACGATTGCGGCCAATACGCCTCGCGACCAAGGCAGCCGAGACGATGGCGCCGACCGGGGCGACGGCAAAGCTGGCGAACAGCCAGACCGCGGCACTGCGCGCGCCGGATTCGCTGCCCGGCTCGGTGAGACCGGCGAGGTTCGCGGTCATGCCAGCGAGTGCGGCACCGAGCGCCGTGGCGAAGAGCTGAACCGTCGTTATTCCAGCCGACGCCTGCTCCGCCTCGTCCTGGGGTGCGACGACCAGGACACGGGTGAGCAGGTGCGGCCACGCCGCGCCGATGCCGAACCCGGTGAGAGCGAGACCGATACCGGTCACGATAAGCCCGCCGAGGTCTTCGACGACCGTTCCCGGCATGACGATGGCGAGAGTTATCAGCGAGGCGAGGACGATGAAGGGGCCCGCGACAATGGCCCACCTGGCGGCCCCCTTGCCGGCTCCCGACCAGACGATCGCGGAAACAGCCCAACCGGCCGCCATCAACGCGGCCATGTACCCCGCGATCAGAGGCGTCACGCCGTGCAGGACCTGCAGGAAATAGGGAACGAAGATCTCGGGTTGCATGGCGATGACGAGGA
>JAJDVB010000205.1 GCA_022826345.1 Alphaproteobacteria bacterium
CGCTATGACAGGTATTCCCAACGGGCCCTGCCGCAGAAAGACATCTGGCTCCGGCCCCTCCGAAAAGACTGGAAACGAGCACTCAACCGATGACATCTCGATCCTCATCGCGCACCATCACCCGGTGACCGAAGGGATTCACCTGGCGCCCGCGCCACGGCTCGCACACGAGCCAGACCGGACAGCTCACCTCCGCCGCCATCGACGCACGCGACTTCCGCCGCGCACGCAAGGACCGAGAGACCCGCGCGCACCTGCCCGAGGGCACCCTGGTCGCAATCACCGGCGGCAAGACCGTCAGCGATGCCGACGCGGTCTGGAGCACGCTCGACATGGCGCGCGCGAAGTACGGCGACATGGTCCTGCTGCATGGTGGCGGTCCCGGCGTCGAGAAGGTCGCCGCGAGCTGGGCCGAGGCCAGAGGCGTCAACCAGGTCGTCTGCCGCCCCGACTGGACCGCGCACGGCAAGGCCGCGCCCTTCCGCCGCAACGACGAGCTGCTCAACTTCCTGCCCAAGGGCGTCATCGCCTTCCCCGGCAGCGGCATCACCGGCAACCTCGTCGACAAAGCCCGCTCGCTCGGCATACCTGTGATGACCGTGGCCGCGTAAGCAGCGCGCGCCTCCTCGACAGCGGCCGGTGCCTCAAGGCATCGGCCGCTTCGTCGTGTTTCACGACGCGCATCACGAGCGTCGGCCTGTGCGCCCGCCCGTCAGATCGCGCACCGCCAATCCGAGGGCGCGCTCGAACGCCGGCGTCGCCGCGCTTCGCGTCGGCGCCGTCCGCGCTCGCAGCGGTGACCGTGTTTCCCCGCCTCCCTCCGCCGCCGTGCTTCCGGCTCGGCGCGTGCGCGCCATCGCCGGGCTCGATGCGGGCGTCCTGCTCTCCGGCTTGTCCGTCCTGCATCGCCGCGTCCGGCTCGGCGCTCGTGCGCCGTCGCCGGACGATGGCCGCGCAGCAGAGAGGTGGACCGCGGTTCAGTCCGCGAAGATCTGCCCGCACTCAAGCAGCGCACGCCGATCCCGGCCGTTGCAGCGGCCCGCCTACGGACTGCGCGTTCTCCCGCTTGTGCCGGTGGCGATGAACATGGCCGTGGTGCACCAGCGAGTGCGGCCGCCGGCGTCGTGCCGCAGTTCACCTTCGGCTCACGGACTGTAAGCCACGCGCGCACCCTCGGCGTCAGCGCCGTCGCCGATGGCGACGAGCGCCTCCGCGGTTCGACGGACATTGATGCCGTCGCGGCTGAACGGCCCGACGCCACCACGTCCGACACTCGCGAGGATCATGGCGATCGGCACGCTGCGCCGATCCTGATCGCCAGCCTCTGCACGTCTTCCCGGTTGCCGTTCGTCAGACCGTCCCCGGATCGTTGCGGTCGAGTGTCCACCCTCCGCGAAAGCCGACCCCCGGCCCAGCCGCATGCCGACGTCGCCGAGTGCTGCACCGGTGCGAGTGTCGCTGCGAGCGCCCCTGCTGCCGAAGGTGACGATGACCATGACGATGACAACGGCGCAGCGCCAAGTGCGTCCGCCACCGCCGTGATGAACTTCACCTTCGCGAGACGAACTGCGAGACCCCTGTGCAGGCTCCCCGTCAGTGCCGTCGCCGATGGCGACGAGCGCCGTGACACCCTACTCGACGACAATGCAGCCGTGACTGCATGACCCGGCGTCACCCAGCCCGACACTGTCGATGACAGGCGTGACGAGCACGCTGCGCCGATTGCGATCACAAGCGTCTTCACCTCGTCCCGCTTGCCGTTCCACCCTCAACATTTCCTCGTCGTGAGTGCTTCCTATGCTTGCAACTCGAAGCTGCGCAACGACCTGCAACACCGCTCCGCCGGATGCGTCGCGAGCGCTGACGCGAAGGCATCGATCGACCCGATCGTTTGTCCTGCTACAAGTTGGGGCCCTGACCGCTTCTATATCGAACTTGTGTCCCCCCTCGACGCTTGCGCGCTTGTTATCTCACACCCGACTCACCGATGGTGCAGGGCTGCAACCTGTCGTACGCCTGCGTAGTCCCGCGTAGTTGTGCGTAGATGTGACCTGTTAATTTGGGCCGATCCTACGGCCAATAGTGCTCCCGACACCCTGGGAACGCGTCCCTTTTTCGGGTGACGATCGCAACCAGCTGATATACCGGTGTTAATCGCCGACGACACCAATTTGCGTCGCATGGCTCTTCCGCCAATGGGCCGGGCGAATGTTGAACGAGTTTCGCCGCATTGCGCGCGCCAATCGACAAGGGCGCGGCTATGATCGGCCCTGCAGGCCGTTCCGGCGGACGGTCCTCTTCCAAGTACCGCTGGTATGTTGCGGCGGTACGGCCCCGACTTGCAACGACCGACTGAGGATATCGATGGGAACGCCACGCTTCCAGCGCTCGATCAGGTTCTCCCAATCGGAGTGGAACGCGATTTGCGAGGCGGCCGAACAGCGCCGGATGAAGCCCGCGGAGTTCGTCCGGGAGGCCGCAGCCGGCGTCGCGGCGCGCGAGATCGACCTCGACGACGGCAAGCTGACACCCGCGCTGGTGGAGATAATCGAGCGAACCTTTCGAGGCGTGCACCTGCTCGCCTACCTCAAGCACGAGGAGCTTG
The DNA here is from genome assembly GCA_022826345.1 of Alphaproteobacteria bacterium. The sequence goes on from JAJDVB010000205.1 coordinate 2,606, forward strand.
CCGCCCTGGGCAGACAAGAAGATTTTCGGCGGGCCACCGAGGCCGGCCAGATCGCGCAGGAGGAGACGCTCGGCCAAGATAACTCGAACGGCGAAGACTGACGGCGCCTGCGTTTCGCGTCGAAGCCGGCTGTCCCTGGCGCTTCACGAACGACCTCGGGCGGTTGCGGGTGCACCGGCTTGGCGAGTTTTTCCGCCAACCTGGGCCGCCAGGCACCCTCCCGGGATTGCCAACCCGGCGGCCTGCGGCGATAAGGAAGCTCACCTACTGCCACCGTCCCTGCGCCTGAACGTCGATGCCGTTGCCCGACAAGTGCCCTCGATTCAGCTTCACGGACGACCGCCGGCGCGCGAGTGATGGGCGATGGAGGCCGGCGAAGCTTGCCTTGCGCGACGCCATGAGGCTCGTCCTGGAGGTCAAGCTACCCGGCATCGGCCTCTCGTCTCTTTCCGGCGGCCGCCCCCGTGACTGCTCAGGGCCGCACCGCGTCCGCCAATCATTCAACTCTGCCGCCTTCCGGAATCACCTTTGGCCGCCTGCACATCAATCGGCGCCCGTCTCATGAGCCAATCGGAGAGCGCGTCGCGGGAGACGCTGACCCGCCAGCAGCGCAACTTGGCGCTGACGGAGCCGATCGCCCGGCTGTCCCGCGACCGGCGGGTGATCTTCAAGGACGATCCTGCGTTGGCCGAGAGGCTCGACGTCCAGTACCTGGCGCTGAGCGCGATCGACTTCGTGATGGAGCGCTCAGCAATCGAGGCGGGCGCTCCGCCGGAAGATGTGGTCCAACACGTCGCCGGCGAGGCGGTGCGCATGAAGCCGGTGCTGACCGAGAAGCAGGCGCGCAAGGCCGGACAGGTGGTGCTTGACCACCTTTCCAATGCGCGCGAGGGCCACAGGACCTTCCGTGTGGAGTACTACGACGCGGACCGGGGCGGCTTTTCCTTCCAGGATTTCCGTCTTCTGGCGCTTTCGGCCGCCGACGACGGGTCTCCGCGCTACAAGCTCGCACGGGGCGCGCAGACGCTGACGCTCGCGATGCTCGACATCGCGCCGGAGTTTGCGCAGGAGGCCGAGGCGATCATGATCCGCAAGGCGGTGGAGCGGGGCCGCTTCGAGGACGCGCGCACGCTGGCGCGGCGCTCGCGGATGCGCTCGATCCACTACCGGCAGTTCATCGAGGACCGGCTGTTCCAGGTGCGCCGCGCCGCCGACCGCGTCAGGTGGAGCGAGGAGGTGCTGCCGGAGCTGGACGAGGCGCGCGTACACCTGGGCGAGCGGCGCAAGCACGAGGCTGCGATCGTGGATTCGATCCGGGAACACATCGCGCACGCCGAAGGCGACACGCGCGATCATCTCGTCGATCTGAAGACGACGATCGACGACTGCCAGCAGCGCCACGCGGCATTGTTCGAGCGGGTGATGACGGCGTCGGAGGAGTTCCGGCAGTTGCAGGTGAGCGCATTCCGCGCACGCCTCGTGCGCGACGTTCCCGACCTGGAGGACCGCATTCTCGGTCCGCTTCTGGCCGCGCCGATGGGAACGATCGCCGGCATGGGCGACAACATTGTCGCCGCCTTCGCCGCTCCGTCTCCGCCGCCGCTGCTCGATCTGGCGCTTCTGTTCGAGACCGCCACACAGCCGAGGTTCCGGCGCGACCCCGCCGGCGCGGAAGAGGAGCTCGATCTGGTGGCGATCGAGCGGGTTCCGCCCGAGTTCGACGCCGAGGATATCCGCGCGGCGCAGGACTGGCTGGTGCGCACGATCGCGGCGCGCACGCGGCTGGACATGCGTTCGGCCGTCGGTTTCGCGGAAGACGAGGGCATGGCGGAGTCCACGCTGCGCTGCGTGCTGTTCCTGATGCTGCGTTCATGGTGCCCGGAGGACGATCCCTTGGGGGTTATCGCCTCCATCGACGGGGCGATCGCGCATGAGCGGGTGGCGGGCGACAACCTGGTGCTTGAGAGCGATACCGAACGATGACCGGCCTGACCCATCTGAGCGAGGCCCAGAAGGCGGTCCTTCTCCTCAACAAGGGCCTCGCGCCGAGGGCGTCGGCGCTGCGGGGCGATACGGACTACCGCCAGCTGCTGGCGCACTGGCGCGCCGATCCCGAGTTCCGGACCCTGGTGCAGGAGCTCGCGCCCATGCTCGGCCTCCGGGTGGTCGACGCGCTGGAGCACGCGATCGTGCTCGCGCCGCAGAGTCCGGAGAGCGTTTTCGCCGCAACGCTGACGGATCTGCGCAAGGATCTAGGCGAGATGCCGCGCGGTGCGCTCGCGCTCATCCACGTGGCGATCGCGGCGACCTTCTTTCCGACTGCGGCGGTGCTGACGGGAATGCAGGAGGATCGAGCGGAAGTATCGGCGACGCCGGCGCGGATCGCGTCGCTGCTGCGCGAGCACTGCCGGCGCCTGGAAGAAGAGTCGGGCAGCGATCCCGAGCTGGAGGAGGCGGGCCTGGTGGATGCCTGGCGCGAACTCGCCCGCTTGCCGGAGACCCGGCCCGACGGCAGCCAGCGCGCAGGCCTGGGCTCGCTCGCCGGCATGGTCAAGCTGGTGCTCAACCAGCTTCACGAGCACGGGATGGTGCAGACCCTGGAGACGGCCGACGGCGAGACCTACATGGCGACGCCGTGCTACCGGCTGCAGGTGCGCGAGCTCGCGGCGCACGAGCTGTTCGAGCGCTGCGCCTCGGTGCTGCCGGGTTTTCTCGACAGCGAGGGCCGGTGAATGCGGTGCATCACGCGTATCCACCTCTCCGACTGCGGCTGGCACGAGGCGTACTATCCGGGAACGACCGTCCATCTTGCCGACCCGCGCACGGGCGAGCCCGTGCACACGGTGTTCAGCCTGGAGAACACGGGGGGCAAGACGTCCTTCCTGTCCCTGGTTCTGAGCTGCTTCGACACCAGCGAGCGGCGCTTCCTGAAGACTCTGATCCGGGCGAACCAGAGGTTCGGCGACTACTTCGGGGAGGTGCCGGCGTTCATCCTGGTGGAGTGGGACCTCTCCGGCGGCCAGTCGGGCCTGCTGGAAGCTGAACGCCTGGTCACGGGCCAGGTGGTGGTGCCGCACGGCGAGGGCCGCCAGCGCGAGCTGGAGCGCCGCTTCTTCACGTTCCGGAGCGCGCCGGGCCTCTCTTTCGACGCCATCCCCGCGCCGGGGCTCGAAGGGTTCGAGGAGCACGGCCGCCTGAGAGGGCATCAGGACGTGCAGCGCTGGCTGCACGAGATGCGTTCAGGCCATCCCGGCAACTTCCAGGATTTTTCGAAGCAGTCGGACTGGAAGCGCAAGCTCGCCGAAGAGAAGATTGACACGGAGCTCCTGGCGGCGCAGGTGGAGTTCAACCGCAGCGAAGGCGGCATCGAGGACTTCCTCGATTTCCGGAGCGAGGCGCAGTTCCTGCGGAAGTTCCTGGCGATGACGGTGCCGGACGGGGAGGCCGGCGCGGTGCGGGGGCTGCTCGCCGAGCACGTGGCGAAGCTCTCGGACCTGCCGCGCCTGCAGCGGCGGCGGGACGCGATGCGCCGTCTTCAGGAAAAATTCGCGCCCTTCGTGGACATCGCCGCAGGAGCGCAGGCCGCGCAGGAGGAGGTTTCGCGGCGCAGCAGCGATGCGTCCTCCCTCAAGGCGGCGCTGGACGAGCACGCGGACCGGGCGTCGCGGCTTGCGGAACAGCGCGCCGGGACTGCGGAAGAGCACGAGACAGCCGCCGGCAAAGCCGAGGCGGCATGCGGGAGGGCGAGGATCGAGCTCGCCTCCGCCGCCGTCGAGACGGCGCGTCGCAGGCACGAGGCCGCCGAAGCGGCCGCCGTTGCCCGCGAGGAAGCTCGCGGACAGGCCCTCGGGCACAGCCGTCTTCTCCAGGGCGCCGTGTCGATGCGCGGCGTTCTCGACGACCGGGAGCGGAGCAGGGCGCTGCAGGAGGCGATCGACGCGGAGCATGCCGACCTGCAACCGCGCCGCGATGCGCTCTGCGCGATCGGCGCGGATCTCGTTTCCACCCTCAACGGGCGCGCCGAGACGTTGCGGGAGCGCCAGCGCGCCCTGTCGACCGAAGCGCGGGAGCTGACGGCAGCAGCGCGCACGGCCGACGCCGAACGGGCAGCGGCATCGGAGAGCGCGCAGATGGAACACAGGGAGGCGGCGCAGATCGACGTTAACCTGGGTCATGCGCGCGAATTCCGCGCCAAGCTCGAGGAAGGGCAGGTGCTTGAGGCCGGCGAGGGCGCCGATGCGGCGGCGCGGCGTCATGCGGAGGCTGCGCGGCTTGCCGAAGAAGAGGCTGCCGAGTTTCGCCGGCGCGCCGAGGAGGCGGACCTCACCGCCGCGCGGCACCGGGAGCGCCAGGGCGATCTCAGGGCCGAGGGCTCGGTTCTGGAGACCGAGGCGGCGCGGTTGCGGGAAGCCGCCCGCGAAGGTGAGGAGCGGCGCCGGGCCTTGGCCTTCGATCCAACCCTTCTCGAGCTCAGCGGCGAGAGCGAGGTCGACCCGGACGCCGACGCGGCGGGAAGGCTGCTGGCGGATGCCAGGAGCGGGTGCATGGCCAGATTGCGCGAGGAAGAGCGGCGCCAGGAGGTTCTGCAGGCCGACCGCGAGTCGTTGGAGGCCACCGGCCTCGCGTCGATCGACGAGGACGTGCGCACCGTCGCCGGGCGGCTGCGCGACTCCGGCATCGCCGACGCCCAGCCCTATGCCGTCTATCTTTCCGACATCCTGCGCTCGCCGGGAGAGGTCCGCCGCTTCGCCGAGCGCGACCCGGCCCGCTTCGTCGGCGTCGCCGTCCCCAACCGGAACGCTCTCGAAGCGGCGCGGCGGGCGCTGGAATCCGCCCCTCCGCTGAGCCGGCCAGTGACCGTCGCGATCGCCGGAGACACGCCGGGAGAGACCGAGGCGGACAGGTTCGTGCTTCCCGTGGACGAGCCTGCCGCCTACGACCGTGCCGCTGCCCGCGACCTGCACCGCCGGATCGAGAACGATCTGGCAGGTGTGGCATCGTCGATCGATGCGCAGCAGACGCGCATTGAGCACCTGGAGTCGATCTTTCGGGAGCTCGGGGCGTGGCGTGAACGCTTCGGCGGAGGTCGGCTCGATGGAATGCGGCGCGACATCGAGCGCAAGGAAGCGCGGATTGCGGAGATCGCAGGCGAGATTGACGCGCTGTCCGACCGGATCGAGACCACCGGGCGCGACGCCCGGGACTGCCGCGACAGGGCGGGCGAGTGCGACGGGCAGGCCCATGCGTCTGCCGAGCATGTGCGCCGCGCCGACGAGCACCACGCGCAATGGGGCTCACGCGTCGACGGCTGGCGCAAGGCACACCTCGCTCGCCGGCAGCGGGCGGCTTCGGCCGAGCGCCTCGCCAGGGAAAAGGAGGCAGAACGGGACGGCCATACCAGGGAGGCCGGCGCCCGCGAGGACGAGGCAAGATACGCTGCAAGTATGGCTGCGGACATGGAGCGCGAGGCGGGCAGCGTCACCCATTCAGGACCCGGCGGACGGGCGGCCGGCGATCTCGACGCGTTGCGCGGCGCGTACGAACGCGAGCTCGAGGCGCTGACGGCCCTGGAGCAGGAACGGGTGGGCGAGCTGCGCGGCCAGCGCCTGGAGGTCGAGCGCTCCGTGGCCGGGAAGGAGGACCGTTTCGCGGAGGCGTTCAGCGATCTGGAGCGCGCCGTGGTCGAAGCCGAGGCGCTACGGGACGGCCTCCGGGAGGTCGCCGCCGGCGCGGAGGCGGCGCTCGAAGCGGCGCGCGAGGCTGCATCGGCCGCCCGCGCGGAGGCGGACGCCGCGCGAAGGGACCACCGCGCGGAGAAGGAAAGGCGCACACAGGAGGTCCGTCCCGGGCCGCTGACGGATATGCGTTCGCTCGCTCCGGAGGCGCTGGCCCGCATCGTGCCCCGGGCGGAGGCGACAATTGTCGAGCAGGAAGCCATCGCCTCGCGCGAGGCGGATGCCGCGCGGCGGGCGCGCGACGAAGCGGCGCGGCACGGCCGGACGGCCGCGTCATGCACCGACCAGGCCGCCACCCTCGGCGGCGTCCTAGGCGCTGAACCCGCTCCGGCGGAACGGATGGAGCTCCCGCGCGAGGATGAGGTGGCCGCTCTGGTCAGCGCCACCTTCGCCGCACTCGGACGGGCGCGCGACGCTCTGGGCGAGGCGCACAAGGCCGTCTACGAGAGCTACGACGATATCCGCAGGTTCACCAACTCCGACGCGTTCAGGGAGCTGGAGAGCGAGCGGCAGGTCGCAGCCCACCTCGGCGCCAACGACCCACTCGCCGCGGCGGAGAACGCGGAGAGGACGGCGGGCCTGATCGACGACCGCCTGAAGACCATCGAGCACGACCTCTCGCGTCTCGACGAAGACCTCGAGGCCTGCGTCGCTGAGCTGGAGCGCCTGCTTCGGACCGCCCTGCACATCCTCCGGCGCATGGTCCGCGACGGGCGCATCCCGGACCACGTGCCCCGCTTCGGGGGGCAGCCGGTGTTCCGCATGAGCGCCGACCTCTCGAGGGTCGCCGTCGATCAGCGCAGGGAGATCCTCCGCAGCTACGTGACCGACCTGGCGGAGGCCGACCGGATCCCGGAGACCGGCCAGGACATCGCCTCCGAACTGGTCGAGCGCATGACTGCGGCGCTGGGCAGGGACTCTCTCGGCATCCGGCTGCTGAAGCCCAAGGGCGAGGGCGACACCGAGCACATGCCGATCGACCGGGTGAGCGTCTCGGGCGGCGAGCTGCTGACCGCCGCGATGATGATCTACCTGGTGTTGGCGCGGCTGCGAGCTGAGGCGATGCACGGCGGCGCGAGCGAAGGCGGCGTCCTCATCATGGACAACCCCCTGGGCAAGGCGAACAAGGCCCTGCTGCTGAAGACCCAGATCGGTCTCGCGGACGCCATGGGGATCCAACTCTTCTACACCACCGGAGTGCAGGACACGAACGCGCTGGCCGAGTTCGAGAACATCGTGCGGCTGCGGCGCATCGGCCAGTCTCGGGACTCGCGCCGCATCCACGTGGAGGTCGAGGCCATGCGCGCCCATATCCACAGGCGGGCGACCGAAGACACCGTAAGATCGGCCGTGGCCGCCGAGTAGCATGGCCTCGTTCGAGGACGAGTTGCGCGCCCTGGGCAAGCGGCGGATCGGCCTGCCCAAGCTGCGCGCCGCCTGGCTCCGCGCCCATCCCGAAGTCCGCGACCAGCCCGAGCAGAGGCGCATGCTCCTCGACGCCCTGCGAGGCCTGGAGCGCGAGGGGACGATCGATCTCCCCGCACGGGGATGGGACACTTCGGGCTCTCCCGCGCTTCCGCGCACGGCCAGCCTCCGGGATGCGGCGCAGAACCGGCGCACCCGGACGCCTCAAGCCTGGCTGCCGGCCCTGGCCTTTGCCGCCGACGAGGGCCACCCCGTGCGGCGCGCCGACCTTCAGGCCGTCAACGCGTTCCTGCTGTCCATGCGCGGCAGGGAGCCCGTGCCGGCGCCGACGAGGGAACGCTCGCTGCAGATATTCGGGGACGAGAAGCGGCTCGACGACCTGCGCAAGGGCGAGCCCGCCCTGTTCGAAGGACGCGTCACGCTGGCCGATCTCCACTGCTATCCCGTCGCGCCGCCGCTGCCGCACGAATCGCCACCCGAACGGGTGCCGGGGCGGCCGGTCCTGGTGCTGGAGAACTATCACTCCTGGGACAGCTTCTGCCGGTGGAACCGGGAAGCTGCGCTCTATGCGGCCATCGCCTACGGCGGCGGCAACGCCTTTCGGCAGGGCGCCGGCAACCTCGACGACTTGATCGTCTGGACGCAGGCGAAGGGCGCCATGTACCTCGGCGACCTCGATCCAGCCGGCGCCCGGATACTGATCGGGGTCAACCGGCGGCGGCAGTCGGAGGGGCGGTCGGTTCTGAGCCCGCATCGCGGCCTCTATCGCTGGCTGCTCGACCACGGCCGCCGGTGTCCCCTGGAGCGGACAGCGGAGAATGCGGAGGTCGACGGTCTGGTCGACGTGTTTCCCGCCGACCTCGCGAGGGCGCTGGTGGGGCTCTGGTCTGCGGGGCAGCGCATTCCGCAGGAGAGCTTTGGCATCCAGCAGTTGTCGGGAGCCGAAGCGGACTTCGCCGCGCCTGATGCCGGCTGACGCGTGGGACGGAATGTTGCGGTGCGGACATTCCCGCCGATGATGCGTCGGATGTGAGATGGCCGCGCCGCAGGGCGTGGAAAATCGCAATCCGCCCACGCATCCGCGAAGCGTTGAAAGCCCGGTAGTCACAACGGCTTGCAGCCGGCGCGGCGTTTGAGCGCGGCACTTCCGACACTTCCCATCTTCGGACCCGGCTCCGTTACCCGGCGTGTCCTGGGTGTTCCCCAACGGGGGGCACCTGGGCCGCGCCGGTCGCGACCGGAACGAACGGAAGGCATCGGACCATGGCGAACAGAACGAAGATCACGATGGCGGGCGCGCGCGCCTTCGCAGCCGCGGACGGTCGCGAGGCCGTGCTGTGAGACAGCGCGGCGCCGGGCCTCGGACTGCGGGCGCGAGCGAACGGACGCAAGACGTGGATCGTGCACCGGCGCTGCAACGGCTCGGTCGTCAAGCGGACGCTCGGCGCGTTCGACGCGCTGACGGTCGAGGACGCACGGCACGCGGCGCGGGCGTTGCTCGCCGATGCCAAAACGGGCAGCGCGGCGGCGGCGGTCCCGACGGTGCAGGCGTTCGCGCCGGCGTTCCTCGCCGACTGCGCCGAACGGTGGAAGCCCTCGACGCGGAGAAGCTACGCGCATACCGTGCGGCGCTGGATACTGCCTGCGTTCGCCAACCGCCCGGTCGATGCGATCGGCGCGAAGGACGTGCGCAACTGGCACGACGACATCTCGGCAACGTGCCCCGGCTCGGCGCACTGGGCGTTGGCCGCGATGTCGTCGATGATGAAGCACGCGGAGGCTCTCGGCCTGCGGCGCGAGGACTCCAACCCGTGCAAGGGACTGCGGCGGCGCAAGACCGGCTTCGAGGCGCACTACCTGATGGACGACGAGTTTGCCGCGCTCGGTCGGTCGCTCGACTGCGCGGAAGCGGATCATCCGGTCGCCATCGCCGTGGTGCGCTTCCTTCTCTACACCGGCGCGCGCAAGTCCGAGGCGCTGCGCCTCAAGTGGTAGCACGCTCACGACGACCGCGCGGTGTTGCCCGACTCAAAAACTGGTCCCCGCACGATCTGGCTGGCGTCACCGGCCCCCGCCGTGCTCGCGGCGCGGCAACGGCGCACCAACTGTCCGTGGGTGTTCGCGTCGCCCTGCGGCGGTGGACAGGGAATGGAACGCGATCCGCGCGGCGGCGGGACTGCCGACGCTGCGCATTCACGATCTCCGGCATTCGCTCGCGGCGGTCGCGGTCAACGGCGGCGAGGGCCTGCGCGTCGTTGCCGGGCTGCTCGGCCATGCCGACATCAAGACCACCTTCGGCTACGCGCACCTTGCCGAGGGTTCCGTGTTCGATGCCGCCAACCGGGTCTCGCGCGGCCTTGCCGACATGCTCGACGGCAGGGAGGCGGGCCGATGACCGAGCGCGCCCGCCTGACCGATGCGCTCGCACTCGCGGCCCGGCCGCGCGAGCGCGAATACGCCATCCACGACGCCGCCCTGCAGGGCTTCATGCTGCGCGTCCAGCCCACAACGGCGCGCGATCCTGGGTGTTTCGGTTCCAGCGCAACGGCAGGCCGCGCCGCGTCACGCTCGGCAAGCCGGACGCGGTGAAGGCCGACCAGGCGCGGGCCGCGGCGCTCGCCTTCCTCGCCCGCGAGAAGGGCGGCGGGAGTCCCGCGCCCCTTCCCGCTTCCGGCCCAACGCTGACGAAGTTCGCCGCCGAATACGTCGAGCGGCGCTCGCTGTCGTGGAAGCCGTCCACGGTGAAGGCGACCCGGAGCTACCTCAACAGCGCCATCCTGCCCGCGCTCGGCCATCTGCGCGTCGGCTCGGTCGTGCGGGCCGACGTCGCGCGCTTCTTCCACGAGTACGGACGCAGAAAGCCGGGCGGCGCGAATCGCAGTCATGACATACTGCGCACTATGTTCGACTGCGCCATCGCGTGGGGCCATCGCCCCGAAGCCGCCGGGAACCCGTGCACCGGCATCGTCCGCTACCGGCGACCGCTGCGCGGGCGGCTGCTCGGCGCGGACGACCTTGCGAAGCTCGGCGCGGTCCTGCGCCAGCGCGAAGCGGATAACCCGGTCTGCGTCGCGGCGGTGCGCCTGCTCCTGCTGACGGGATGCAGGCCGGGCGAGATACGCCGCATGCGCTGGCGCGAGGTCAAGCCGGACCGGCTCGCGCTGATTGACGCGAAGACCGGACCGAGGCACGTTCTGCTTGGTGAGGCGGTGCGGGAGCTGCTGAACCGTCTCGCCGAAACGGCGTCCGGGGAGTGGGTGTTTCCGGGCGGCAAGGGGGACGGGCCGTTGAGCACGAACGACCTGTGGACGTTCTGGACCGGGGTGCGCGACAAGGCGGGGATCGTGGCGGATGCACGATTGCATGACCTGCGCCACGCGCACGCCTCGCACGCGGTCATGAACGGCGAAAGCCTGCATGTCGCGGGACGCCTGCTCGGACATCGGCGGGCCAGCGAGACGAATCGCTACGTCCATCTCGACGATGCGACCCTGAGCCAAGCTGCCAAGCGGGTGGCGGAGGCGGTGGAGCGGAAGCTGCATGGGCTGGAACAGCTATGATAGTGTCAACTAACGATGCTCAATCGCCATTGGAAAACGACAGAGTGATGCAGGAAGGCACCACGGCACACCATCCCGACCTTGCGGACTCGGAAAAACGTCGGGTGCAAAACGGCGAAGCCACCAATGATCTTGTGTTCAGTGCAAGCACGGATGGCAACGACCGCGTGTTTCCTCGCATTCTCGGCCTTTACGTAAAGCCGGGAAGCGTGGTCGCTGACGTAACTTTCGGTAAGGGCGTGTTTTGGCGGCGCGTGCCTTGCGACAAGTACAAGCTATTGGCTACCGACATTCAAGACGGTACCGACTGTCGCAAACTTCCGTATGAGGACGGAGTGATCGACTGCGTTGTCTTCGATCCACCCTACATGCATTCGCCCGGCGGAACGGCCCATGAGGTTCATACTCCATTTGAAGACCACTACCGGAACAACCGCACTGGCAATCGGACAAGGAGCAAGTATCACGAGGCAGTATTGGATTTGTACCGAGACGGTGGACGCGAGGCCCACCGGGTTCTAAGGGAGCGCGGTGTATTGATCGTCAAGTGTCAAGACGAAGTATGTTCTAACCGTCAGCGGTTTACCCACATAGAGATAATGCAGATATACGAGAAGATCGGTTTTGTCGCTGAAGACCTATTTGTCGTGATGCGCAACAATCGTCCAGGTGTGAGCCGTGCCGTTCGGCAGGTACATGCGCGCAAGAACCATTCCTACTTTCTAGTGTTCTGGAAAAAGGATGGAACGAAACGGCGTTGGGAACCCCCGAAATGAATCCCGTTGAACTTCTGGTGGAGGTCATCAGGGAGCACATGCCCGAAGACATATGGCAAGACTCGCCGCTCATGGGCTACCGTTTGCTTGGCAACACAAATAGGGGCGAGATTGGAGAGGAGTTCATCCGTAGGTACCTACAAGCCGCTGGGATAGACGTTGGTAACGGCGGGCGAACATCTGCAACAGACATGACAATCGCCAAGCGTAGCTTCGAAGTGAAGACGGCGTCTTTAGGTTCAAACGGAACCTTCCAGTTCAATCACGTACGCTTAGATCGTCGTTACGACTATCTGCTTTGCCTCGGCATATGTCCGCACAGAATCGTATTCAATATGTGGCGCAAAGGCGAAGTGGCGGAGGAACGTGCCGGAAGGCTCGTCAGAATGGCGGAAGGTCAGGCCGTCACCTACAAGATCACGAAAAGGTTGGCCGATATGGAAGACATCGAAGGGTTGCTCGGCGTGTTGCACGAGACATTGGGCATTTGATGGGCTGCGACCTGACCGGAAGACGCACGGACGAATTGGTGGATACGACGGTCCACCTTGTAAACATCGCGTTTTGAAGGCGAAGCCAGTTAGTGGCGAGAAGCTAGGAGAAAGACAGAGATATGGGCCAAACAAAGACCAGCATGTCGGAGAAGTCAGTGTGGGTCGTGGAAGCTCAATGTTCGGGCGACAAGGCGTCGTGGGCATTCAAAGATAAGGAAGTGGCTGAGTGGTTTCGCGATATTGCTCAAGCGCACTATCTGGCGCGTTGCCCTTCCTGCGGAGTAAAGGACATTCTGAACTTGCGGGTGAGCGAAGATATGTTTGAACAGGTGCAGGTGATAGTATCCTGTGGCTACGATGATTGCGATTTTGCGAAACGCATCGTGCGCGCAACGACCGAAGATAGTCAACCGGCTTGGTTTTCCAAGCTTTTAGGCGAAGGAGACGCCGCTGGGTCCATCTAACCGTATTGGTGCCCACATGGTGTTCAGGTAGTGTCTTGCATTCAATTGCACCGGAATAGGTATTCCGATTTCAAAGGCAACAGCTAATGTGGTGCTGGATTGATGAAAATTTGGAAGCGATTCGAGTTGCGATACTCTTTCTTGGTCTTCTTGGCGGAGTTATCGGACTATATTTTGCTAGATGGCGCTGTCGTACCGCAGACCGGAACCTATTGCGCGAACGATGTCAGATGGGTATGGAGCTCTTGAGTCTCAATCCAGAGCGTTATACTGCTCGAGTGGCAGGGGCCACTATTCTTTCGGATATTTTGAATGGTAGTTCAGTTGAGTACGACAGTAACATTCTCCGTGCCTTTGAGGCTTTTTTGTTCTCCCCGCCAGGATTTGGTATGAACTTGGAGAACCATAAGAAACATGAAACGGACTACGAGAGTCGGGATACATTCGTGGTAGTCAACGCCCTACGTCGTTATGCGAAAAAGCAAGATGCGCAGCCTATGCTCCCACTCCCTCCGGGTTTAGTGTTTGCGATCACTCGAAATTCAGTGGAGCCCAACAAGGACCACGAGCACTACAAACGGTGGATGGAGGCGAGAGGCAGACCTCCAAAGTACTGTGACTAGCATCTTGTCGGACTGGAGGAGTCGCGATTCGGACTAGCGCTTATCCTATCCGCTCAGAATATGATAGGCTCAGTTCGTAGGACGCGCCCAACCGTGTCCTAGACGTGGTGCCCTAGACGTGGTGCGGGTTGGTGAGGCGAAGGAAGAAAGGGCAGCAAGCGAGGTCTCCGGAAGCTGTTGTAAAGTAACACATTTTTCACGTGTCCTCGCATCGCTGATCGAAAGTCGCCAAGCATCCTAGATGCGTCGGGTATGATGCTCCGGCCGCGTGCCCCGTATTGAGACGTCGAAGTGAAGCGCGCGGGCCGCTGATCGTCACAGTTCCAGTTCGAGCTCGTATTCGATCGTCTTGGGCCCGCGCTCCTTCACCGGCTCTGGAGCCTTCGCAGGTTCAGGTGCCCGCGCGGGCTTGGGTGCCGGAGCGGGCGGCTGCTCCCTTTCTGGTGTCGGCGTTCTCGCGGGCGTGGGCCGTCGTGTCCTTTCCGGCTCGTGGGCCGGTGCCTCGGGTCGGGATTCTGGTACCCGGTTCCTGGCGGGCGCAGGCGCCGTCGTCCTCCCGGGCTGTCGAGTCGGTGACTCCGGCCTTGCCTCCGTCCCCGGACTCCTTGCAGTTGCGGGCGGACGCATCGTCGCGGGTTCGCCGGCCAGCCCGTCCCGCTCGATCTCCCTTTCCCTGCTCGTGGCCGCTTCACGTGCCTGCGCCTGCCTGGCCTGCTCCGTCCTCCTCGCCAGTTCCGCCGCAGCGGCGACGCCCTCTAGCGCCGACATGCGCTCCCCGGTCGCGGCCTCCAGGCGGTCGCACAGCGCCTTCGCGTCGTCCGTCACCAGCTCCGCCCGGTGCCGCGCACGGCTGATCTCCACGTAGAAGCTCTTCTGTGTGGTCAGGTGAGGGTGATTGGCCTCCATCACCGCGATCACGTTGTCCACCGTGCGACCCTGGAACGCATGCACCGTCGATGCCCAGGCATGATCGAGATGGCGCAACTGCGGGTCGTGACGACCCAGATCCAGCTTGCAGCCGTCCTCAAGCAGGAACGAGACCCGGTCGCCCCGCACCGCCGTCACCTCGGCCGCGTGGCTGTTCACCAGCCCGAGCCTGGCATCGTTGCGGGTCCAGCGGATGCGGTCGCCCGCCCGAAGTTCTATCGGCTCGCTCCGGTATACCTCCACCGCGCCGCGGCTCGCTCCTACCTGGCGCGGGCGCCAGGGCACAGCCTCGCCGTCCGCGCCTTCCAGCATGACAATGCCGCGCGCACCGTCGACCTCGCGCACCCGGCGCTCCTCGCCTTTCTCCACGCCGAGGCTCTTGTAGGCCCGGTGGAAGGCCACCACGTCGCCCTGCGCGTAGTTGGCGGCCTGCATCTTTTCGGCCGCGGTGTAGCCGCGCGACACCAGCCGCTCGCCCTCCAGGGCCGGGCCGTGGATGACGCCGTCACGGGCGAGGCGCTCGCGGATGTGGCCGTTGACGGTCTGGCGCAGCTCATGGCTCGGCGCCATCAGTCCGGTGTTCTCCCGCTCCTCAAGCGAGAGCTTCAACCATCGAGCGGCCGCAGCACCGGCGAGATTGTCGGGCTTCACCTCCGCGACACGGTCGCCTAGCCTGTCGAACGCGGCACGGACGTCGCCCGCCAGGCTGGCCCGCACCGCCTCCTTCAGCGCCGGGTCCTTCTGCCGCAGGATATCGTCCATCACCACGGTCTTCATGCCCGCTTGCTGAAGCTGCGCGAAGGGCTTGCCCGCATCCACGGCGTCGAGCTGCTTCTCGTCGCCCACCAGCACCACCCTCGGGATCCTGAGCCTGTCGGCGATCCGCAGCAGGTCACGGGCCTGGACGGTGGATGCCAGAGAGCCCTCGTCCACCACCAGCACCGTCTTGCGGAAGGCGGCCCGCATCTCGCGCTCGCCCCTGGCCGTCAGCCGCCCCTCGGCCACGCCTGCGTTGCGCGCCAGGAACCGCTGCAGGGTCTCGCTCCGGATGCCGGCCTCTGCTGCCAGCGTCGCCGTCGCAGACGCCGAGGGCGCCAGGCCGATCATCCGGTAGCCGCTCTTCTCCGCGAGCGAACGCGCGCGGTCCAGCATCGCGGTCTTGCCGGTGCCGGCATAACCCTGCACGCCCACCACCCGGTCCTTCGAGGACAGGATCGTGGTTACCGCGTCCTTCTGGCCCTCCGTCAGGCGGCCGTTGTGCAGCAGCGGCTTTGCGATCCAGCGCCGCATCACGGGCTTCGACCTGCCTTGCCCGCGCTGCATGAGCCTGATGGTCTCGGTCTCGTCAATGAGGGCCTTCTCGGTGGTGAGCGCATCGCCGAGCACCGGCGTCCTCGCGGCGTGCAGAGTACCGGCCTTCTCCAACCGCTCCACCGCTGCCTCGGCCTCGCCGATGGTGACCTTGCCGGGTTTCCAGGCAAGAGTAGCGGTGAGCAGGTCGGAGCGGGCGAACACGGCTTCGCGCTCCGAGAGATGCGCCACCGCCCAAGCGGCCGCGCGGTCCGCATCGCTTGTCCTGCCGGGCTCGGCCTCACGGTCGTGGCCGGCAAAAGGTAAGGAGCGCTCCCGATGCGCTGCCTGCCAGTGCCGGGCCTCGTCCACGAGGTTCCGTGCGTCGAAGCCCAGATCGGCGGCCTGCCTCTGCCACGTGTCCCGCAGCGCCTCCTTGTCCACGTCGCGCTTGTGCGAGCGGGTCATCAGCGCCGCGCGCTCGGCGACCCGCTGGTTGCTTGCCGGCTCGCCCTGCCCCCGCGCCTCCATCGCCGCCTCGATTTCCGCGCGGCGCGTGGAGAAGGCATCGATCACCGGCCGCGCAACACCTGCGATCTCGAAGCGCCCGTCGGCGTGCGTCTTCTCGACCGCGTAGCCGAGCTCCTCCAGACCCCGTGCCAGCTCCGCACGGTAGAGCGCGCCGATCAGCATCTTGGACGCATAGAGCTTCTCGTTCGCCATCGTGCGCCACTTGCCGGACCGGGGCGTTCCCCTGTCGCCGCCCTGCACCATGTTGGCGATCACCGCGTGCGTATGCAGCTGTGGGTCCAGGTTGCGGGACGTGTCGTGCCGGAACGTGGCTGCCACGATCGACTGATCGCCGGCGCGCACCATGCGCCCGAGCTCGGGGTCCATCATCCTGGTCTCGGCCGCGTTGGCCTCGATCCAGGCCAGTGCCTCGCGCACGGCGGCATCGTGGACGCCCACGATCCGTTCGTCGCCGCCGACCAGCGCCGCCAGCGACACGGACTTCGGCGCAGAGAAGGTGAGGTCCCTGCCGGGGCGGTGCTCGATCTCACCCTCCCTGTTCCTGCGGCCGAGCCTTGTGCCAGAACCGTCGGGGACTTCGCCTGCGAGGATGCCGGTGAAGACGTCGGGATCGACGGTGCCCTCCAGGCCCAGCGCCTCCGCTCCCTTGCCGAACCAGGCGCTGGCCTGCCGGTGGGCGGGATCGTCCTTCGCGTAGTACCCGTCTCTTTCATAGTAGGAGACGCCCTGCGCGGGCGAGGCGACGGCGCCGACGGAGACCACCATCAGTAGAAGTCCTGACTGCCGCGGCGCCGGCGCCTCCCGTCACCGTGTCCCCTGTCGGAGGGTAGAGGCCGTTCGTCTGGTTCCGGAGCCCTGTTGGCGAAGGCGGCGCTGTCACCGTCAGGATCGGCGCCGGCCGCCCCCCGAGGCGGCCGCTCCGGCCCAATCTGCGCATTGTCATCAGCGTCAGGCGGGGATTCGGCGACATGCGTCCCCTCTGCCGGTTCCGGCACGCCGGTTTCACCGCCCTCCCTGGCTTCACCGGGTGGGTCGGCAGCGGCGGGAGCAAGTGCGGACGCTTCGGCGACGCCGTCCTGCGCCGCACCGGCGCCTCGTTCGGCCGCCCCCGCCGTCTCAGTTGGGCACTCCGCCATGGCAGCGTGAGGCGTGACGGGTTGCCGCGCGTCCGGCGCCGGCACAGCGCCATCGCCGGCAGCGTGTGTCACCCGAGCCTGCGGCCCGCCGGCAAGGCTCGGATCGTGGCTGTCGTCCGGCCTCGGCACGAAGCGCACCGCGACAACGTCCCGCTTCCGGTACTTCAGCCTGATCCGTGCGACCGGCGAGGGGCCGGGAAACTTCAGATAGCCCGACAGGTTCTCAAGACGCGATACCTCCGACGGAAGAACCAGCGGACGCTCCTCGCGCCGCGTGCTCAGCGTCACGCCCTCCCGCGGGGTCTCGTAGCTCACGCCCTCCGAGAGGGTCTCGACCTCCACCTTGCCCAGGCTCCCCGCCGACCACTCCGACGTATCCTTGTCGGGCGATGCCAACACGACCCGGGTGCCGCACAGCCCCGAGATCGTCTGCGCAAGGTCGCGCCCGTACAGGTCGCGCAGGGCGGAGAACACCTGGACCCCAAGGACGAAGCAGCCTCCGAACTGCCGGCTCTCCGAAAGGCCGGGCTCGAGGCTCGGGAGCTGGTGCAGGGTCGGCAGCTCGTCCAGGATCACCCAGGTGCGGCGTGAGTTGGAGCGCGACAGCGAGAGCAGCGAGTTGACCGCGATCTCCAGCCAGGTGGAGATCAGACCCCGCAGGCTCGCGTGCTGATCGCCCCGCGACGTGAGAAACAGGCAGCCGCCGCTTCCCTCGCGTTCGATCCACTTCCTGATGGAGAAGGGGTCGCCCTCGTCGGGCAGCACCTCCATGGCGCCGATGTTGGCGGTGAGCATGGCGCGGACCGAGAGCGCCGTCTTCGGGTTGGCGAGATCGACGATGGACTGGGTCACGGTGCCCTCCATGGCCGCCGCGAGTTCGCTCAGATCGGTCTTGAGCAGACGGTCCACCAGCACCCTGTTACGTGTCTCTCCCCGTTGCCAGAGCACGGCCGCGCCATGAGAGAAGAGCTGGCGTGCGGCGGTGATCCAGAACGGATCGGCGGCGTCCTTCTGGCGGGGGATCAGCGCCGCCGCCATCGTGTCGAAGTCCAGCGCGGTGCGGGCCTCGAGGAAGGGCGACCAGCGCGGCGCGCGGTCGTCGAGGGGATTGAGCAGGACGTCCCGGCGCTTGTCGAAGAAGGTTTCGGTATAGCTCCCCATCTTGTCGTAGATGACGCAATGCTCGCCCCGGCTGCGGATCTGCTCGACCAGGTCCGAGATCAGCACCGTCTTGCCCGAGCCCGTGGTCCCGGAGACGATCGTGTGGTGCCTCTCGGCACCCTTCGGCCAGGGGATGCGGGCGATCAGGTAGGGCTGGGCCTCCGCGGGGCGGTTCCGCAGCAGCAGCCGACGCCGCCATGGCAGGGAGCGGCGCCTCAGCTCCTTCGCGCTTGCCAGCTCGCCGCCCCGCAGGCGCTTGCCGCGCCCCAGCCTTCGCCCCACCAAGTGCAGCCCGAAGAGGACGGCGGCGGCGAGGCCCGCACAGCCGCCGCCGCCGAGCAGGGCGGCATCGACGGCATCCCCCAGCATGCGATCCCGATAGTCGAGGATCACGGGGTGTCTGGTGATGGTGTCGAGGGTCATGACCAGGACGGTTCCATCCAGGTCGCGGATCTTCTTGGTCTTGTCGGGCTTGAAATCGGCAACCAGCATGAACTCGCTCAGCGCGTAGACGCCGAAGACGTGCCAGTCGTAGTTGGTGTAGTCGCTGGTGGTCTTCCAGATCGCGGCGCCCAGGCCTGTGAGGATGACGCCGATGCCGATCCACCAGCCGAACCTGAACCATGTGCGGAAGCCCCGGGTAGCAACCCGGAGTCCGCGTCCGGTATCGCCGCCCACCCCGGTCATTGCGAAGCCTCCACGGCGGCAGATGCCGGAGCGCCGGTTGTATCGCTCCCGGCGTGGGTATCTCCAGCAGTAGAAGAGCCGGCCAGCTCCCTGAACCGCGCGAGCCAGCGCTCCGCCGCCGCCTCGGGCGCCATGGGCCGGATGGTGCGGCGTAGCGGAGGAAAGGGCGTCCTGGCGCCGTCCACACCGAGATCGCGTCTTTCCGCAGCGTCGGTCATTCTGGCGACGAAGCGGAGCACCTCGCTCCAGTCTTCCGGCAGCTGCGGATCGAGGCCTGCGGCCTCGCGCACCGCCCTGTCGACAGCGGCTCCCAGCGCCTTGGCACGTGCCGCTGCCTTGGCCGATGCGGGGACATCCCCCTTTTCGTCGCCGAGCCAGGCGACACGCGCGGGAACGAGAAGTGCGTGGAGCGCCAGGCAGCGCCGGTCCTCGCCGGCGATGCCCTCCAGCGCCTCGATTTCCTCGGGCATGGTGAGCGCGTGCTGGGCGAGCGAGAGGAAGCGCCGCGTCCGTCCGCCCCAGCGGCAGGTGTTGGCCAGCACATGGGCGATCGCCTCGATATCCACGTCGATGTTCTCGCCAAGCGCCGGATCGCCGGGCCAGCGAGGCGGCGGCGACTGCTTCGATCGCGAGCGCCGGCGGCGGCGCTTGACGGGGGATACTTGGTCGGTCATCGTCTCGATCCTCGTGAAGTACCTTCAGTGCTGTTGCTCATCGGGGGCCGACTCAGGATCGGCCCCCGATGTCGTTTCGGCGGGAATGACTGAATTCGGGAAAGCCGGCACGGAGGCGCAAGCCGCCGTGCCGGCAACCCGTCAATCGCCCGTTGCCGATCCAGCCGATGCTGCCGGCGACCGGGCCCGCGAGAACGGCCCCGGCACCGTCATCGCCGCCCCCGGTCCGATGCTTCACCGGCCTCGCACCGGAGCTCCGCCCACAGACCCTTGAAGATCTTGAATGTGAGCGCCCCCAATGCGAGCAACAGCGACACGCAGAGCGTGAGCATCAGCACGACGACAAGGGTTTCGATCTCGCAGGTGCTCCGGGAAGAAAACTCCGCCGCGGTTCCCGACAGGGTCTCTTCATATTCCAACGGCAGGGGCGGGGACGTCTCCGCGTATGCCGGGGCGGCCTGCGGCATATCCGGCGCAGGCTCCCCGGTCTGCCTGCCCAGCGGCAGACCGGCGCCGACCGTCATCGCCGTACCCTCCCGGAGCCGTCGGCGCCGTCATCGTCGTCGTCCTCGTCATTCTCCTCGTCCCCGTCTTTCGGGACCGGGGTCTGCAGCCCGTCGTCGGAGGTCGAACGCCTGCGCCGCTTCGACGCCCACTTGAGGACGTCGGACAGCAGATAGCGCACGACGCCATCGAGGTCGTAGTAAGGCGGACCCCCACCGCGGGAGCGGTAGCTCTCCAGCGTGCGATGGCTCAGGCCCAGGTATTCCGCCACCCTCTTGGTGGATATGAACTGAGTTTTCTCGTCCATTTCTTTCTCCCATGTGTCCTGTCGCATCGACCGCAACAGGCGTGACGCCGTCCCCGACCGAGGCCCGCACCTGATTCCACCGCGCTCGCGGTGTTCGCCATCAAGGCACTCATCTCTTGGTCGGTGCCGGGCGTCGGGGACCGTCCCCGTCCCAGCCTGAGCACGAAGCCGGGACCGCTCATTGCCCTCTCGCCGAACCTTTGCGGCTCGATGCCGGTCTCCTCGAGGAGGGCATCGACCTCCCGCAGGAAGCGGGCGCCGATGGGCCCAGGTTCGTGGAAACCGGCACCGTGTCGGCAGTGCCGGGGCGCACGTCCGAACCCCGGCCGAGGCAGCCAGGGAAGGACGCGTCGCCGGGCGCAGCGCTGCCGAGGCCGCAACGCGAGAGATGATCGAGAGCGATGTGCATCTCGATGCTGTGCGCCTCGGTGCCGTCAATCGACGCCTGACGGCTGCTTCGGGTAACGCGGTCGATGTGGAGTGATGTGCCCATGGGGAGAACATATGGGCAACATTTCTATTTATGCAATTGTATGGAATCGGAGATTGGATGTAGCATTAGGCATAAAGCGACGACATAAGGTGTCAGGAGTACTCAGGAGTACCATCCGGTACGACGATCAACTTTTTGTGATCCCGGCACGGCCCTTTTGGGCGCAAGACTTCGCCGCCATCGGCTGCAACCGGTACAGGGTCGGCGGTTAGGCGGAATTCCGAAGGCGGACGTCTGCCGCTGCAGACATCGCGATGCACGTTGAACTCCTCAATGGCGAATCCGAACAACCGCGCCACGAAGCACGGCGCTCGCGGGGGCAGGTTGTCCATCGCGACCCTGTCGCCAAGCTCAAGGGGCGACGGCACCGGCAGATGCTCGGCACGGGTAAGGCGGCGTCATGCACGGCGCCGTTATTCGCCAGGCATCTCTCTCGTCACGCGCGCCGATCCAGCCATGAGATATCGAGAACGGTGAAGAACGAAGTCAGCCGGCACAAACTAACCTGCGACCTCGGCGATCCTGCTCGCGATCCGGTTGGCGGCCGCCTTCACGGGGTCGTTGGCCAGGTGCGCATAGCGCGAGGTCGTCGTCACCCTGTTGTGCCCAAGGAGCTTGCCGATCATCGGAAGCCCTTCACCGACCAGCAGGCCGCCACTGGCAAAGGAATGCCTGAGGTCGTGGATTCGCAGATTCTCGATCCCGGCCCGGTCGAGAATGCGGCGCCACGAGTCGTGCAGGTAGGCGATATGCTTGCCACCCCTGATGCCCGGCAACACCCACGGACTGCCGTCTGCGCGCGGGATGCCCCGCAGCACTGCGATCGCCGGATCGCCCAGGTGCACCACCTTCGATCCGGTCTTGCTCTCCGGCAACCTGAGCTCGCCTGCCTCAAGATCGACGTGCTCCCACCGAAGGCTCATGATCTCCCCGCTCCGGCACCCGGTCAGCATCAGCAAGCGTATCGCGGCGATCGCCACCGGGGAGACGAAGCCCTCATCCTCCGCGTCCCGCAGCGCGGCGCCGAGGCGGCGGTACTCGTCGTCCGAGAGAAACCGCTCGCGCTTGTGCTCCGGATACTTCTTGACGTGCCGGCACGGATTGACGCCCTCGGGCCGCATCTCCCAGACCTCGGCGAGGGTCAGCATGCGCGAGAGCACGCTCAGCGTCCGGTTGGCATGGCCGGGGACGTCGCGCATCTCGTGGTGAAGAGCGGCGACGTCGTTCTTGCCGAGATTGCCGACCCGGCGCTTACCAAGCCGGGGAAGGATGCGGTTGTCGATGATCTTGCGGTAGAGCCGCGCGGTGCCGGGCTTCAGATGGGCAGGGGCGTACTCGTCCATGAAGCGCTTGGCGAGGTCCGCCACGGTGGCGCCCTTCTTGCCACGAGGGATCTTCCCTTCGAGATCGCGGCCTGTCTTCGCGAGGGTGACGATTTCTGCTGCCTTTGCCCGCGCGGCGGCAGGAGTGATGGGGCCGTGGGGTCCGATGGTGTCTTTGACGGATCGCCCCTCGTGTCGATACTTGACGATGTAGACCTTTCGCCCGGTGGGATGGACGCGGACACCGAAGCCCGTGATTGCGTCGTCCCAGAGGATGCGTTCCCGCTCTGCTGGGACGAGTGCGTCGACGGTTCTCTTGGTGATTTTGGGCAAGGCGGTTTTCCTCATCGTCCTATCCGGGTACCGGATAGGCACTTCCAGGGAACGAACCGAAGCATATGATAGCGTGCTTCCGTCCACAAGAGAATTTTCCTAATATTCTGACATTATGGCATTATCGTATCTCACCGTATCTCTCTCGCCTCCTGCCTCCGATATCTCAATACTATGGTGCGGTGCACAGGGGGCGTTGAGGTCGCAATGATCGGGGCATGATGAACGCCCGATACTCCGCCCCTCTTCCCATCCATGAGAGCTTTACCTGATGCCGGCCAAGGCTCTGGCCGGGCGGCTCCGCCGGCTCCTCCCTCCCTCTCGCGCCAGCGTGCCGGCGGGGCCACACTTCGGCGAGGTCGCCGCCGCCAGCATCGCAGGCCGCCTCCAACCCTACATCGGCGAGCTGCCGCTCAACCCGCGCCAGCCCTCCCGCTACGCCGAGCGCTACCGCGACGAAGGGCACGCGCTCCGCATCTATCGCGACATCCTGCGGGACGAGCGCTGCCAGGCTGCACTCGACCAGCGCCTCGATGCCGCCATCGCGCGGCCCTGGACCGTCGAGCCCGGCGGCGATGGGCCGGACGACCGCGCCGCGGCCGACGACCTCGCCCGCCAGCTCGAAGGCGTGGGCTTCGACGCCGTCAGCCGCCAGCTCCTGCACGGGGTCTGGTACGGCTACGCCATCGCCGAGGCGCTCTGGACCCGCGCGGGCGACCGGGTGGTGCTCGACCGCCTCCTGGTGCGCGCGCCCGACCGCTTCCGCTGGTCGGCGGAGGGTGAGCCGCTGCTCCGCACCGACGCTCACCCTCTGGGCGAGCCGCTGCCGGCGGGCAAGTTCGTGATCCTGCGCCGCCCCGGCGAGCACGGCGACCTGCCCCACGGGCCGGGCCTCGCGCGCTGGTGCTTCTGGCCGGTCTGGCTCAAGCGTCACGGGCTCAAGTTCTGGTCCGTCGCGCTGGAGAAGTTCGGCGCGCCCGGCGTCAAGGGCACGTATCCGAGGAACGCGAGCGCCGAGCAGAAGGCCGACCTGCTCGACCTGGTGCAGTCCTTCGCCACCAGCCTCGGCGTCATCCTGCCCGAGGGCCAGGAGATCGAGATCGTCGAGAGCGCGCGTCGTGCCGGCGGCGACTTCCAGGCCTTCGTCGCCTACCTCGACCGCGCCATCGCGACCACGATCCTCGGGCAGTCTGCCACCACCGACATGGGGCCCTGGCGCGGCACCGCCGAGGTGCAGCGCGACGTGCGCGACGAGACCGTCGCGGCCGATTGCCGCCTGCTCGACGATGCGCTGGGCGGCACCGTCGCCCGTTGGCTCACCGCATGGAATTTTCCGGGCGCGGCGACGCCCCGCATCCGACGCGACGCATCACCGCCGAAAGATCTCGACGCCCGCGCCCGCCGCGAGGCCGTCATCGCCAGCACCAGCGGCCTGCGTCCCACCCGATCCCACATCGAGCGCACGTTCGGCGGGGAGTGGGAGGCGACTCCCCCAACATCGGAAGAGACGTAAGGGGAGAGCGCCGGGCCGAACTCAAGCCTCCGCGCATTCCAGCAAGAGAGCCTTGGCCTCGACGGACTGGCCCGCCGCCACGTGCAGGGCCGCGACGGTCCCCATCACGCCTGAGGCCATTGTTGGGCTGCGTGCAGTACACGAAGGATGGTGACAGTGTGGGCGTCCTCCGCATAGACCACGAGGTAGTTGGAGCGCACAACCATCTCGCGAGTGCCCTCCACGCGACCGGTCCTGTAGAGCTGTGGGTTCTCCCGCAATCGGAGTGTCTTGGCCTCGATATCTTCCTTCAAGGCCTGAGCGGCGTCTGGATTATCGTCCGAGATGTAGTCGACGATCGCCATCAGATCGGCGACCGCCATTGCCGTCCATTCAAGTTCGCGCACGGCGCTTCCGGTCGATGAGCGCCTGCGTGCCGGTCATGACTCGTTCATGCGGAACCGCGGGACCCGGATCGTCCAGGGCTTCCCGTACCTTGGCGCGAAACCACGCATCATAGGCTCCAGGATCGGCGGTCAGGCCCGCCGGCAAACCGCCCTCCGCAGCGACACGGGTCAACAGGATTCGCACGGCATCGGAGAGTGTCAGGCCGACGCTGGCCAGCGTGTCGGCCGCTTTCGCCTTGAGCCGATTGTCCACACGGACATGAAGCATCGATGTCTGAGCTGGCATGGGACATCCTCCGTCGTTACCGACGATATGCATCTCAATTGAGATACGTCAAGCCCCATGGCGCCGGGCTGAGCTCAAGCCTCAGCGTACTCCAGCAGGAGGTCCTTGGCCTCGACGGACTGGCCGGCCGCCACGTGGAGGGCTGCGACGGTGCCGTCGCGCTCGGCATGGAGGGCGGTCTCCATCTTCATCGCCTCGATGGTCATCAGCAGGTCGCCCGCCACCACGGGGCGCCCGCTCGCCACCGCGATCGAGGCCACGACGCCCGGCATCGGCGCCGAGACGTGGCATGGGTTGGCCGGATCGGCCTTGGGCCGGCGCACCACGCTCGCCGACGCCTCGCGGTTCTCGATCTTGACCGTGCGGGGCTGGCCGTTCAGCTCGAAGAAGACGCGCACCGCGCCTTCCTCGTCTGTCTCCCCCACCGCGAGGCAGCGGATGACCAGGGTGTGCCCGCGCTCGATCTGGACCGAGACCTCGCGCCTCGGCGCCAGGCCGTAGAAATACACATCGGTGGGCAGCGCGGAGACCGGCCCGTAGATCTCGTGCCGCGCCGCATAGTCCGTGAAGACCTTTGGGTAGAAGAGCCAGGAATAGAGGTCCTCGTCCGAGAGCGTCCAGCCGGTCTCCTCCTTCGCCCGCGCGCGCTCTGCCTCGAAATCGACGGGTGGGAGGATCGCGCCGGGCCGCCCCTCCATCGGCGCCTCGCCCTTCAGGATCTTGCTCGCGAGCGGCTCGGGGAAGCCGTCGGGCATGCGGCCGAGCTCGCCCCGAAAGAGGCCCACGACCGATTCCGGGAAGGCGATCTCGCGGTCCGCGTCCTCGACATCCGCGCGCGTGAGCCCGCCCGAGACCATCACGAGCGCGAGATCGCCCACCACCTTGGAGGTGGGCGTCACCTTCACGATGTCGCCGAACATCCGGTTGACCTCGGCGTAGGCTTCGGCCACCTCGTGCCAGCGCTCGGCGAGGCCGAGAGCGCGTGCCTGCTCGCGCAGGTTCGTGAACTGCCCGCCCGGCATCTCGTGCAGGTAGACCTCGGACGCCGGCGCCCGCATGTCGGTCTCGAACGCCGCGTACTCCGCGCGCACCACCTCCCAGTAGTCCGAGATCTCGCGCACGTAGGCGGGGTCGAGGCCGGTGTCGCGCGGCTGGCCGCGCAGCGCCTCCACCACCGAGCCGAGGCAGGGCTGGGAGGTGAAGCCGGAGAGGCTGTCCATTGCGAGGTCCACCGCGTCCACACCCACGTCCACCGCCGCCAGCACGCTGGCTGCGGCGATGCCGGAGGTATCGTGGGTGTGGAAGTGGACCGGAAGCCCGGTCTCCTGCTTGAGCGCATGGACCAGCTCGCGGGCCGCGGCGGGCTTGACCAGCCCGGCCATGTCCTTGATGCCGAGGATGTGCGTGCCCGCATCGCGCAGCTCGCGGGCCATGGCCAGGTAGTAGTCGAGGTCGTAGCGGCTGCGGCTCTCGTCGTGCAGGTCGCCGGTGTAGCAGATCGCCGCCTCGCAGAGCTTCCCGGTCTCCCGCACCGCATCGACCGCGACGCGCATGTTCTCGACCGAGTTCAGGGGATCGAAGATGCGGAAGACATCGATGCCCGAGTCCGCGGCCCGGCCCACGAAGCCCCGCACCACGTTGTCCGGGTAGTTGGTGTAGCCGACCCCGTTGGAGGCGCGCAGCAGCATCTGCAGCAGGATGTTCGGAATCTGCGCACGCAGGCGCTCCAGGCGCTCCCACGGGCACTCGCCCAGGAAGCGGAGCGCCACGTCGAAGGTGGCGCCGCCCCAGCATTCGAGGGAGAAGAGCTGCGGCAGGTTGTGGGCGTAGGCGTCCGCCACCTGGCAGAGGTCGTGGGTGCGCATTCGCGTCGCGAGCAGCGACTGGTGCGCGTCCCGCATGGTGGTGTCGGTGACCAGCACGCGGGTCTGCGCCAGCATCCACGCCGCGACCGCCTCCGGCCCCTCGGCATCGAGCAAAGCCTTGGCACCTGCCGCCGGCTTCTTGGCGTGGAGCGGCGGCGGGCTGGGATTGCGGGCGTGGGCCGGTGGCGCGGGCCGGTCCTTCACCTCCGGGTGGCCGTTGACCGTGGTCTCGGCGATGTAGCGCAGCAGGCGGCTCGCCCGGTCGCGCGGGCGGGCGAAGGTGAGCAGCTCCGGGTTGTCGTCGATAAAACGGGTGGTCACCTGGCCCTGGCGAAACACCTCGTCGCCGACCAGGCGTTCGAGAAAGTCGATGTTGGTGGCGACCCCCCGGATGCGGAACTCCTGAAGCGCGCGCCGCATGCGGTCGATCGCGCCCTCGCGCGAGGACGCCCACGCGGTGACCTTCTCCAGGAGCGAATCGTAATGGCGGGTGATGACCGCGCCGGTGTACGCCGTGCCGCCATCGAGGCGAATGCCGAAACCGGTGGCGGCACGGTAGGCGGTGATCCGCCCGTAATCGGGGATGAAGCGGTCGAGCGGGTCCTCGGTGGTGATCCGGCACTGCACGGCGTGGCCGCGCAGCGCGAGGTCGCCCTGCGGCGGGCAGGCGTCGTCCGGCGCGTCGCCGATGGCCCCGCCCTCGGCGACGCGGATCTGGGCCCGCACCAGGTCGACGCCGGTCACCTGCTCGGTGACGGTGTGCTCCACCTGGATGCGCGGATTGACCTCGATGAAGTGAAAGCCGCCGGTGTCGAGATCGTGCAGGAACTCCACCGTGCCCGCGTTGAGATAATCCGCGCTGCGAGCGATGGCGAGCGCGTAGCCGGTGAGCTCGTCGCGCTGCGCGGGCGTGAGGCCGGGGGCCGGCGCGCACTCCACGATCTTCTGGTTGCGCCGTTGCACCGAGCAGTCGCGCTCGAAGAGATGCACGGTCCGGCCGTGGGAATCCGCCAGGATCTGGACCTCCAGGTGGCGGGCGCGGCGGATGAAGCGCTCGAGGTAGACGTCGTCCTTGCCGAAGGCGGCGTCCGCCTCGCGCCGGGCCGCCAGCAGGGCGGCCTCGAATTCGTCCTCGGACTCGACCCTGCGCATGCCGCGCCCGCCGCCGCCCCAGCTCGCCTTGAGCATGCCGGGGAAGCCCACCTCTCGCACGAGGGCGAGCGCCGCCTCGGGCTCCGCAGGCAGCGCGTCGGTCGCGGGCACCGTGGGCACGCCCGCGCGCGCCGCGATCTCCCGCGCGGAGACCTTGTCGCCGAGCAGGCGCAGGGTCTCCGGCCGAGGGCCGATGAAGGCGATCCCGGCATCGGCGCAGGCCTCGGCGAACTCGGGCGATTCGGAGAGGAAGCCGTAGCCCGGATGGATGGCGTCGCTCCGCGTGTCCCTAGCAACCTTGATGATGTCGTCCACGGCGAGGTAGGCGGTGACGGGGCCGCGGCCTGCGCCGATGCGGTAGGACTCGTCGGCCTTGAAGCGATGGAGGGAGAGGTGATCCTCCTCCGCGTAGACCGCGACCGTGGCCTTGCCCATCTCATAGGCGGCGCGCAGGACGCGAATGGCGATCTCGCCCCGGTTCGCCACCAGTACTCGTTCGAAGCCGCTCATCGATCCGCCCGTCCGCCCGTCCTCCGGGTGCGGGCGTTCTACACGGATGTCCTAGTCTGGGGAAGACGATGGCGCGGGCGCGCCGGTGGCGACGTCCATCTCGCGCAGCACCGCGCCGGCGGCTTCGACGAAGCGGGCCATGGTGTCCGTGCGGAAGGCGCCGATGCAGCCCACCCGGAAACTCTCCACCTGCGCGAGCTTGCCGGGATAGATCACGAAGCCGCGTTCCGCCAGCCGGTCGTAGAAGGCCTGGAACCGCCAGGCGGGGTCCGCGGGCGCGCGGAAGGTGACGATGATCGGCGCCTGTACGGCATCCTCCAGCAGCGTCTCGAAGCCGAGGCCGCGCATGCCGTCGACCAGGGTGCGGCAGTTCTCCCAGTAGCGGGCGAAGCGGCCGGCGACGCCGCCTTCGTCGTCGAGCGCGTCCAGGGCCCGGTCGAGCGCGGCGAGGACATGGGTGGGCGGCGTGAAGCGCCACTGGCCGTTGGCCTCCAGCCCCGCCCACTGGGCGTGCAGATCGAGGCTCACGGCGTGGGCGTTGTCGGCGCAAGCTGTGAGGTGGTCGGTGCGAGCGATGACGAAGCCGACGCCGGGCGCGCCTTCCAGGCACTTGTTGGCGGAGGCCGCGAGGCTCGTGACCGGCAGCCGCGCGAGGTCGATAGGTATGCCGCCGAAGGAGCTCATGGCATCCACGTGCAGGCGGCGCCCGGCTTCACTCACGGCGGCGGCGAGATCGGCGAGCGGGTTGAGGATGCCGGTCGTGGTCTCGCAATGGACCAGCGCGACATCGGTGATGTCGGGCTCGGCTACGAGCCGTTCGGCAAGCGCCGCCGCCCGCTCGGGCGGCTCGGTCTCGCCAGTCTCCAGCACGCCGTAGGCGCGGCCCGCGCGGCGGCAAATCTCCGCCATGCGCCGGCCGTAGGCGCCGTTGACGAGAATCAGCAGCCGGCCGTCGCGGGGGACCAGCGTGCCGAGCTGGGCCTCCACCGCGAAGGTGCCGCTGCCCTGCATCGGCACGCAGGTGAAGGTCTCGCCGGCGTTGGCGAGCGTGAGCAGGCGCCGGCGAACCCGCGCCGTGAGCTCGATGAAGGCGGGATCGCGCGAGCCCCAGTCGCGGCCCATGGCCGCACGGGTCTCGGGCCGGGTGGTGAGCGGGCCGGGGGTGAGGAGGACGGTCTCGGCCACGGCGCCGGCTCCGCCGTCAGCGGGCGGCGGCTGGGCGCAAGGCATCGAGGGCTTCCGGTGTGTCCACGTCGATGGTCACGGAATGATCGGGGCTCTCGACCTCGTACACCGCGTCCGCGTGGCCGCCGATCAGGTGGCGCGCGCCGACATCGCCCGAGAGGGTCCGTATCTCACCGAAGAACCGCGCGGCCCAGAGCACGGGGTTGCCGCGCTTGCCGCGGTAGGTCGGCACGCCGATGGCGCGGCCTTCCAGCGGGTTGAAGCCCGCGATCAGCTTGTCGATCAGGTCCGCGGAGGTGCGCGGCATGTCGCCGAGGCAGACCACGGCGCCATCCAGCGCCGGATCGAGCGCTTCGACGCCATACTGGAGCGAGCTGCTCATGCCCTCGGCATAGTCGGGATTGTGGGCGATGGTCACGTCGAGCCCGTCGAGCGCCGCCTGTACGCGCTCGGCCTCGTGGCCGGTCACAACGACCACCGGCGCGGCCTTGGACGCGAGCGCGGCGGAAGCGACGCGGCGCACCATCGGCTCGCCGTCGACCTCGATCAGGAGCTTGTTGAGCGCGCCCATGCGGCGCGACTGGCCGGCCGCGAGCACCACGGCCGCGATGCGAGGCGGCGCCGCGGGGGCCTCCGCCTCTTCCGTGCGCGCGGCGCTCCGGGGCGAGGCGCGGTTGCGGGGCAAGGGGCGGCTCGGGATCTCCATCAACAGGCCGCCCGCCCCCATGCGCATGATGTCGGACGCGGTGATATCGACGCCGGCGAAGATGCGCTGCAGCACCCAGTCGAAGCCGTTGAGCTTGAGCGAGCGGGCGCAGCCGGGGAGCCCGAGCACCCGCGCGTCGCCGAGCCGCGCCAAGAGCAGCAGATTGCCGGGGTCCACGGGCATGCCGAAGTGGTCGATGGCGCCGCCCGCCTCCACGACTGCCGCCGGCACCACGTCCCGCCGGTCGACGATGGCGGAGGCACCTGCGATGAGGATGATGTCGCAACCCTTCCCGTGAAGCTGCGCGACCGCCTCCGCCACCTCGGCGCGGCTGTGGGCGCAGCGGACCTCGGCGGCGAGCGCGCCGTCGAGCTGGGCGAGGCGCGTCGCGACCGCGCCGGTAGTCGAATCGAGCACGCTCTCTCGCGTCCCCGGCAGGCGGGTCTGGATTAGCCCGACCGTGCGCGCCTCGAGCGGCGCGAGACGCAGCATCGGCCCGCCGTCCGCCGCGATCTCGACGCAGCGATCGACGATGGCGCGGGAGGCGGCGAAGGGGATCACCTTGACCGTCGCCACCATCTGGCCAGCCTCGACCAGGGCGTGAGGGGCCACGGTGCCGAGAGTCATGGCCTCGTCGAGGAGATTGAGCCGGTCCACCCGCGCGTCGTCGATCACGGCGAGACCGTGACCCTCGGCGAAGATGTTGCAGCGGCCGGTGAAGGCCTTGCCCAGCGTGAGCCCCGGCCCGGCAACCGCGCGCGCGACGGCTTGCGCCGCCTCGTCCTCGCCCACGTCATCGGGCTCCAGCCGCGCGCCCGAGACGGTCTCGATCTTCGCGGCCAGCAGCACCTCGATGTCCTCGGCGGAGAGCACGCGCCCCTTCTTGAAGGCGCCGCCGGGCAGGCGCACGCTGTGGGCGAGGATCAGGCCCTCGGCGTCCGCGACCGGCACGTCGCCGAAGATCATGGGGCGACGATCACTTGCGTTTGTCCTCGGGTGGCTGCCGGCGCACCTGCGTCACCTCCGCCATGATCGAGACCGCGATCTCGGCCGGGGAACGGGCGCCGATGGCGAGCCCGATGGGGGCGTGGATGCGCCCGAGCTCGGCGTCGGAGAAGCCTTTCTCGCGCAGGCGCTCCAGCCGCTTGCCGTGAGTCCGGCGGCTGCCCAGCGCGCCGATGTAGAAGACTGGCGCGCGCACCGCGACCTCCAGCGCGGGGTCGTCGATCTTGGGATCGTGGGTGAGCGTCACCACGGCAGTGCGGTGATCGGGCACGAGCCGGTTCAGCACGTCGTCCGGCCACTCGATCGAGACCTCGACGGCGGGGAAGCGCGCGTCGTCCGCGAAGGCGCGGCGCGGGTCGCAGACGATCACGTCATAGCCCGCGGTCTCGGCCATGCTCGCCAGCGCCTGCGTGATGTGGACGGCGCCCACGATGACCATGCGGGCCGGCGGGTTGTGGACGTGGACGAACCAGGTCTGGTCACCCTCCTCCACCTGCCGGCTCCGGTCGGCGCGAAGTGCGTCGCGGGCCTCCGCCGCCACCGCGTCGGGCAGTGATTCACCCGCACTATCGCCCTCGGCGTAGACCAGCGCCTGCGCGCCGCCGTCGAGCGCCGTGACAAGGGCAACACCGCGCTCGGCAGCGCGGTCGCCATTCAGCCGGTCGAGGATCTCACGTTGCATCGTTGCCCGCTCACTCGACCCGCTCGACCAGCACGCGAACGGTGCCGCCGCAGGCCAGGCCGACCTCCCACGCCTGCTCGTCGGAGACCCCGAACTGGAGCACGCTTGCCTCACCGCTCTGCATGACCTGCCGCGCCTCCTCGATCACGGCGCCCTCGATGCAGCCGCCGGAGACCGAGCCCTCGAAGCGGCCTTCGCCATCGGCGACCAGCTGGCTGCCGACCGGGCGGGGCGAGGAGCCCCAGGTCGCGATGACGGTGGCGAGCGCCACGTCCTTGCCTTCGTCGCGCCAGCGGGCGGCGGTGCCCAGAATGTCCTCTTGTGCGGCCTGGTGCGAACTCATCGGCCCTTCTCCCTCACTATGCCGAAGCACGGGCGGCGGGCGCCCCCACCCTACTCCGCGACGGCGGTCATCCCGGCGCCGACGTCGGCAAGGATACGCTGAGTCTCACCGCCGCGCGCCTTGTCGATGTCGTCCTGATACTTGAGCAGGACGCCGAGGGTCTGGTCGACGATCGCGGGATCCAGGCTCTCCTGCGCGAGCGTGGAGAGCGCGCGCAGCCAGTCGATGCTCTCGGCAACGCCCGGCGACTTGAAGAAATCGACCTCGCGGAGCTGTTGCACGAAGGCCACCACCTCGTGGGTCAAGCGCGGGTCGGCATCCGGCACGCGCACGCGCAGGATTTCGCGCTCGCGCTGGGCATCCGGGTAGTCGATCCAGTGATAGAGGCAGCGCCGCTTGAGGGCGTCGTGGATTTCGCGCGTGCGGTTGGAGGTGATGAGCACGATGGGAGGCTCAGCCGCGCGGATGGTGCCGATCTCCGGGATCGTGATCTGGTAGTCGGCGAGCACCTCCAGCAGGAACGCCTCGAAGGGCTCGTCGGCGCGGTCCAGCTCGTCGATCAGCAGCACCGGCGGGCCAGAGTCGTGGGGGCGGAGCGCCTCCAGCAGCGGCCGGCTGATGAGGAAGCGCTCCGAGAAGATGTCGCCGGCGAGGGTCTGGCGGTCGCGGTCGCCCATGGCCTCCGACAGGCGAATCTCGATCATCTGCCGCGCGTAGTTCCACTCGTAGACGGCGGACGAGACGTCGAGCCCTTCATAGCACTGGAGGCGCAGCAGGGAGCGCCCGAGCCGCTCGGCCAGCACGGCGGCCAGCGCGGTCTTGCCGACGCCCGCCTCGCCCTCCAGGAACAGCGGCCGGTTGAGGCGGAAGGCGATGAACAGGCTGGTCGCCAGATTGCGATCTGCCACGTAGTCGCCGCCGGAGAGCAGCGCGAGCGTCTCGTCGACGGAGTCGGGGATCGCCACGCCGTCAATCATCTCAGAAACTTTCCTCGGAAAGACGCTCGATTAGGTCGGCGATCGCCTCCGGCTTGTCAAGGCGAAACGCCGGCTGGTGGCCGTCCTCTGCCAGTACCTTGAGCGCTGAGCCGGGCTCGTCGTCGGCGCTAGGCTCGACCGTGAGCCGGGGCATGGCGCGGTCGTCAAAACCGAGCGCCAACACCACATCCGCATCCTCCGGGAGCGCCGCGAGGGCAGCCGCCCGAGGCGGCGCCGGCGGCTCGTTGCGGTGGACGCGCGCCCAGCGCCGGCCGGAGACCACGACGACATCGCGGGCACCTGCAGCGGCGTGTTCGTAGCTGTCCTTGCCAGGCTCGTCGATGGCGAGCGGGTTCGGGCTCGCCGCGATCACGGCGACGCGCCGGCCGCGGCCGGTCAGCGTCTCGATCAGCTGCGTCGCCATCGCGTCCCGCTCCTCGGCAGGCCCGGCAATCGCCACCACCACCACGCGCGGCTCAGATCACGCCGGTGAACACGAGGATGAGCACCACGGCGACGACCACCACCGCCGCTGCCCAGGCCACGGTGGGGAGCCCCTTGCGCTGCTCGGCGCGCGGGAGCGGCGGCCCCGCATCTGCCGCCGGCGCGCCTTCTGACGGGGCGTCGGCGGGCGATGCGGCAGGCTCACGCGATGCCGGGGCGGGATCGGGCGGCGGAGCAGGCTCTGGGGGCGAGGCGGCCGCGGCTTCCTGGACAGGCTCGGCGGCGGTTTCTGCCTCCTCGCCACCGCCAAGCTTCTCGGCGAGGCTGTCGAAAAACTGCTTGGCGAGCTTCTTCGCGGTCGAATCGATGAGGCGCGAGCCGATCTGCGCGAGCTTGCCGCCGACCTTCGCGTCGACGTCATAGTGGACGACTGTCTCGCTACCCTCCTCCACCAGACTGACCTTGGCCTCGCCCGAGGCGAAGCCGGCGGTGCCGCCCTGCCCCTGGCCGGAGAGGGTATAGCCGTTGGGCGGATCGAGGTCGGAGAGGGTGACCCCGCCCTTGAAGGTCGCCTTCACGGGGCCGACCTTGATGGCCAGCGTCGCGGACATCTCGGTGTCGGAGGTCTTCTCGATCTCCTGACAGCCGGGCAGGCACTCCTTCAGGACCTCGGGGTCGTTGAGCGCACGCCACACCGTCTCCCGATCGGTCGGGACCCGGAACTCGCCGTTCATCTTCATGGCTGCGTCGCCCCCTGCCCTGCTGGCGCTCGGCGCCGCTAAACGTAGTAGATGACCAGGCAGGCGCCAAGCAGCACCAGGATCCAGAGCGCGGCGGCGCCGGTCGGCCAGGTGCGCGCCAGCACCCCGCCCGGCCGGTGCTGCTGCGCGATCAGGAAGAACAGGCGATCGAGGCCGCGCGTGGACTGCTCCCGGAACATCGCGGCGAGGGCGGCTGCCGCGCCTTCCACGCGGCGAGCCACGCCCGGCACCAAGCGCCGGTACAGCCAGTCGCTGTCGATGTTCGCCGAGCGCAACTCGGGCGGATAGAGGCCCACCAGGTTGAGGAAGGCGAAGGCGAGGGCCGAGAAGAAGAGAAGCTGGACCTGCACCAGCACGTGGCTGCCGGTGTAGGGCACGTAGTCCACCGGGTAGGGCAAAAGCGAATAGAGCCACGCCGGGTAACAGCCGATGACGATGCAGAGGATCGCCGCCATCGCCATCGCGATGCGCATGTTGAGCGGCGGCTCGCGGGTGCGGATGCCGCTGTCGTGGGCGAAGAAGGCGAAGTAGGGAATCTTGATGCCGGCGTGGTGGAAGACGCCGGCAGAGGCAAAGAGCAGCAGTATCCAGATGATCCAGTAACCTTCGGCCGCCGCCGCGCTCATCACCATCGATTTGCTGACGAAGCCTGAGAAGAGCGGGAAGGCGGAGATCGACGCCGCGCCCACGATGCAGAGCCCGGTGGTCTGGGGCATCGACTTGTAGAGCCCGCCAAGCTCCGAGCCGTTGATCTTGCCGGTCTGGTGTAGCACCGCCCCCATCGACATGAGCAGCAGGCCCTTGAAGATCACGTCGTTGAAGGCGTGGGAGACAGCGCCGTTGAGCGCGAGCGACGTGCCGATGCCGATGCCGACCACCATGAAGCCGATCTGGTTGATCATGCTGTAGGCGAGCACGCGACGGAGGTCGTTCTCGATCACGGCGTAGAAGATGGGAAATGCGGTCATCGCCGTGCCGATGGGGATCAGCACCTCGGTGCCGGCATAGCCGCGCGCGAGCGCATAGACCGCGAGCTTGGTGGTGAACGCGCTCAGGAACACCATCCCGGTCGGCGTCGATTCCGGGTACGCGTCGGTGAGCCAGGTGTGCACCAGCGGGAAGCCACACTTGATCCCGAAGGCGACGAAGATCAGCACGCCGCCGAGGCTGTCGATCCCGATATGCCCGAAGGCGGCTGACCCGGTGTCGCCGATCACGATGATCGCGCCGCCCAGCAGCAGGAGGCCGGAGACGAGCTGGAACACGAGGTAGCGCATGGCGGCGCGCACCGCCCGAGGCTCGCGCCGGGCGAGGATCAGCAGCACCGAGCCCAGCGTCGCCCCCTCCCAGAAGATGACCAGGGTGATGAGGTCGCCGGCGAAGACCGCGCCGAGCGCGGAGCCCGCGTAGAGCAGCATGCCGGCCTGCTGCAGGCGGTCGCGGACGTGGAAGGCGAAGATCGCACCGAGGAACGCCGCGATATGGAAGAGGAGACCGAAGAGCAGGCTGAGCGAGTCGGCGCGCAGCAGGGTGAGCCGCGTGTCCAGCAGGGGGACCTCGAGCGTGCCGCCGCCTTGCCATACGAACCAGAGATTGATCCCGCCGAGCAGGGGCACGGCCGGCACCAGGAGACGGCGCACGCCCCCCGGCAGCAGCAGGACGAGCAATGCTGCGACGAGGAAGACGAAAGCGGGCGGAATGCTACTCGTCATAGTGATCCTCGCGCCGCATCACGAGACGGCGCAGCTCCTTCGCAGCGAGCACGAGAACGACGCAGGCGATGAAGCCGAAGAATCCGTAGAAGCCGAACCAGCCTTCCCAGAAGAACTCCTCGTGCCGGTGGAAGCCCGCGTCGATCACCAGCACGCCGAGGCAGAGGGCCGCGAAGACCCAGATGAGCCGCATCACGTTGCGGCGTTCGTCGAGCCAGTATTTCTTCTTCATGGCAATGCCTTACGGGATGGCCCCAAGCGGCTCCACGAGCGTGAGCAGGGCTTGCGGGTAGAAGAAGAGCGCGGCCGTGCCGAGCGCCGCCACCAGGGTCGCAGCCAGGATCGGCCAGGGCGCCTCGGCGCGGCCGGGCGCCACCGGCATACCGGAGGCCGGGAAGAAGGCGCGCACGAGAATTGGCACGAAGTAGAGCGCATTCAGCAAGGAGCTTCCAAGCAGCACCGCGATCACCGCGATATGGCTGCCGTCGTCGGCGCCCGCCACCAGGTACCACTTGCTCCAGAGCGCGGCGAAGGGCGGCAACCCGATCAGGCCGAGCGCGCCCACGGCGAACGCGCCCATGGTGACGGGCATGCGGTAGCCGATGCCGTCAAGCTCGCTCACCAGCCGCTTGTGAGCCGCGGTGTAGATCGCGCCTGCGCAAAAGAAGAGCGTGATCTTGCCGAAGGCGTGGGTGGCGATGTGCATGGCGCCGCCCACGACGCCTGCGCTGGTCGCGAGCGCGCCCCCCAGCACCACGTAAGAAAGCTGGCTCACGGTCGAATAGGCGAGGCGGCGCTTCAGATCGTCCTGACGCAACGCGATCAGCGAGGCGATGACGATGGTCGCGGACGCGACCGCGATCAGCCATTCGCTGCCCGCCATCGCCCGCAGGAAGTCGATGCCGAAGATGTAGACGATGACCTTGAGCACCGTGAACACGCCGGCCTTGACCACGGCAACCGCGTGCAGGAGCGCGCTCACCGGCGTCGGCGCCACCATCGCCGCCGGCAGCCAGCCGTGGAGCGGCATGAGCGCGGCCTTGCCGATGCCGAACATGTAGAGCACCAGCAGCACCGCGGCGGTGCGCTCGCTGACCGCGCCGGCGAGGATCCCGCCCATCTGGAAGTCGAGCGTCGCGGCCTCCACCCAGGTCCAGAGGATCGCGAAGAGCTGCAGCACGATGGAGGTGGAGAGCAGGATGCCGAGATAGGTCCGGCCGGCGCGGCGCGCCTCCTCGCTGCCGCTGTGGGTCACCAGCGGGTAGGTGGAGAGGGTCAGCGCCTCGTAGAAGAGGAAGAGCGTGAACATGTTGCCGGCGAAGGCGACGCCGATGGCGCTCGCGAGCGCGGCCGCGAAGCAGACGTAGTAGCGGGTGCGGTGGCCCTCGTCGTTGGCGCGGACGTAGCCGATCGAATAGACGGTCGTCGCGATCCAGAGGAACGACGCTATCAACGCGAACAGCATGCCGAGGGGCTCGAGCGCGAAAGCGATGGGGAGCCCCGCCACGATGTCGAAGAGCGCGACGCGGGGCGCCTCGCCTGCCGCGACCGCCGGCGCGAGCGAGAGCACGAGGCCGAAGAGCGCGACGGCGGTGACGACGGAGACCGCCTCCTGCAGCGCGGGCCGGCGCGCGGTCGCCGAGATTAGGAACGCGCCTGCGATCGGCACCGCGAGCGCCGCCAGGATTTGCGCGGCGTGGCTCATGGCGCGCCCGCCAGCAGTACCGTCGCCGCGCGCTCGGCGATGCCGACGGTGAGATCGGTGTGGAGCCCGAAGTAGACCGAGCCCGCGATCAAGGCCCAGGTCGAGAGCTGCATGGCCCAGGGCGCCTCGCGAACAGGCTCGCTATCGGGCGGCGGCGGGCGGAAGTAGGCGGCCTCGATCACGCGGCCCACGTAGGCGAGCGCGATGAGCGAACCCGCCAGCACGAAGAGCGCGACCGGCCAGAGTCCCTCTTCAAAGGCCGCCTGCACCAGATACCACTTGCTGACGAAGCCGGAGGTGATGGGGACGCCGACCAGGCCGAGGCCGCCGATCACCACCGCCGCCATGGTGAAGGGCATGCGCCGGCCGAGGCCGTGCAGGGCGCTGAGATCGGTGGCGCCCAAGCGATAAGCGATGGTGCCGGCAGCCAGGAAGAGCCCGCCTTTCATCAAGGCGTGGTTGAAGATGTGGACCAGCGCGCCGGTGACGCCAGTCACAGAGGCGAGCCCGATGCCGACGCCGAGATAGCCGATCTGCCCCACGCTGGAGAACGCCAGCAGGCGCTTCAGGTCGCTCTGGAAGACGGCGACGAGCGAGCCCGCGAGCACGGCAATGAGCGAGAGCGCGAGCAGAATCTCGGTGAGCGGCAGGGTCTCGAAGGCGAAGTGGACGCCGAACACGGTGAAGACGAAGCGGAGCAGCATGTAGGCGCCGACCTTGGTCGCGGTCGCGGCGAGGAAGGCGCTCACCATCGAGGGTGCGTAGGCATAGGCGTTGGGCAGCCACATGTGGAAGGGGAAGAGCGCGAGCTTGATCAGCACGCCCACGGTGATGAAGGCGAAGGCGGCGAGGATCGCCGGCGTCTCGCCGAGGGCCGGCACGCGCACAGAAAGGTCCGCGATGTTGAGGGTACCGGTCTTGGCGTAGAGAAAGCCGATCCCGACCAGGATCAAGGAGGCGCCGATCGTGCCGATGATGAGGTACTGGTAGGAGGCGGTGAGCGCCCGCCGGCGCTTGCCCTGGGCGATGAGCACATAGCTTGCGAGCGAGGAGATTTCGAGAAAGACGTAGATGTTGAAGACGTCGCCGGTCGCGGTGATGCCGAGCAGGCCGGTGAGCGCGAGCAGGAAGATAGCGTAGAAGAGATGCTGCCGTTCGGACCGGACCTCCCGCTCCACGCTCTGCCGGGCATAGGGCATCATCAGCGCGGCGGTGCCGGCGATGATCAGCAGGACGAAGGCGTTGACGCCATCCAGCCGGTACTCGATGCCGATGGGGGGCTCCCAACCGCCGAGGCGGTAGGAGATCGCGCCGCCGCTCATCACCTGGTCGAGCAGCAGCGCCGCGATGGCGAGCAGCCCCCAGCAGACGACCGTAGTGAAGACCCAGGCGTAGTCGCCGCGCCGCAGCAGCACGCAGACCGGCGCCGCGATCAGCGGCACAGCCACCTGGAGCACCGGCAGATGAGTCGCGATCATCGCCGATCCTGCTCGTCGATCTCGTCCTCTTCGACGGTCCCGTAGTCGCGCTTGATTGCCACGGTGAGCGCGAGCCCCACCGCGAGAGTCGAGACGGCCACGACGATCGCGGTCAGGATCAGCACGTGGGGGAGCGGATTGGAATAGACCGTGTGGGCGGCATCGATGATCGGCGCGGTGCCGCCCTCGACCTTCCCCGCCGTGATGTAGATCAGGAAGATCGCGGACTGGAAGATGCCGAGGCCGATCAGCTTCTTGATCAGGTTGGAGGGCGCAATGACGGCGTAAAGCCCGATCATCGCCAGCACGATCGCGGCCCAGTAGTTGGCGTGTTCGAGGGCCTCCACCTCAGCGCCACTCGGCCAGGACAGTGAAGATGATGGTCATCACGGAGGCGACCGCGATGCCGACGCCGATCTCGATGATGATGATGCCGACGTGATTGCCATGCGTGGCGTCGGCGGCGAGCGCTCCGTATTCCAGGAAGCCCCCGCCGCCGATCATGCTGGCGACGCCCACGCCCGCGTAGAGCAGCACCCCGAGACAGGCGAGCACCACCAGGAGACGCGGAGGTGCGACGGCGCGCACCGCCTCCGTCCCGAAGACGAGGCCGTAGAGAACGAGGCCGGCCCCGAAGATCACGCCCGCCTGAAAGCCGCCGCCCGGCCCGTAGTCGCCGTGCATCTGAACGTAAAGGGCGAACAGCAGGATCGGCGGAATCAACAGCTTCGAGACCACGCGCAGGACCAGATGCTCGGTCATTCGCGCTCCCCCGTGTCGGCGTCATCGCCCTTGCCGGCGGGACGCCGGCGGCGAACGACGCCCAGCATCAGCAGAACGCCGATGCCAGCGGTAAAGATCACCGTGACCTCGCCCAGCGTGTCGAAGCCCCGGTAGGAGGCCAGCACCGCGGTGACGATGTTGGGCACGCCGGTCTCCGCCTCGCCATGCTCGATGTAGTGGGGCCCGACGTGCTGCTGCGCGGGCGCCTCCGGGTCGCCGAAGGCCGGCAGGTCCAGCGTGCCGTAGATGAGCAGCCCGCCGACCGCGAGCGAGGCCAGGATGGGAAGCCACGGCCTGCGATGCGCGATCCTCTCGTGCCGTCCCGTGGCGGCGATGGCCAGCAGCATGAACACAGTGGTCACGCCAGCGCCGACGGCGGCCTCGGTGAAGGCCACGTCGACGGCGTCGAGCACCACCCAGAGGGCGGCCATCACCAGGCTGTAGATCCCGAGCACGAGCGCGGCTGCGAGCAGGTTGCGCAGCGAGACCACGACGAGCGCGGCTGCAACCAGCAGGACCAGGAGCAGAATATCGACGTAGATATCTATGGCTTGGGGTCCTTGGGCTTCCGGGTCCAGGGCCGGATGCCGTCGAGCAGCGCCGCGTGGGCCAGCGCGTGCGAGGCGGTCGGCGCGGTGAACACCAGGAACACGAAGATCAGCACGAGCTTGAGCGCGTTGAGCGAGAGGCCAGCCTGAAACATGAACCCGAGCAGGATGAAGCCCGCGCCGGCGGTGTCGGCGACGCTCGACGCATGGAGCCGCGTGAAGACGTCCGGCATGCGGACCAGCCCGAGCCCACCGACCAGGATGAACACCGCGCCGATGCCGATGCTGATCCAGCTCAGGATGTCGACGATCACGGTGCGCCCTCCGCGCTTTCTGCGCTCTCCGCTTCCTCCGCGTCACGCGCGCGCCGGCGCTTGATGTAGCGCAGCACCGCGATGGTGCCGATGAAGTTGATGAGCGCGTAGACCAGCGCGATGTCCAGAAACTCCGGCCGGCCCATGAGGAAGCCCACGGCCGCGATCAGCAGCACGGTCATCGTCCCGATCGCGTTCACGGCGACCACCCGGTCGTACACCGTGGGCCCCAGGTACGCACGGATCAGCGCGAGGAGGACGGTCACCACGAGCGCGGCGACGGCGGCAAGGGACATCATGACTCGCCCTCCGCCGCCGTGACGCGCCGGTCCATGCCGCCCTGCTTCAGCTCGTCCATGCCCTGCCTCGTGAGCGCGTGGACCTCGAGGCCGTCGGCCGTCACCGACGTGGTGAGCGTGCCGGGCGTGAGCGTGATGGAGTTGGCGTAGATCACCCTGCCGAGGTCCGACTTCTGGCTGGACGGCACGGTCTCCAGCACCGGGTCGATGCGCAGGCGGGGCGACAGGACGATGCGGGTCACGGTGAGCGCGGAGATCAGAATCTGGATCGTCAGCCAGCACAAATAGAGAGGGATGCGATAGCCGAGATGGATGGGGTGCCCCTCGTGATCCACCACGTCCATGCGCAACGCCACCGCCACCACGAACGCCGTGCAGGCGGCGCCGATGGCGAGCAGAAAGGGCGTGTAATGACCGGACAGTGCGAGCCAGAGCCCGTAAAGGCCGACGAACAGACTGAGCGCGTGACGCACGCGAATCCCTCGTGCGGAGCCGGGAGCGCCCGGATTATGCCCCTCGCGCGACAGCCCGCAACAAGGAATGGTTGTTTGGAATAGCCGTGCCGGAGAATCGGCGAGCGCAGCGCCCTACCCTCTCTAGTCGTCGGCCTTGTTGTAGTCCCAGGTGAGCCAGTCCTGCGGGGTGATGGTGACGATGGTGCGACCCTCGGCCATCACCGGCTCGGCGTACTTGTCTGCATCCTCCGGCCCCAGCGCCTTGGCGAGCACCGCGAGCGTGACCTCGCGGATCAGCGCGTCGTCCTGGGAGAGCGTGGCGTTGCCCCGGCACATGATCGCCCACGCGCCGGCCGCGAGACCCTGGGCGCCTTCGTCCACGCGGGGGTCACGGTCGATCAGGATCGAGACGCGGGGGTCTTTCGCGAGGTTCTTGAGGTGGATTCGGCCCGCGCCGAGGGTGAGCCGGAAGACCTCGCCGTTCCAGTCGAACCAGATCGGCGTGATATGGATCATCCCGTCCTCGCGATAGCTCGCGAGCCGCGCCAGCGTGCACGCCGCCAATCGCTCGTCGATCTCCGCCTTGGTGAGCGCGTTCTCGGGGGTTGCAGTGGTCTTCGAGCTCATGGTTTCTCCCGCTGTCGCATATTGCCGGCGGGCGGACGCCCGACCGCGAATGGGCGGCGATGATAGCGAGCGGCCGGAACAACCGAAAGGCGCCGCCCCGCCGCTTGCCGGCTGCGGGCCGATGGGCGAGTCTCGCGCCCGGCCGCGGGCGGATGAAGGAGAGATCGGGCATGGCTTCACCGCCGGAACGCCCACCCATGGACTACGGCAGCTCAGGCGTCGATGCCCATGCGGTCGAGGCCGGTCTCGCCGGGCTCGTGCGGCACGTGCGCGGCACCTGGCCGGCGGGCGAGAGCGGCCTCGGCGCGATCAAGGTCGGGCTCGGCTATTTCGCGAGCGTCCTGGATTTCGGCGGCATCGGCGTCGCGGTCTGCACCGACGGCATTGGCACCAAGGCCCTGATCGCGCAACTGATGGGCCGCTACGATACCGTCGGCATCGACTGCGTGGCGATGAACGTCAACGATCTCGTCTGCGTGGGCGCGCAGCCGATCACCCTGGTGGACTACATCGCCGTCGAGCAGGCGGAGCCTGCGATGCTGGAGGCCCTCGGCGCGGGCCTCGCCGAGGGCGCCCGGCGCGCTGACGTCTCCATCGCGGGCGGCGAGATCGCCGCGATGCGCGACGTGATCAAGGGCGCGGTGCCTGGCGTGGGGTTCGATCTGGCGGCGACGGCGGTGGGGCGGGTCGCGCTCGACGCGGTCAACACGGGCGCCGCGGTTCAGCCGGGGGACAGCATCGTCGGCATCGCCAGCAGCGGCATCCACAGTAACGGACTGACTTTGGCTCGGCGGGTCTTCTTCGAGAGCGCGGGCCTCGCCGTGGAAGACCGCGCCGAGGGCCTCGGCGAAACCGTGGGCGAGGCGCTGCTCCATCCCACCCACATTTATGTCCGCGAGGCGCTGGACCTGCTGGCGAGCGCGGTGCCGGTGCACGCGCTGGCGCACATCACCGGCGATGGCTTCCTCAACCTGACCCGAATCGAGGCGCGGGTCGGCATGCGGCTCGACGCGTTGCCCGCGCCACCGCCGGTCTTCGCCGTGCTCCAGCGCCTGGGCGGGATCGAGGACGCCGAGATGTACCGGGTCTTCAACATGGGCATCGGATTCTGCGTCATCGTGCCGCCC
The DNA here is from genome assembly GCA_022826345.1 of Alphaproteobacteria bacterium. Next base: position 45,911 of record JAJDVB010000205.1, read on the forward strand.
GAGCACGAGGACCGCGCCATCGAGATCCTGGGCGCGCACGGCAAGGCCTGCCAGCGGATCGGTACGGTGGTGGAGGACCCGCAGGAACGCGTCTGGATCGAGCAGGCCGGGCTGGTCGGCCGCGCCGGCAAGGGCTTCGTCAGGGAAGACGCCGCGCCGGCCTAGGGCGTTTCCGTTTTCACGGAAACGCCCTAGCTATTTGTCGCTCACGGCAGCCGGCCGTCTTGCGATTCCGCGCGCCTACCGGCGCGACCGGCCGGCGCCTCCGCGAGGGCGCCGCGTTCGCGGCGGGCCGCGGTCGCGGCCTGTCGCGCGTCCGACTTTGACGGACGCGCTCTGAGCCGAATTTCTTGGCGCGGTCGCCGCCCGCTCACGTGACCGCGTCGGGTGCCTCCGTCCTGTGCGCCATCCAGCCGTCGCCGGCCATGATCCCTGCGAGCGCGTCCACAGCATCCCATACATCGACGTAGCGCATGTAGAGGGGCGTGATGCCGAAGCGGAGGATGTCGGGGCTGCGGAAGTCGGCGACAACGCCTGCGGCGCGCAGCGCCTTGGAAATGGCATAGGCTTCCGGGTGCCTGAAGGAGACTTGGCTGCCGCGCCTCTCCGGTTCCCGCGGGCTCGCCACCGCGAAGCCATGATGCGCGAGTCGATCGTCCGCCAGGCCGATCAGCAGTTCGGAGAGGCTTTGAGACTTGGCGGCGACGTCGCCCATCTCCACGCCGTCGAAGCACGCGATGCCGTGCATGACGGCGCGGAGCGACAGGATCGGCGGGGTGCCGACGAGGCACTTCTCGATGCCGTCCGTGGGGCGATAGCGGTCCTCGAAGCTGAACTGGTTGGCGTGGCTGAACCAGCCGGTCACCACGGGTTCGTGCGCCGCGATGACGTTCTGCGCCATGTAGATGTAGGCCGGTGCGCCGGGCCCACCGTTCAGGAACTTGTAAGTGCAGCCGACGGCGTACGCGACGCCCCAGTCGTTGAGCGTGAGCGGCACCGCGCCGGCGGAATGGCTGAGGTCCCAGATCACGGGGATGCCGTGCGCGTTGCAGTGCGCGGTGATCGCCGCCATGTCGTGGGCCGCGCCCGTTCGAAAATTGACGTGGGTCAGCAGGACCAGCGCGGTGTCATCATCGATCGCGCCGACGATGGTCTCGGGTTCCGCCACGACGAGATCGAACTTCCCATCGAACAGATCGACCAGCCCCTCCAGGATGTAGACATCGGTCGGGAAGTTGCCGCGCTCGGTGACGACGGTGCGCCGGCCCTTGCTCTGGCGCAGCAGGGAGGCCGCAAGCTTGAACAGGTTGACGGAGGTGGAGTCCGCGCAGACGACCTCGCCGGCGGAGGCACCGATCAGCGGCGCGATGGCGTCGCCGGCCTTGCGTGCGAGGAAGAACCAGTCGGCATCGAGCCAGCTTTCGACCAGGCCCCGGCCCCACTCTTCCTGCACGACGCGGTCGATATCCGTGGCGGCGGTCTTCGGCAGGGCGCCGAGGGAGTTGCCGTTGAAGTAGAGCATCCCTTCCGGCAGCGAAAATCGCTCACGGCAGTGGGCGAGCGGGCACTCGCGATCCAGCTTCTCGCACGCTACGCGGTCCATGGGTCCTCTCGCGGTACCGGGGATCGGCCCGCCCTGCGGCGGACCGGCTCCATGCAACGCAGGTTAGCTCCCGTATAGGTCTTCGGTGAAGTTCGGAACGATGAACCGGAGCGCAGGGAGAGGGCGTTCGGGTGAGTTCGATGACCGGCTCGATCTCGGCATGTCGCGCGTCCGTCAAAGACGGACGCGCTCCAAGACGCGGCGTGGCCGGATTCGGTCGCAATTCCGCTAGTGGGGTGCGGCGCGCGCGCCCACTGTGGGCCGCAAGGTGCAGCTATGCCCAAACAGCGATAGATTCCCACCGATGGGACGGGCATCAGACGGCGGCAAACCATGACGAGACGAAGCGGTCGCCGCGGCGGCGGGCGCGCGGCACGGCGCGCGGAGCGGACCGGCGGCGGGATCGAGCAGCTCCGCTACATCACGCGCGACATTCCTTCGGTGGGACTGCTGACCGAAGAGGGGCTGGCTCTGATCGAGGAGAACGCGGACACCATTCTCGAGGAGATCGGGATCGACTTTCGCGACGACCCTGAAGCGCTCGAACTGTTCAAGGATGCCGGCGCCAATATCGACGGTGAGCGGGTGCGGTTTCCGCGCGGGCTCGCGCGCAAGCTGGTCTCGACCGCGCCGTCCACCTTCACGCAGCTCGCCCGCAATCCCGAGCGGTCGGTCGAGATGGGCGGCGGCAATACGGTGTTCGCGCCGGTCTATGGCCCGCCCTTCATCTACGACATCGAGAAGGGGCGGCGCTACGCCCAGCTCGAGGATTTCCAGAACATCGTCAAGCTCGCCTACATGACGCCGGCGATGCACCACTCCGGCGGCACGGTCTGCGAGCCGGTGGACGTGCCGGTCAACAAGCGCCACCTCGACATGGTCTACGCGCACATGCGCTTTTCCGACAAGCCGTTCATGGGCTCGGTCACGCACCCCGAGCGCGCGGCGGATTCGGTGGAGTTGGCGAAGATTCTCTTCGGCGCGGATGTGGTCGATTCCCAGGCCGTCATGGTCAGCCTGATCAACGCCAACTCGCCGATGACCTTCGATGCGACCATGCTGGGTGCGCTCAAGGTCTACGCCCGCGCCAACCAGGGCTTGCTGATCACCCCGTTCATCCTGGCGGGCGCGATGGCGCCGGTCTCGGTCGCGGGCACGATGGCGCAGACGCTCGCGGAAGCCATGGCCGGCATTGCGCTCGCCCAGCTCTGCCGGCCGGGCTCGCCGGTGATCTTCGGCAGCTTCCTGAGCTCGATGTCGATGCAAAGCGGGGCGCCCACCTTCGGCACGCCGGAGGCGACGCTTGCGATCTTCGGCCTGGCGGCGCTCGCCCGCCGCCTGGGCGTCCCCTTCCGCAGCGGCGGGGCGCTGACCGCATCGAAGCTGCCCGACGCTCAGGCGGCTTACGAGAGCGCGAATACGCTGCTGCCGACCGTGCTCGCCGGCACCAACTTCGTGCTCCACGGCGCAGGCTGGCTCGAAGGTGGGCTCGCGAGCGGCTACGAGAAGTTCGTCATGGACGCCGACCAGCTCGGCATGATGCAGGTGCTGGCGAACGGCTACGACCTCTCCGCCAACGGGCAGGCCTTGGATGCGATCCGCGAGGTGGGGCCCGGCAGCCACTACCTCGGCTGCGCCCACACCCAGGCGAACTTCGAGACCGCCTTCTACCGCTCGCCTGTCGCCGACAATTCGAGCTTCGAGCAATGGCAGGCGGACGGCTCCAAGGACACGACGCAGCGGGCGCACGATCTCTACAAGTCGATGCTGGCGTCTTACGAGGCGCCGCCCATCGACCCCGGCGTGGACGAAGCTCTCAGGGAGTTCATCGCGAAGAAAAAGGCGTCCATGCCCGACGCCTTCGCGTAGGCTAAGACCGGCTGCGGCGACGGCCGGCGGGGGCCGGTGCTGCCTCCGCGGTGGGCAGCGTGACGTGCTGCGGCAGGTGGACGTAGTCGGCCGTGCCGTGGGGGATCGCCATGGCGTCCACGAAGTGACGCTGAAACGCGGGCTCGACGGCGGTCTCCACCTTCTCGACTCCGCGCACCACGGCCTCGATCTCCTCGCGCGCCGCGCAGTCGAGCAGCGCGATCAGCGCGCCGGTGCCGGCGGCGTTGCCGGCTGCGGATACCTTCTCCAGCGGGCAGTCGGGGATCATGCCGAGCACCATGGCGTAGAGCGGATCGATATGGCTGCCGAAGGCGCCGGTCAGCACGATCCGGCCCACCCTCTCAATCTCAAAGCGGTCCATGAGCAGCCGCGCGCCGGCCATAAGCGCCGCCTTGGCCAGCTGAATGGCGCGCACGTCGTTCTGGTGGATGGAGATCGCGGGCTCGCCGGTGTGGAGCAGGTAGCGGAAGGTTCGCCCCTCTTCGACGATGCGCGCGGTGCGCGCCTGAGCGGCCCCGGCGATGGTGCCGTCGGCGAGCAGGATGCCGGCCAGGTACATCTCGGCCAGCGCCTCGATGATGCCCGAGCCGCAGATGCCGGTGACGCCGGTGGCGGCGGTGGCCTCCTGGAACCCCTCCTCGTCCGACCAGAGCTCGCAGCCGATGACCCTGACCCTGGCCTCCAGGGTCTCACGGTCGATCCGCACCCGCTCGATTGCGCCGGGGGCCGCGCGCTGGCCGGCTGTGATCTGCGCGCCTTCGAAGGCGGGGCCAGTCGGCGAGGACGCGGCCAGCAACCGTTCGCGATTGCCGAGCACGATCTCGGCATTGGTGCCGACATCGACGATGAGCACCGTCTCGTCTGCCCGGTGCGGGGCTTCGGAAAGGACCACGCCCGCCGCATCGGCGCCGACGTGGCCCGCGATGCAGGGCAGGACGTAGACGCGCGCACCCGGATTGACGTCGAGGTCGATGTCGCGCGCCGGCAGCGTGAGCCCACCGGAGGCCGCGAGCGCGAAGGGCGCGCCGCCCAGCTCGGTCGGGTCGATGCCGAGCAGCAGGTGGTGCATGATCGGGTTGCCGACGAAGGCTGCGTTGAGAATATCGCTGCGCGCGACACCGGCTTCGTCGGCAACCTCGCCGATCAGCGCGTTCACCGCGCCCCGCACGGCCTCGGTCAGCTCGGCCTCGCCGCCGGGGTTCATCATCACGTAGGAGACCCGGCTCATCAGGTCCTCGCCGAAGCGGATCTGCGGGTTCATGCGCCCGGCGGAGGCCATGACCGTGCCGCTCGATATCTCGGCCAGATGGCAGGCGATGGTGGTGGAGCCGATGTCGAAGGCTGCGCCGTAGGCCTGCTCGTGGAAGCCGGGCCAGACGGCGACGATGCGCGTCGCTTGGTGGACCGCCGCCGTCGCCGACCATTCGCCGTCCCGGAGCGCGCGCTGCAGGCCTCGCAGGACGTGCAGGTCGGCGGTGAGGGCGTCCAGGCCCCACTGCTCGGCGAGCGCGTCGGTGAGGCGCTCGAAGTCGCTGCGCGGATTGTGCATGTCGGGCTCCGCGACCTCGACATAGTGCAGCCGGATCGCGGGATCGATGGTGTAGTCCCTGGCCTCGGCGCGCTTGCGCACGACCTGCTTGTGGACCTGGCTCTCGGGCGGCACGTCGATGACGACATCGCCCTCGATCAGTGCCGAGCAGCCCAGCCGGCGGTCGTCAGCCAAGCCGCGGCGGGTGGAGTAGCGGGCTTCCTTCTCGCCCGCCGGGCTCAGGTGGCCGGGCGCGCTCTCGATCCCGAACTTGGCGAAGTGACCGGTGCCGGCCTCGACCTGGCAGCGGCCGCATAGGCCGCGGCCTCCGCAGACAGAATCGAGATCGACGCCGATGGAGCGCGCCGCGTCGAGGATCGAGGTGCCGTGGGGGAACCGCCCGCGCTTGCCGGACGGCGTGAAGACGACGAACGCGCTCTCGCTCATGCGCTCACGCGCTGACGGCGGCGCCCTCCCGCCGGCGCCGGCGCCCCTCGCGCCGGCCGCGCCTGCCCTCGCCGCCGTTCGCGCCCGCCGGCTCGCGGAAGCGGCCGAGCCAGCGCGCGCAATCGGGATCGTTGCCGTTCATCATGTCGGCGGCCATGACCGCGGCGATCTCGGCCTCGTGCAGCGGGTTCATGATCGCGGACGTGAGGCCCGAGCGCGCGGCCATGCTGAGGAAGGCCGCGTTCACGCTGGGCCGGTTGGGCAGGCCGAAGCCGATGTTCGACGCACCGCAGGTGGAGTTGACGCCGAGCTCCTCCTTGAGCCGGCGCATGATGGCGAAGGCCTGCACGCCCGCCTTGTTGATGGCGCCGATGGGCATGACCAGCGGGTCGACCACCACATCCTCCTTGGGGATGCCGTGGTCCATGGCACGCTCGACGATCTTCTTCGCGATCGCGAAGCGCTCGTCAGGGTCTTCGGAGATGCCGCTCTCGTCGTTGGAGATGGCGACGACGGCGCAGCCGTACTTCCTGACCAACGGCAGCACCGATTCCAGCCGCTCCTCCTCACCCGTGACCGAGTTGAGCAGCGGCTTGCCCTGGTAGACCTCCAATCCGGCCTCGAGCGCGGCCACGATGGAGCTGTCGATAGAGAGCGGCACATCCACCAGCGACTGCACCAGCCGGATGCAATCGGCGAGGATCTTCGGCTCGTCGGCGAGCGGCACGCCCGCGTTGACATCGAGCATGTGCGCGCCGGCCGCGACCTGGGCCAGCGCGTCCTTCTCCACGCGGGAATAGTCGCCCGCCGCCATCTCCGCCATCAGCAGCTTGCGGCCAGTGGGATTGATCCGCTCCCCGATGATGCAGAAGGGCTCGTCGAACCCGATCGCCACCTCCCTGGTGGCGGAACTGACGATGGTGCGTGTCATGGCGCTCCTGCTTCCTCGCCGGCTGCTGCTGCCGTTTCCATGAAGTCCGCAAGCTCGCCGTAGCCCACGTGGCGATGGACGTAGCCGAGCCCCAGCCGCGCGGCCGCCTCGCGGGCCTTTGCTTCCAGCGCCTCATCGCGGACTTGGGAGATGTAGACGCAGTTGGTGTAGTTGCCGAAATAGTCGTCCCTGAGCTCGGGCCAACGGTCCAGCCCCAGGCCCTCGATGATCAGCCGGTCGAAGTGGCGCACCATGTAGTCGGTGAGGAAGAACTGAGTGGGATCGTCGTCGGTGATGGCAGCGAACGCCTGCTGGCCGGTGTAGAAGGCGTAGCAGTGCGGGCCCTCGATGCGCTCCACGCCTTCCTCCTCGATCACCTTGTCGAGCAGGCCGCCGGTGCCGCAATCGCCGTAGGCCACGAAGATTGCGCGATAGTCCGCCCTGTTCGCCTGGATCTTCGCACGCACCGCGTCCGGGATCAGGTGCGGGCGATTGTGCAGCTTGGCCGGCAGGCAGGTGATGTCGAGATGATCGAAGCCGTTGGCCGCGCGGAAGTCCACGATTTCGCGCGCGAGCGCGCCGCAGGCGATGACCAGCGCGCGGGCCGGCCCGGCGGAGGCGAAGGCGGCCTCTTCATCGACCGAGAGGTCGGTGTGCGTGGGCGTCGCGGCTTCTACCATTGCGCGCGGGACTCAGGCGGCGGTCGCCCCGGCGGCGCCCAGATTGTGCCGGCGCTTCATCAGCTCCTTGGCGGTCTCCACCGTGATCGCGGCGTCGGAACAATACGCGTCCGCGCCCACCGCCGTCGCGAATTCCTGGTTGAGCGGCGCGCCGCCCACCATCACAAGATAGTCGTCGCGGATGCCCTTCTCCTTCATCGTGTCGATCACGACCTTCATGTAGGGCATCGTCGTAGTGAGCAGCGCCGACATGCCGAGGATGTCGGGCTCGTGCTCCTCCAGCGCCTGGAGGTAGTTCTCCACCGGGTTGTTGATGCCGAGGTCGATCACCTCGAAGCCGGCGCCCTCCATCATCATGGTGACGAGGTTCTTGCCGATGTCGTGGATGTCGCCCTTGACGGTGCCGATGACCATCTTGCCCGCGCGGGGCGCCCCGGTCTCGGCCAGCAGCGGGCGGAGGATCGCCATGCCGCCCTTCATGGCATTGGCGGACTTCAGAACCTCCGGCACGAAGAGGATGCCGTCCCGAAAATCGATGCCGACGATGCGCATGCCCTCGACCAGCGCGTCGGTCAGGATCGTGTAGGGCGCCCAGCCGCGCTCAAGCAGGATGTTCACGCCCTCCTCGATCTCCTCTTTGAGACCGTCGTAGAGGTCGTCGTGCATCTGCTCGACGAGATCGGCGTCGCTCAGCTCGCTGAGAATGATGTCGTCGTCCGACATGGCCACTGTCCTGATCCGGGCGTTGACGGCGCCGGGCTGTAGCTCATCGGCGCCGCACGCCTCCCCTGCAGACCCGCTTTGCAGGCATGCGCGCGGCACCTTAACCCAGTCTCTCTTCAATCACATGGGGCGGACAGTCTGTCCCGGACGCGACACTGGCTTGCTGGCCTGCGACAAAGCCCCATGAGACCGCCAGTGTCACCGCAGGACGCGTTACAAAGACGCCGATCTCGGCAATTCGGCATCGACCGCGCGGAACGGAGGCGAGCCGCTGGTCAGCCGCTTCGTGTCGCGCGGTGCGTGCCCGAAGTGCAGACGGAACGACTTCGAGAAGTGCGAGGCCGAGACGAAACCCGTGGCGAGCGCCACGTTGGTCACGGACATGCAGGTCTGCTGCAGCAGGGCGCGGGCGCGGTTGAGCCGCATTTCGAGGTAATAGCGGCTGGGCGTGCAGTTCAGGTATTTCAGGAACAGTCGTTCGAGCTGACGGGTCGAGAGGCCGATTTCCCGCGCGAGTTCGGTCTGGCTCAGCGGCGCCTCGATATTCTCCGACATCACGTTGATGGTGGAGAGAAGTTTGGGTTGGCTGACGGCGAGGCGAAGGCGCAACGCCATCCTCTGGTGGTCGTCCTCGCCCCTGATGCGCTCGCACACCAGCGCTTCCGAGACCGCCGCGGCCAGCTCGTAGCCGTGATCGCGGTTGATGAAGCTCAGCATCATGTCGGAGGCCGCCATGCCGCCCGCGCAGGTGTAGCGGTTGCGGTCGATGACGAAAATGTCCTCGCTGACCTCCACGTTGGGGAAATCCTCGATGAAGCCGGGCAGGTTCTCCCAGTGGATGGTGCAGCGATAGCCGTCGAGCAGCCCGAGGCGCGCCAGAACGTGGCTGCCCGTGCAGAGCGCGCCGATGTTGGTGCCGCGCCGCCCGATCTGCCGCAGCCAGATCGCGAGCCGCGAGTCCTCGAACAGGTGGGTATCGATGCCGCCGCAGACGAAGACGGTCGACAGCCGTTCGGCGGCGTCTCCGATGGAAAGGTCCGCGGCGACGCTGAGGCCGGCGGACGACGCCACAGCCTCGCCGTCCACGGAGACAGTGCGCCATTCGTAGAGGGTCTGGCCGCTGACGTAGTTGGCGAGCCGAAGCGACTCGATCGCGCTCGAGAGCGCGCCGAGCGAGAATTTCGGGACCATCAGGAAGCCGAATTGGCTTCCAGGATCGGTGGTCCTCATGGCATCGACGCCGGTCAGGCGCCTCCCCGCATCGCTCTGTTCAAATTACGACATCACAGGACGGATGGGGCAACAGAATTCTTGCGCCAGCGCGCCGCAGCCTGGGTCGCCATCGCAGGCGCCCTCCCCCATAATCCGCGCCGCCATGGCCCCGCTTTCGTACTGCCCTCATCCGCCCGGCCGCCAACGCGTGCGCGGTCGGCTGCCCCGTATGATCGCATGACGTGGTGACAGCGGGTCGATGTTAGAGAGCGCGGCCACCTGGGGCGCGGGCTGCGCGCTCGCCTGGGGCCTCTCGGACGTCATCGCGCGTTTTGCCGGCCGCTCGGTGGGCGTCCTGGTGGCGACCTGCACGATGATGACGCTCGGCGCCGCGCTGATCGCGGCCATCATGGTGGCGTCGGGCGAGCCCTTCGACTGGCGCCTCGACGGCATCCACTGGCTCTTCGGCATCGGCGCCGGCACCGTGATCGGCTCGCTCCTGTTCTATCATGCCATCACCCACGGCCCGGTGTCGCTCGCCTCACCGGTGGTGGCCTGCTACCCGGCGATCGCGGTGCCGATCTCCGTCGCCCTCGGTGCCCGTCCCGACCCGCTCCATTGGGTCGCGATGGTCGCCACCATGGCCGGGGTCTGGCTGGTCGCGCGGTCGACGGTCGCCGGCGATCGCGCCGAGCCAGAATACGCGCCCGCGGTAATCCGGCGCACGATCCTCTATGCGCTGATCGCCGCCGCAACCTTCGCCGCTTCGCTTACCGCCGCCGACCAGGCTGTCGAGATCTACGGCCCCCTGCAGACCGTGCTGGTGGTCCGCCTTATCGGCCTCGTCGGGATCGGGGCGATCCTGCTTGCCCGGCGCGATCGCGTGCGCCTGCCGATGCGGGCCTGGCCGATCCTAGCCGCCTTCGGGCTGCTCGACACCCTGGGCCATCTGCTGCTCTACACCGGGCTCGATCTGCCCAACGGCGAGTACGCGATCGTGGCGAGCGTGGGCTACACGGTGGTGACGGTGGTGCTGGCGCGGATTTTCCTGCGCGAGCCGGTCTCGCCGCTGCAATGGGGCGGCGTCGGCATGGTGGTCGGTGGCGTCGGGATCCTCGCCGCGTTTGGGTAGCGCTTTATCCGTCGTTCCCGGACGGGCCTGCTCTTCCGTGCCAAGAAGACTCGCCGGCAATCGATGCGTCCCAGATGGGTTAGGCTATACGATGGGTCAGACTGGAGGACACGGTGATGAACCAAGAGGGTGCGCTACCTGTTGTCCGGGACGAGGTCGTGGCGCCGGGGGCTCCGTGGTCGGCCTGCCTGCAACGGGACCAGGTGTTGCGCATCGTCGACCTGGAGGGTGAACAGGGCGTCGATTTCCTGTGCTACGACGCGGCTGATCCGAGCGAACGCTACTACGCGCCGAACACGATCAAGAAGAGCGGCACGCTTCGCCTGACCACGGGCCACGCGCTCTACTCGGACCGGGGACGGGCGCTCTTCACTATCGTCGCCGACTCCTGCGGCCATCATGACACCATCGCCGGCTGCTGCAGCGCCCCCAGCAACGCCATGCTCTACGGCGTGGAAGGCGTGCCGGGTTGCCGTGAGAACTTCCTGACCGCCCTGGCGGAGCACGGCCTGGGCTGGACCGACATCGTGCCCAACGTGAACTTTTTCTGCGCCGTGCCGGTCTATGACGGGGGCCGTCTGGCGGAGCGGACCTTCGTCGACGGCCCGTCGAAGCCTGGCGATCACGTCGACTTGCGGGCCGAGCGCGACGTCCTCGCGATCGTCTCCAACTGCCCTCAGGTCAACAACCCGGCTGCGGGGGGCCGACCGTCCCCGATCCGGATACAGATTCTCGGAGCCTGATCGCTGCGTCGCGCAGGAAGGCGCAAAGCGGCGCGTTGACCGCATCGGGCGCTTCGGCGAGCGCCATGTGCCTGAGGCCCGGCAGGATCACGAGCCGGGCGCCGGGGATCAGACCGGCCATGGCACGCGCCATGGCGGGCGTGTTGCCGGGGTCGTCCTCACCAGTCATCACCAGCGTGGGACACGGGATTCGCTCCAGCCCCTGGACCAATTCGGCATCGCCCTCGGCGAGCACCCGGTATAACTGCGGATAAAGGGCGGAATCGTTGCGCATGATCCACGCGCGGACGAGGGCGACAGTGTCCGGCGCCTCGGCGCGGAAGGCCGACGTGAACCAGCGCTCGAGGGCGGGCTCCACGTTTGCAGCAGGCCCGCGCTTTTCCGTCTGACGGACGCGCTTGCGAACCGCCTCACGCTCGGCGGGGCTGCGATCGTGCGGCGAGTTCAGGATCGCGAGCGCCGACAGCCGGTCTGGATGATCCAGCGCGACGCGGCGCGCGATCATGCCGCCGAGAGAGAAGCCCACCACGGCCGCGCGCTCGATGCCGCAGCGGTCCATGAGGCCGAGAAGCTGCCGGGAGAACATGGCGAGGTCGGGCGTGCCGTGCGGCGGCGCGCTCTCGCCGTGCCCCAGCAGGTCGTAGGTCAGCACGCTGAAATGCGGCGTGAGCGCCGGCAGCATCCACTGCCACATGGCGCGGTTGAGCCCGAAGCCGTGGATCAGCACGACCGGTGGCCCGCTGCCGTGTCGCTCCCAGGCCGTCTCGCTGACGCTGCCCGCGCTCATTCGCGCCAGCCGTTCAGTGCCGGGATCGCACGCGGCGTCACGCGAACGCGGGCATCACTTCGTCGATGAACAGCTTCAGCGAGCGCTTCTGCTCCTTCATGCCGAGGCCAAGGCTCGCATAGTAGGTGAACTGGTCGACGCCGAGCACCTCGTAGGCCCTGAGCTTGCCGATCACCTCGTCCGGCGTGCCGAACATCAGGTTGTCGTGGAGCATGCGCGGGTCGTACTCGCTCCGGTTCTCCAGTTCCGTAAGCGGGATCGTCCGCGGGAAGCCGTTGGCGACGTCGCCCAGGTTCTTGAACAGGTTCTCGAACTGGCCAAACTGGCGGATCGCGGCCTTCACCGGCACCTCCCAGTCCTCCCTGCGGTCGTAGACCACGGTGTGGCGCATGGTGGCGAAGATCGGCCGCCGCTTGCCGGGGTTGTCGGCAAGCGCCGACTCCATGCGCCCCTTGTAGGCCTCGACCTCCGACATCGGGCGGGTGAGCGGCCAGGAGAGGATGTTGCACTCGTGCTTCACCGCGAAGTCGTATGTGTCGGGCGAGCGCGCCGCGATCCAGATCGGCGGATGCGGCTTTTGTAGCGGCTTCGGCACCGAGGTCGCGGCCGGGAAGGACCAGAACTCGCCCTCGTGCGCGTGGTCGCCCTGCCAGAGCGCCTTCACCACGGGCAGCATCTCGAACATGTATTGGAACGCGTCGTTGCGCTGCAGGCCGGGGTGCATGCGGTCGAACTCGCGCTGGTAGGCGCCGGAGCCGATGCCGAATTCGAGCCGCCCGCCGCTGTAGAGGTCCAGCAGCGCGGCCTCGCCCGCCGCCTTGATCGGGTGCCAGTACGCCGCCACCACCACCGCCGAGCCGAGCCGGATGCGCGAGGTGTGCGCAGCCCACCAGGTCAGAATCTGGAACGGATTGGGCGCGATGGTCATCTCCAGCGCGTGGTGCTCGGCGGCCCAGGCGATGGCGAACCCGCCCTCGTCGGCCATCTGCACCATCTCCAGCGTGTGGCGCTCGACATCGGTCATGTCGAGGTCGGGCGCCAGACGCTCCATGTTGATCGCCAGTTGAAACTTCATCGTCCTCGGCTCCCGAGAGGGTCGTGGATGTGCCACTCTTCGATGGATAGCGGACCGGCGCGAATTATTCACCACTCTTCTGGATTGCGCGGGCCCGGACGCGACATAGGCGGGAGCATCGCCCCCTCGCCGCCCTGATCTTGAGATAATAAGAATGAGTTGCATTTGCTGAACAAGCCGCTATGGTTATGCGACACGATTGCATTCGCAGCGGGGGCATCGGATCGGGCAGAGTCCCGGCGGAGGCTGGAGGGCAACATGGCCGGCGGCGTAATTCAACAGGATCTTCAAACAGTTGCGCCGCGCCGCTCGACCGCGCCGGGGATGACGATTCCCCGCCTCACCTTTGCCGAACAACTCGTGCTCTGGTCCGCGCGCAGGCTCGCCGCCGCCGGCCACGGCGCTGCGGCCACCGAGAACGAGGCCTCGGCCTGCCGGCGCGACGTGCGTGCGCGCGTCGGCGGCGAACTCAGCGTGGCGCTCTGCGCGACCGGCGGTCCCGCGGCAGGCATGCAAGCTGCGGAGGCCCTGGAGCGAACCCTCGACATTTTCGGCTGCGCGGGCGTGCGCAGCCTGCGGCTCAATCCCATGTGCTGCCGCTTCGTCAGCAATGACGAGCGGCTCTTCCTGTCGTTCCTCGCGAGCTGCCAGGAGGGCGACCACCGGCACGCGGCCTCTCTGCTCTCCTGGTTCCTTCCGCCCGCAGCGGTGCGAACCGCAGCAGCCGATGGCGCCGCGTTCGCGCGGGCGCTGTTCGAGGCCGGGTTCCAGCTGCCGCAGCGACTCATGCTGACCGAAAGCGCGGGCTTCCCGACCAGCCTTTCGGCGGACGCGGTTGCGCCGCACACGCTGCACTAGACCGAATGTTTTCGTTTTCAGCCCCCGGCGAGGACAGCGAGTCCGAGTGCGGGTCAGCCCATGCCAGAGATAAGGGAGACGACACCATGAGGCGAACCATTGCCGTAGGTACAGCCCTGTTCGCCCTTGCCGTGCTGCCGGTGGCAGCGCACGCAGAGGGCGATGTCTATGCGGGCTTTCCGGTCACCCTGAAAGGCTACGAGGGCTCAGCGAAGACATCGGTCTCCTACGGCGGACAGATCGCCCGCCAGGTCCTACATGACTCTCTGAAGAAACTCGCCGGCAAGGGCACCGGCGCGCCGGATGCCGAGCTGAAGGCCGAGATGACCGCCTACTTCGAGGGCAAGGACGCGGGCCGTGCGATCATCGCGCCGGCCACCAAGGGGCCGTTCGTGGTGAAGCAGAGCGGCGTCGACGAGCTCAGCAAGGGAACCAACCTCGCCGGTAAGACCTACAAGGGCGCGGTGCCGGGCATGCCCAACAACATGACCGGGCCCGAACTCGTGTCGTTCTGGATCGACAAGGCGTCGGCGGCAGAGAAGGGCTTCGATGCGGCGAACGGCTACGACTATCCGCAGCTCATCTCCAAGTTCCTCCTGGGTGCGGTGTTCTACAACCAGGCGGTCGACAACTACCTGGACGAGAAATTGCGCGCCGACAACAAGCCCAACGACCAGCCCTACAAGGAGGGCGCCGCCTATACCGGCAAGGAGCATTCCTGGGACGAGGCGTTCGGCTATTTCGGCACGCCCGCCCACACGCTGAACCTGACGCCGCAGGCGGTCTACGAGATCGCCAAGCAGGGCAGCAAGTCGGAGAAGCCGGAAGACGCGCTGGCTTACGCCGATCTAAACCAGGACGGCGCGGTCGATCTCAAGAGCGAGATGGCCTTCGGGCCGGCCTACTATGCCGCCGCCTTCGACAAGTCGGGCACCGACTACCTCCACACCATCACCCGGGCCTTCCTCGACGGCCGCAAGGTGATCACCGAGGCGAACGGCGCGGCGTTGACCGACGAGCAGCGCAGCACGCTCCAGGGCTACGCCGAGACCATCCGCACCAACTGGGAGACGGTGCTGGCGGAAGCCGTGTTCAAGTACGCAGGCTCGGTCTACAAAGACCTCGGCAAGCTGGAGATCATTCTCGAGTCGGGCGGCGATCCCGCCAAGGCCTTCCGCGCCTACGCCAAGCACTGGGGCGAGCTGAAGGGCTTCGCGCTCGCGCTCCAGACCGGCCGCGACAACCTGGGGGAGACGGCGGTCAGGCTCAACCGGATCATCGGCTTCGGCCCGGTGCTCCCGAATACGAGTCAGGTCACCGACATCGACAGCCAGGGTAACTACGTGAAGGACGAGTCCAAGCCGCTCGCGACATACCAGTACGACATGCTGAAGCTGCAAAACCTCATGGTCTCCGCCTTCGCCGTCGAGGCCCGCCAGAACGATCAGCTCTCCGACATGGAATCGCTTTTGGAAAAGCTCGGCGACGGCGCGAGCGCCGAGAACGACTGAGGCGCTATTCTCTGCCGCGGCGTCCGCCAGGGTGGCGGGCGTCGCGGGGAGATAGGAGGTAAGCACCGGCGCGGTGGAGTCGATCGTCCTCGACTATCTCGGCGGGCTCGCCGACGGCTTCGTCGATCCCAGGAAGCGGGTCTTCGTCGGCTACCTGTTCGCGGCGCTCGCCATCGCCTGCGTCGTGATGCTGGGCGCCGCGGGATGGAACCTGCGCGCCGGCGCCGCGGCCGGGCGGCGGCTGATCTTCTCCCGCGCGATCTGGTGGTCGGCCTCGGCCCGTGCCGACTACAAGATGTTCGCCATCAACCAGGCGCTGATGATGGTGATCGCGCCCAGACTGGTGGGCCGGATGGCGATCGCCACCGCGCTCTTCACAGGGCTGTACACGTTGATCGGCGGGCGGCCGGACCTCGCCCTCCCCGGCTGGCTCGTCGTGGCGAGCTTCACGGTCTGCCACTTCCTCTGCGACGACCTTTCCAAGTACCTAGTGCATCGCGCGCTGCACCGCTGGCCGGCGCTCTGGGCGTTTCACAAGGTCCACCACTCGGCGACGACGCTGACCCCGCTCACAGTCTATCGCACCCACCCGCTTGAGGCGGTGCTGTTCAGTTTGCGTGGCACGGTCGTGCAGGCGGTCGTGGTCGCGGTCTTCATCTTCTTCTTCGGCAGCGCGGTGGACCTCTTCACGGTGCTCGGCGCGAGCGTCTTTCTGTTCGCGTTCAATGCCGCAGGCTCCAACCTGCGCCATTCGCACGTGCGCATCGGCTACGGGCAGCGGGTGGAGCGGCTCCTGATGTCGCCGGCCCAGCATCAGATCCACCATTCGGTGGAAGAGCGGCACCACGACAAGAATTTCGGCACCGTGCTCTCGCTCTGGGACTGGATCGGCGGGACCCTCTACCTCGCGGAACGGGGCGAAACGCTTCGCTACGGTCTGACCCGCGATCCGGCACCGGAGATCAACGGCCTCGCCGCGCTCTATCTGAGGCCGGCGCTGGAAGCCGGTCAAAGTCTTCGAAACGGGGCAGCGGCAGCGGCGGACGCGCTTGCGAATCGCCACGAATTCAAAGGACAATCGCGCCGTGGTTGGCACATTGCGAGCGTGACCGATGCCTCCCGAATCGCGCGGCAGGCAATCGGGGGCCGATAGCGACGACCCGGCAGGAGCCGGAAAGCGTCTGTTCGCCGCGTACGAAACACGTCCGGCCTTCTACGACGAAATGTTCGAGGCCACCGGCGTGCCGCGCGCCCACTGCCGAGAGCTCTGCGAGGCGCTGGACCGGATGCGCCCCGCCGAAATCGCCGCCATGCAGGAGTACGCCGAGCGCTCCTTCCTGCACCAGGGGATCACGTTCGCTGTCTACGGCGAGGACGGCGCGCAGGAGCGGATCATCCCCATCGACTTCCTGCCGAGGCTGCTGGACGCCGCCGACTGGGCCCTGGTCGAGCGGGGCCTGAGGCAGCGGCTGGAGACGCTGAACCGCTTCCTCGCCGATGTCTACGGCCCCGGGCGGATCATCGAGGACGGGGTGATTCCGGTGGACCTGGTGCGGGGCTGCCCGCAGTACCGGGTCGAGATGCGGGGCCTGGAAGTGCCGCACGGGGTCTACGTCGCGCTCTGCGGCACCGACATCGTGCGCACCAACGAGGGCTTCGTGGTGCTGGAGGACAACCTGCGGGTGCCGTCCGGCGTCTCCTACATGCTGGCCAACCGGCGGGCGCTGAAGACCAGCCTGCGCAACCTGTTCCGCCGCCATCACGTGCGCGGCATCGAGCACTACGGCCAGCTGCTGCGGCAGACGCTGGCCGAGCTCGCGCCGCCCGGCGTCTCCGACCCCTGCATCGTGCTGCTGACGCCCGGCGTCTACAACTCTGCCTTCTACGAGCACATGTTCCTGGCGCAAGAGATGGGCATCGAGCTGGTGCAGGGCAGCGACCTGCTGGTCCACAACGGCTTCGTCTACATGCGGACCACGGCGGGCCTGCGGAAGGTGGACGTGATCTACCGCCGGATCGACGACGACTTCATCGACCCGCTGGCCTTCCGCGCGGATTCGCAGCTGGGCACGCCCGGCCTCTTCTACGCCTACCGGCTCGGCAACGTGACCATTGCGAATGCGCCGGGCACCGGAGTCGCCGACGACAAGAGCGTCTACGCCTACGTGCCCGACATGATCCGCTACTACCTGGGCGAGGAGCCGCTGCTCGCCAACGTGGACACCCACCTCTGCCGCGAGCCCGAGGGGCTGGAGTACACGCTCGACAACCTGGAGACGCTGATCGTCAAGATGGTGGGCGAATCCGGCGGCTACGGCATGCTGGTGGGGCCACAGGCCTCGCCAGCCGAGCGCGCGGCCTACGCCGAGGAGCTGCGGCGGAACCCGGCCAACTACGTCTCCCAGCCGGTGCTCGACCTTTCGGTCTCGCCCTGCCTGACGCCCGACGGCGCGGCGCCCCGCCACGTCGACCTCCGCCCCTTCGTGCTGCGCGGCAACGAGATACGCCTCGTCCCCGGCGCCTTCTGCCGGGTCGCGCTGGTCAAGGGCTCGCTCGTGGTCAACTCGAGCCAGGGCGGCGGCGGCAAGGACCTCTGGGTGCTGTCGGACTAGGCCATGCTTTCCCGCACCGCCCAGGGCCTTTACTGGATGGGCCGCTATCTCGAACGGGCCCAGCACGGCTGCCACCTGCTGGCGGAGCAGTTCATCATCATCGAGGACCGGCCGGTCGAGCAGATCGACCAGAGCTGGCGCAGGCTCTACATGGCGGTCGGCCGCACCCCGCTCGGCGGCCACCTGGACCCGCCGCCGGACGACGAGGACTTCATGCTGGCGGACGCCTACACGCTGGCCGACGACCTCACCTTCGAGCCGACCAACCCCGATGCGATCCGCAACTGCGTCGCGGCGGCGCGCGAGAGCGCCCGGCAGGTGCGCAACATCATCCCCGACAAGATGTGGTCCTCCCTCAACCTCGCCTACTTCGACCTGCGCGATGTCGAGATGGAGACCATCTGGAACAAGCAGCCGGGCTCCTTCTACGACCGCACCGAGGGCGCCCTCCGCACCGTCTCCGGCGTCGCCGAGGGCACGATCTACCGGGACGACGGCTGGCACTTTCTCCAGCTCGGGCGCTTCGTCGAACGGGCGCAGCTGATCGCCGCGCTGATGAACGCGCACATCGCGCTGTTCCCCACCGCCGCGCCCGACTGCGAAGCCGACTGGCTCTCGCTGCTCTGGATCTGCGAGGCGCACTTCGCTTACCGCCGCCTCTATTCCCTGGAGCTTCGCCCGCCCCGCATGGTCGATTTCCTGGTCACCGATCCCGCGCTGTCGCATTCCATCCGCCATGCGCTGGGGCGCATCGTGGAGGCGCTCGATGCCGTCTCCAGCGGACCGCGGCTGCAGATCGAGGCCGAGCGCCGCGCGGGCCGCATGGCCGCCAGCATCGACCACGACTGGCCCGACCGCGACCGCGGGGACGACGATGCCACGCGGGAGGCGCTGCAGGCGTTCGGCGCGTCCTGCCGCCTGCTGCACGACGACATCGCGGCCGCCTACTTCAACTACGAGATCAAGGACGCGCCGTGAGCGCGGACACCCCGCGGCGGTTCACCGTCGAGCACCTTTCGGACTTCCGCTACCAGCAGCCGGCGCAGGGCAGCCTGATGGTGCTGCGCCTGCAGCCGCGGGCGGACGGCGGGCAGCACGTCGCCTCCTTCGCCCTGGAGATCGACCCCGCCGCCGCGCCTGTTGCGTTCACGGACCCCTTCGGCAACGGCTGCCACCTGTTCAACGTGCACCGGTCGCACGAGCACACCGTGGTGAAATCGCGGGCCGAGGTCGAGACCGCGCCGGCGCCGGACCTGCCGGAGCGCATGGAGAGCGATGCCTGGGATGCGCTGGCGGAGGCCGCGCCCCCTCTCGCCTACTGGGAGTTCCTCGCGCCGAGCGCCTTCGCGCGCCCGGGCCCGGCGCTTGCGGCATTCGTGGAGGACAAGGGCCTGAGCCGGGGCGGCGACCCCCTCTCCTCGCTGCTGGAGCTGGGGCGCATGCTGCACGACGCCTTCCGCTATGAGCCGGGCAGCACGGCGGTGGATTCGCCGATCGAGCACATCCTGGAGACCGGCAGCGGGGTCTGCCAGGACTACACTCACGTGATGATCGCCATCGCGCGCTCGTGGGGGATTCCGAGCCGCTACGTCTCGGGCTACCTGCACCGGGAAGGCGCGCCGGGCGAGCAAACACCCGAGGGAGCGAGCCATGCCTGGGCGGAGTTCCTGCTCCCCGATCTGGGCTGGTTCGGGATCGACCCCACCAACGACACCATCGCCGATCACCGCCACGTGCGCATTGCCATTGGCCGCGACTACGCCGATGCGGCGCCGACACGAGGGGCCGTGTTCGGCGGCGGCAAATCCCGGCTCGACGTGGTGGTGCGCGTGGCCGAGGGCGGCGAGCCCGAACCTACCATCGTGCCCAGGGCGGAGCGGCCGTTCATCAGCGACGCGACGCCCACCCCGGCGGTCCCGCAAGCCGGCGCCGATCAGTAGGCGTGGCGGGTGACCCGCGTTGTGACACCGGGCAATCCCGACTACCTTCAGGCGTAGCGGCAAAGGACTCAGAAGCCGATCGTTCCATGCGCATTCCCGGCGTCGATAAGGCGACAGAAAACCTCTTCAAGTGGGCGGCGAGGGAGGAATGGGAAGCGCTGCAGATGGAGATATACGACGCTCACATCGATCCCGTCGCCGACGCCCTGGACATGTCCGGAGATGACATCGCCGAACTTCTCGGCGACAGCGCCTTCATGCTGCACGTCTTCATCACCGAGGACTTCCTTACCGCCCGATTCGGCGAAAACGACCAACAGAACGTAATCGACGACTATCTCAAGCGGCGCGGGTGGCGCGAAGCCGTTTCTGCCAGGCGCTACCTCGAGGCGCTGAAGGATTCCGTCGTGTCTCTCTACGAGATCGTCGACGTCGATCCGGGTCGGAGCGTGACGGTGCGCGACCTGATCCTGGGCGGGGAGGCGGTGACGGTAAACGAGAAGCAGGGCTCGCAATCGCTCGCTCGTTGGGACCGCGTGGCGGCGCGCATCGTCAACGTGAACGGGAGGGAGCATTTCACGGGCGGCATTCTGCGGTTTCGCCACGAGGCTTCGGAGGAGCTCTTGTCGGTATTCGACGAGATGGCGGAGCGGATGCAAGAGGAGTTGCGGGAAGCGGCCGAAGAGACGGGCGACGATTCGCCGATAGAGCTGGAAGCAGTGCGGCGAGTGATCGTTCTGGGACTGCCGTGCGCGCCGATATTCTCGGAGCACTGGACGATCGACAGGGTCATGCAGCTTCAGGCTCCCCCGCCGGAGCTTCGCAACAGCGACAACGAGGCGATCGTCTTCTCCGAGGTACGCTTTCCCGTCGCGGGAGACGAGGCGAAGGTGGCCGCAGTACTCGACGGGATCGAGACGTTCGAAAGGGTGGAGGGCGACGAGGCGCACTGGGCCTGGCTGGCACCGGGTTCGCCGTTCGACCGGATGGATGGGGACCGCGAGGAGCCTCCAACGGCCGAGGCGGAGGACACCATCCGCATGACGTCGCTCGGCGACGCCGCGTTGGTGGGCGGTGCGCTGGTTCTCACCGCCAATTCGCGGGAACGGGCCGAGCGGGGGCGAGACCTCTTGGCGTCTCGTCTGGGCGATCTCGTGGGGAGCCCGCTGATCTCTCTCCAGGATCCGGAACAGGTAATGGCGCAGTTCACCGGACGAGCGGAGGACGAACCCGGACTTCCACCCGAAGAGGCGGCGGGGATCATCCATGCCTACCTCGACGAGCATTACCGCCGCACCCTGGACGAACCGATTCCCATGCTGGATGGCAAGACCCTGCGGCAGGCCGCGGCGACGACGGAGGGCCGCGCACA
This sequence comes from Alphaproteobacteria bacterium, assembly GCA_022826345.1. The sequence goes on from JAJDVB010000205.1 coordinate 66,955, forward strand.
GGCGATAGACTGGCTCAAGCAGCTGGAGAACACGGAGCAACACCGCGCCGCGCAACAGGACGAGAAGCCCTACGACACGGCCTGGATCTGGCACGAGCTGGGGCTCGAGGTGCCGCGTTAGCCTGGATCTGAATAATGGCGCGGGCGGCAGGCCGGACCGCTGCCCGTGGCCGCGGCGCGCCTCCCGGATCAGCTCAGATAGCGATCGAGTACGTGGCCGGGGGGCGGTACGTCGCGGTAGCCGTTCTCGTCGTAGACGCCGGTGCCGTTGACCCAGACCCGGTGCACCCCGCTCGCGTCTCGAACGAGCCGGCTCTCGCCGCCAGGCAGGTCGTCAACCCGCCTGATCGCGCCGCGCCCGACCGTCGCCGGATCAAACAGCAGCAAGTCCGCAAACTTGCCGGGCGCGATCTCGCCGCGATCGGCGATGCCGTAGAGCCGCGCCGGCATGCTGGTGACCCGGCGGATGCCGTCCGCCAGATCGAACACGCCCTTGTCGCGCACCCAGTGGCCGAGCAGGTGCAGGCCGTAGCCGGCATCGCAGAGGTAACAGAGGTGGGCGCCGGCATCCGACAGGCTGACGAGGCCTGCGTCGTGGAGCAGCAGCTCTTCCACCGCCGCCTCGTCGGCATTCAGAAGGGCGGCGTTGAAGGTGGTGCCCAGCTTCTCGTCGACGACGATATCGAACATGACGTCGACCGGATCGCGGCCCTCGCGCTCGGCGATAGCCTCGATGGTCTCGCCTTCCAGCGTCCGATGCGCCGGCGTCGCCGCCATCGCCACCTCGACGCGCCGCCAATCGCCGTAGAAGATCTTGCCCTGCTTCGGCTTTTCCAGGTCCTCCCGGAACCTGTTGCGGAAATCCTGGCTTGCGACGACCGCCAGAAACTCCTCGTCCGATGCCGTGTGCAGCGGCTCCCAGGCATCGAGACTCTGGAGCGGGAAGGCGGTCCGCATGGAGAAATCCATGCAGAGTGGCTGGCACGAGACTTGGGCCCACACACCGTTGCCGCGGCTTTGCGCGGCGGCGGCGCCCTCCAACATCCCGATGGCGCGATCGGGAAAGGTATCGTTGTGGAGGGCGGCGGTCATGAAGATCGGCCGGCCGGTTTCGGCAGCCATGCTCTCCAGCCGCTCCACCGTCATGCTCGGGCCGACGGTAAGCTGGAAGGTGCCTCGGCCGAGCTCGCCGAGCACCCCCACCAGCGCGCGCAGCTCGTCGTCTTCCGCGAGCCGTGACGGCATCGGCACCCCGCCGTCGCCGTTGTGATTGATCGAGGTCGAGGTCGCGAAGCCGATGGCGCCGGCCTCCATCGCCTCATGCACGATGCCGCGCATGGTGGCGATCTCGTCCTCGGTCGCCGCGCGCTCCGAGGCTTCGGCGCCGAGCACGGTGGTGCGCACCGCCGAGTGGCCGACGAAGACGCCGGCGTTGGGGTAGCAGCCCTTGCGCCGCAACTGCGCCAGATACTCCGGGAAGCTCTCGAAGCCCCAGTCGATTCCGGCCTCAAGCGCCGCGATGGACATGCCCTCGACCTCGGCCAGGTTGCGGGCCATCTGCTCGCGCCGATCAGGCGGGCAGGGCGCGATGCTGAAGCCGCAATTGCCCATGACCACGGTGGTGACGCCGAGCGAGGGCGAGGGCGTCACCTGGCTCTCCCAGGTGACCTGGGCGTCGTAGTGGGTGTGCACGTCGACGATGCCGGGCGCGAGCACGAGGCCGTCGGCGTCCACCGTCTCCCGCGCGCGCTCGGTCACGTCGCCGACTTCGACGATGCGCTCGTCGCTGACGGCGACATCGGCACGGATCAACGGGTTGCCGACGCCGTCGGCGACCATGGCGCCGCGAATCACGAGATCATGCATGGTCCAAGTCGATCCTTCTCAAGATAGGGCCGCTCGACGCCCCGTCGCGCGCAACCTTGCCGGCGTCAGGGGCTCTTCGGAACCGTCACGCCGATCATGCAGTCGCGGGTCACCAGCGCGGCGAGGCGCTCGGCCTCCCAGCCCTCGGTGCCGTCGGGCCGCCGAGGCACGACAATGTAGCGCATGTCGGCGGTTGAATCGTGCACCCGCACGGTCACGTCGTCGGGAATCTCGGTGCCGAACTCGCGCAGCACGGCGCGGGGCTCGCGCACCACCCGCGAGCGATAGGCCTTTGCCTTGTACCAGTCGGGCGGCAGGCCCAGGAGGTTGCGCGGATAGCACGAGCAAAGCGTGCAGACGATCACGTTGTGTACGGTCGCGGTATTCTCGACGGCGATCAGGCGCAGCGGCCCGAGCTCGATTCCTAGGCTGGCGCAGGCCGCACTGCCGTCCGCCAGCAATGCGTCCTTGAAGGCCGGGTCGGTCCAGGCGCGGGCCACGACTTGCGCTCCCTTCGCGGGGCTGCGGGCGTCCATCGCCTCGATCGCGGCGCGCACGTCGTCGGCGCCGAAAACACCCTTCTCGATCAGGAGCTCGCGTACGGCGATCTCCATGGTCTCGTAGTAGCCGAGTGGGCCGTCCTCGTCGGGCGGGGGAGTATGATCGTGCTGATGATCGTGGGTGTGGGTCGCCATCACTCACTCCGTCGCGGGCTCGAGCCAGTGCTCGTAGAGCTCGATGTCGATGGTATCGCCGGCCGGGCCGGCGTAGTCCGGCCAGAGCGCGCTCTGGTCGAAGCGCACGCGGTAGAGGGTCTGCTTGGGGCGGTCGCGGCGCCCGAACGCAAGCTCTTCGGGATTGCCGAAGTCGCCGCAGATGCGCTCCACGTCGCCGACGGCGCCGCGCGCATAGTAGGGCGTGCGAATGTGGCCCAGCGGAAAGGCCCGGCGCACCGCCACCCGGTCGCCTACGGCGAAGCGAGCAGCCATCAGCCGGCGCCCTCCTCCCCGCGTTTCTCGACCTCGGCCATGCGGCGGCCAAGCTCGTCGGAGGAGATGACCCCCTCGGCGAGCAGGGTGTTGGTGATCGAGGCCATCCAGCGCTCGTAGTAGCTCATCGCCTCGTAGGCCTCGGTGCCGAGCTGCTCAATGCCGCGACGGAGCTGGTCCACGGTGATGACGCGGCGCTCGGGGCTCCCGAGCAGCACCATGAGCGCGTCCACCCGCTTCTCCCAGGGCGCATGCGCGTGCTCCGCCCGGTCGATAGAACCGGCAGGGAGCCCGCCCATGTCGTGCACCCCGCGCCCCGGATCGCCGCTCACGCCGGCTCCTCCCCTCGCCTCGTCAGGCGGCCACGATAGGTGCGTGCCAAGCCTGGGGCAAGGCGGCGTGGGCGCTGAATCTGCTCGTGGCTCACGATCCAACCGCGATGCCTAAGCACCGCCTGCATGCTGGGCCAGCCATAGGCCTTGAGCTCGCCCCTGATCCAGGAGCTCGCCACCGGCGGCTTCCTCGAAGGCCAGTGCAACATCGTGCTCGTCGGCGGAACCGTCAGGAGCAAGAAGAAGTGTTCCGGCTCCAGGACGTCGGCAACCGGATGGATGGCTTCGTTATGGACGAGAAGCGCCCGCTCGGCCTCCAGGTCGTTCGGCGGCGAGCGTCAGTCGCCGGCGCGATTCCGGACGGGCTGCGTCACTGGAGAATGCGCCAGTGGCCGCCCCTGCCCCGGCATGCGACGACCGGCCGCGCCCCGTGTTCGAGGACGCGGCAATCCCGATGAGTGTTGTGGCCGTACACGGGGCGATGATGGTGGTGGTTCCGAGCGCGCGGTCTCGGGTGCAGCCAAGCCGGTTGGTGAGCGTGCGGCCGCTTCCATCCGCGGTGATAGCCGTGGTGGTGGCCATGATGGTGCCGCCTAGGATGCACGTACCAGTGTCGCTGATGGACCCTGCGGTCGTGCCACCAGCGCTGATGATGCATCGGGCGCTGATGCACCCATGAATGCTGACGATGGCCCACGCGGTGACCAAAGTACAGGCTGCCCGACACCGCCCTAGTGCCGACCGTGGTCACGTGGCCGGGCTCATGGTTGATCGCCAAGCCGATCAGGCCGCCGATGACAGCGCCCATCAGCGCGGCATCCCACACATGCGTGTGGTCGGCCCGGGCGGACGTCGACGCCATGGTGGAGGCGAGCGCGATGGCAGCCGTGAACGCGATCCCGCCGACAATGCCGTGTCTCCAGCTTCGCTTCATCGTCGTCCTCCGCTCTCAAGCGCCGGCTTGTCTCAAGCGCCGGCATCCTCGCCCATAGATGTCATGAGGCGAGTCGCCAACCCTATCGTCCGGGGACTGGGATTTTCGATCAACCAATAAGCGACATCGGCGCGGTAAAGAATTGTAAAGAAGTGTTTCTCAAGCCGGAGCTGGTACTGGTCAAGTCAGCGATTCCACCACGGCGTGTCGGAGAACGCCCGCAGATCGATCTCGTGAGTCCACGCGGAGCGGTGCTGCCGGGCAAGCTGGAAATAGGTGTCGGCGATCTCGGCGGGCAGCAGCAAGCCGTCATGCTCCAGCCCCCGCTCCTGCCGGAGCCGCTGAAACGCCTCATCGCCGAGCATCCTGCCGAGGGTATCCGGCGCATCGACCATGCCGTCGATGATGATGTGCGCGACGTGGATGCCCTTGGGGCCGAACTCCGCATTGAGGCTCTGGCAGAGCATGCGCCGCCCGCCCATGGCGGCCGCATGGGAGTGCTGGCCCTGATTGCCACGCATCGCTGCGGTTGACGAGGTCACGAGGATGGTGCCGCGGCCGCGCTGCACCATCAGCGGGCAGACGGCCGACGCCATCCGAAACAGGCCGAAGGTCCCGAGCCGCCAGCCCAGTTCGAAGACCTTGTGGCTGGTTTCCGCCAGCGAGCGGTCGCCGATCTGGGCGCCCAGGTTGTAGACCGCCACCTCGATCGGTCCGATGTCCGCTTCGACCGCGGCGACCCGCTCCTCGATGGCGTCGGGCGCCACGGCGTTCAGCAGGAAGCCCGAGGCCGCGCCGCCGCCCGCGACAATGCGGGCGACCGAGCGGTTCAGGCCCTCCTCGTCCGACCGCCGGCAGAGCACCGCGTGGTACCCCTCGCGGGCGAAGCGGGCCGCCACGTTGCTCCCGATGCCTGCACCGGCACCGATTACGAGACACACAGGTTGCATCGAGTCCTGGCCTCCGTGAGGTCATTGGCTGGCGGAGCGTCGGCGCTACGTTACAGTCTATACTCTGCTTGACTAGCCCATCCCGGCCCCAACGCACGCGCAGGTTCCCATGTCCGTCGTCCCCGCCGCCCGTGGTCATCACTACGTCGTCAGCACGGGCCACGAGCTTGCGACACTCGCAGCGTTCGAGGCGCTGGAGAACGGCGGCAACGCGATCGACGCGGGCGTCGCCGCGATCCTGACCCTCGGCGTGGTCTACAGCGACCAAGTGAGTGTGGCCGGGGTCGCGCCGATGATCGTCCGCCTCGCCGAGACCGGCGAGATCGTCACGATCACCGGAGTCGGCGGCTGGCCGCAGGCGCTCGATCCCGATGCGTTTATCGAGCGCCACAGTGGCGCGATCCCGCTCGGGGTCCGGCGTACCGTGGTGCCGGCCGCGCCCGATGCCTGCATCCAGGCGCTGGAGCGCTGGGGCACCATGTGCTTCCGCGACGTGGCGGCGCGCGCGGTGCGCTACGCATCCAGGGGCTTCGCCCGCCACCCCGTCATGCTCGACTATGTGCGCCGGTACGCCGACGACATGCGGCACTGGCCGGACAACGTGGCCATCTGGATGCCGGGCGGCGAGGTCCCCGCCCCCGGCGACAGGCTCGTTCAAGCCGACCTCGGCCGCGTCCTGCAGTTCCTATGCGACGAGGAGCGCGCGGCCGGCGGCGACCGCATGGCGGGACTCGCGGCGGTGCGCAGGGCGTTCTACCGCGGCGACGTGGCAAGCCTGATCCTCGCGCACCAGCGCGAGAACGACGGGCTGCTCTCGGCCGAGGATCTGGAGTCGTTCCGCTGCCAGGTGCTCCCCTCGGTCGCGCGCCGCTTCCGGTTCAACGGCGAGGAGGTCGAGGTGCACACCTGCGGCGCATGGTGCCAGGGCCCGTTCCTGCTCGAAGCGCTCTCGATCGCGGAGGCTGCCGACATCTCCGCGCTCGGATACGGCACCGACGGCTACCTCCACGCGATCGCGGAGATGCTGAAGCTCGTGTTCGCCGACCGCGAGGGCTATCTGGGCGATCCGGACTTCGTGGACGTCCCCGTGGATGCACTCGTCGGGCGGCCCTGGGCCTCCGAACGCTGCCGCGCGATCGACCCCTGGAACGCTTCGCCCGGGATGCCGCTGCCGGGCGGCATTCCCGGCCACACTCCGTTCGTGCCGGCGATCGCCGGCAGCGAAGAGCCGGTCGGACCGCCGCCCGACACGTCGATCGTCTGCGTCGTCGACAAGGAGGGGAACGGACTGTGCTCGACCCCGTCCGACACGAGCTGGGATACCCCGGTGGTGCCCGGAGCGGGATTCGCGGTGTCGTCGCGCGGGGCGCAGTCGTGGGCGGTGCGGGGGCATCCGTCGTGCGTCGCGCCGGGCAAACGCCCCCGCCTCACTCCGAACCCCTGCCTCGTCCAGTCTCCGGGGCGCTGGATCATGCCGTTCGGCACCCCCGGCGGGGACACCCAGATCCAGGCGAACCTGCAGACGCTGCTCAATCACCTGGCGTTCGGAATGGAGCTCCAGGACGCGGCCGAGGCGCCCCGCCTCGTCACCCACAGCCACCCCGACACCTTCGCGCCCCACGCCGCCCATCCCGGACTCCTCACGGTGGAAGGACGTATCGACGAATCCACGTGCGACCGGCTGGCCGCACGCGGTCACCGCGTCGAGCGCCTCGACGACTGGACGCACTGGACGGGCGGGGTGTGCGCGGTCCGCAAGGACCTGGAGTCGGGCGAGCTTGAAGCCGCCGCCGACCCGCGGCGCTGGAGCCGCGCGATGGGGTGGTGACGCCACTGCTTCGACTCAAGGCGTGTCTTCATCCATTGGGAGATACTCGTGGCATCTCAGCCCAGACAGCCCCGAAATCGAATCACGAAGTCGCCGGGATGGAATGCTCCTTTTCATACTGGCAGACTTCCCCGATGCATATCTCGCCGAGACAGAACATGACGAATTCCGAAAAACCATCCGACCTGGACAGCCAAATCGTCGATTTGGTGCGCCAGTGTTGAGACGAGCACCGCATGCCGCTGCTGCTGAGTAGGTTGGGAGGCGAACGCAACGGCGACATCGCAAGAGAGGCGAAGGAGCAGGCCGGCAGTTTGGGAGCGTACCTGCGCTACCGACTGGCTGATCGTGTGCGGATGGTCCAACACAGCACCGAACGTGCCTTGATCGGGGCCATCCCGTCGGACGCTGACACGGGGGGAAGCGGGGATTTCGACACTCTGCTGGACCGGACACGCGGTCATACGACGCAGACCGCCCGACGCTTCCTTCCCGCCTTCTGGGCGGGCTTTCGGAAACCCCTTCACGAGTCGAGTCGGCGATATATGAGGATCCAGGCACCTGTTCATTTCCGGGACGACCTTGGCGACAACAAACCAGACGGATTCATCGAAATTCAATCCGAGCATGTCGTCGGTCCAGACGCCGAAGATACGGAGGTACAACATGAGATCGAGGCATGGCTCGCGAACAATGGACTCAACCCGACGTCATTCCTGGTGACCCGCACCACAGAATCCGCACAACTACCATCCCACGACCTGCTCGGGCGATTGCTCGTCGCCCTGGATGCTGACGACCTCAAGCGGTTGTCCATGCCTCTCGATATCGTCAACAAGCTGAGACGTCATCCGCTTTGAAGCCTCGGGTTCTTGCCGCCGCCGCTGGAGTCCCGCCTGAAATCGGCGACGTGTTCGTCGCGGGCTTCGTCAAGACACTGCCCATCATGTCATGGCTGCCGCTGGCTCGATCGCAAAGCTACACGTACTCCTATACGAATGTCCTTTATCGGAGGCTCGCCGAAAAGCTGAGAACACGCGAACCGCCGGACCGTCGCAGTCTGTTGAACAATGCGAATCTCCTCCTGCTGTATCTCGACAAGAGGGACGGAAGCGAATCGGAGATTTTCGCAAGATTCGGCACCGAAGCTCTGGTCGCTCCGATGAGATTTCCCGATCTCGAGCGGATGCCCCTGCTGACGGGAAACCAGAAGCGAAAGGCCGCCAACGGTTTGATTCGGGAAGGGAGACGAGCACTCGGAAAAGCACGGAAGTTACTCTCCATAATCGCGGAAGAAGTCTCAAATCGCGACAACAGGACATGCCTTCTCTTGCCGCCAAAGAATTTCGGCAATGGAATGGATACCGTATTCGATTGTGTACGCGATGCCTCGTTGGCCGGAGACGATAGCGGGGAATTCAAGAATCGACTGCGCGCCGTTTCCCGGTTACTTCGCACGCAACGCAGAGGTAACCGTGAGTATTTCGTAGGACGACGTGGCCTGGTGTTCAGGAGCCCGGGAAAGGCCGGCGCACGGCATGGCTTGGCACCGGATTGGAAATCACCGGGCGATCACGATGCCTCCTGCGTGATCCGTGGACGACTGAGGTTCGGAGCGTCCTACGACCCTGAATTTCACTACGACTGCGACATACTCGACGATGGAGACCGGATTTATCCGAACTGCCACGGCACCAGGAGCGTATCCCGCAAGCGAGCCTACGTGAATATCGCGCCGAACAACAACGTGAGATAAAAATAATGGGCCGCAGGCATGTAGCCCCGGCCCATTGTTCAGTCGTTGCTGAGGTTAGCGACGGGTGCGAATGTCTCCCAGAAAATCTGCAACTCTCATCCCGTCTCCACGCCTTTAGGCCAAGATAGCTAACGAGGAGAGGACGGGCCCGTCCCGATCCTCGCTCTGGCCTCTTGACCGCGTTCCTCGGACGGCGCAACGTGAGCCGATGCCGAGAAACTCCGCCGAGGGAATCTCCGCTCCGTAATGGAGCTTCGATATCCGCGCGAAACCGGACATGAGGTTGCTTGGATGGCGCTGAAATGTCAAGAGAAAACGACCGCCAAGGCACTGAAGTCGCATGACGGCGCATCGACTCCGCACCAGCGAATGGCCGCAATGTGCCGGCAATTCGCCAGCGTGTCGAGCCGGTTTGCCACCACGTCGAGCGCCTCGACGACTGGACGCACTGGACGGGCGGGGTGTGCGCGGTGCGCAAGGACCTGGAGTCGGGTGAGCTCGAAGCGGCCGCCGACCCGCGACGCTGGAGTCGCGCGATGGGGTGGTGACGCTGCTTCCCGAGGTGATTTCGCGTATAAGCGGTGAGGCAAGCGCGTCGATGCGGCGTGCGCCGCCACGGAGACGGAAGCTCCACGCGCCATGACAAGCGGGCGTCGGTTCGCACCGGAAGGAACCGCGCCGGCACAGACAGCGAATACGCGCACCGGTTCGCGGATCGGACACCCACCGATCGAATCGATTCGCGCAACCGCGCTCCGGGAGGAAAACATGGGCAAGGCGAAGAAGGCGAAGGCAGCCGGAGGGAGCGCCGCCAGGGCGGCGTCCGGGAAGGCGAAGCGGGCGCCCGCGGCCGCAAGCGCCGACGCAGCGAAGGGGAACGGCAGCGACGGGCCGGCGCCTCGCCCGGCGAAGATCAAGAACAAGCGCTACGAGAATGAGCTGTTCAGGCTCCAGCTCGAGCTGGTGAAACTGATCGAATGGGTCAAGCACGAAGGGCTCAAGGTGGTGGTCATTTTCGAAGGGCGCGACGCGGCCGGCAAGGGCGGCGTCATCAAGCGCATCTCCCAGCACCTGAGCCCGCGCCTGTGCCGGGTCGTCGCCCTGCAGACCCCGACCGAGCGCGAGAAGACCCAGTGGTATTTCCAGCGCTACGTGGCGCACCTGCCGGCGGCGGGCGAGATGGTCCTGTTCGATCGGAGCTGGTACAACCGCGCCGGCGTCGAGCGGGTGATGGGCTTCTGCACCGACGAAGAGCACCGCGAGTTCCTGCGCACCTGCCCGGAGTTCGAGCGCATGCTCGTGCGTTCCGGCATCATCCTCGTCAAGTACTGGTTCTCCATCTCCGACGAGGAGCAGGAGCGCCGGTTCCAGAGCCGGCTCACGGAGGACCACAAGCGCTGGAAGCTGAGCCCGATGGACCTGGAGTCCCGGCGGCGCTGGGTCGACTACTCCAAGGCGAAGGACGAGATGTTCGCGCACACCGACATCAAGCAGGCGCCGTGGTACGTAGTGGATGCGGACGTGAAGAAGCACGCTCGGCTGAACTGCATCAGCCACCTGCTGAGCATGATTCCCTACGAGGACCTGACACCGGAGCCGATCGAGCTGCCGAAGCGCGCCGAGGCCGGTGCGTACGTGCGCCCGCCCTTCTCCGACCAGACGCTGGTGCCCGCGACCTATCCCGGAGAGTAAGGGGGCGGCACGCGGCCGACGGGCGCGGGCCTCATGCCGGCTCGTCCACCCGCGCCTCGTCCGCCTCCGCCTCGTCCACCTCCAGCACCGGCGGCGGACAGTCGAGGTGGTCGATCCACGCGGCCAGCGTGAGCAGCGGTTCGCGCCCGGTGCGCATCGCGTGGCCCTGGCCGCTCGCGTGGAAGATCCATTCGCCGGGCCGGCGGCGCCGCCACGGCTCGCCGTCGCGCTTCCACTCCGCCTCCCCCGAGATGACGTGATAGACCTCCGACGCCTTGTGGCGGTGCAGCGGATACAGGACGCGGGGTGCCTGCAGCGTGAACGCCACGAGCACCTTCGGGTTCGCGAACGGCGCCTGGTAGCCGCTGCGCGGCGGCGGGCCCGGCATCGACAGCATGGACGTCGCGTAGCCCGCGACCAGCCCGTCCGCCCCTTCGCCCCGCCCGTAGGGCGCGATCCATCGCAGGTGCGGCGACGCCGAGGCCAGCGCGCCGGCAAGCATCCGCTCGCGTGATGTGGTCGCGGCCCGCACCGCCGCTTCCAGGAAACCCGAGACGGCCGGTGTGTGTGCGGGCTCGACGGCATCGAGGGCGCAGGGGAACGGCGTGCTCAGCAATTTGTCCAGGATGGCCGTCTCCGGACACTCGGAAACCGCGTTCCGGGCTGCGTGACGGACCGCGGCGCGAGTGGCCGACAGCAACAGATCGATCGTCGAGGGCATGAAAGCGTCCGTGCTCGGGGAGACTCGTGGGGCGCGAATCATAGCCAAGTTTCGCGCGTTTTGATCCTGAATGCCTCCAATCCGCGCGGCTGTCGAGGCCATGCGGAGATTCGAGGTCGACGAGCTCTCAGCGAAGCACCGTGATCGGCTCCATGACGCTGCTCCGTGCCGTGACCCGCCCGATGAGGGCGGTCGCCGGATAGCCGAGCGCGCGCAGCTCCTCCACGCACGCCTCGGCCTGATCTTCGGGCACGGATGCGAGCAGGCCGCCCGCGGTCTGCGGATCGAAGAGCAGCGGCCACCGCGGATCGCTCGCGATCTCGTCGGGATCGCGCACCGCGCGGCGAAGGCGCAGGTTCTGCGGCTGCAGCGAGCTGGTGATGCCGGCGGCGACGGTGTCGAGAGCGCCGGGGAGCGCCGGAATCGCCGCGAGATCGAGCTCCACGTCGACGCCGGACGCGCGAACCATCTCGACCAGGTGGCCGAGCAGACCGAATCCGGTGACGTCGGTGCAGGCGCTCGCGCCGCGCCGGTGCAGGCACTGGGCCCCGGCGAGGTTCGACTTCTGCATCGCTTCGAGCGCGGCCTCGATCCACGCCCCGCGCGCCTTGTGCCGCATGTGCGCGGCGAGGAGCGTGCCGGTCCCGAGCGGCTTGGTGACGACCAGCCGATCGCCCGGGTGCATGCCGCCCTTGCGCAGGATCGCGTCGCGGTCGATCAGCCCGGTGACCGCGAACCCGAGCGCCAGCTCCGCGCCCTCGCCCGTATGTCCGCCCACCAGCGCGGCGCCGGCTTCGCGCAGCACCTCGCCCGCGCCGGTCATCATCTGCCGCAGGGTGTCCTCGACCTGGGACTCGATACCGTGGGGCAGGGTCGCGATGGCGAGCGCGGTCTGCGGCTCGCCGCCCATCGCGTAGATGTCGCCGAGGCAGTGGTTGGCGGCGATGCGGCCGAAGAGCCAGGGGTCGTCGATCATCGCGCGGAACGAGTCGGCGGTGTGGACCGTCACCTTGCCGGGCGGAGTCTCCACCACCGCCGCGTCGTCGCGGTCCGCGAGCCCGAGCAGGACGTCGCCGCGCGCCGTCGTGCGGATGTCGCTCATCACCCGCGCGAGCACCGTGGCGCCGACCTTGGCCCCACAGCCGCCGCAGCGCATCGCGCCGGCCGAAAGCTCCCTGATCGCGTCGTCCCCGGCGAGGCCGGGGGGGAGATCGGGCTTCGCCTCGGCGGCCATGTCGGGGAGCTCGGCGAACCTGCGCATGAACCGCCGGTCGATCCGGTCCTTCCATCGCCAGACCCAGTCCCCTTCGAGCACGAGCGCGCCGCCCCGGGTCGCGACCGCACGGCGGTCACCGGTGCTGACGAGGCTCAGGAAGCGGCGCTGGGGCGTGAACGGCTTCGGCGCCAGGCCGCGCAGCGCCCGGCGCAGGTTCGCCGCCAGCGGCGGGCCCTGCCGGACCGCGAACACCCCGGCCTTCTCACGGGGATGCGCGAGCACCGCGGCACAGTCTCCGGCCGCGAAGACGCCGGGGTGGGAGGTGGATTCGAGGGTGGGATGCACGGCGACGAAGCCGTTCTCGTCGGTGGCGAGCCCGGACTCCGCGAGCCAGGCCTGCGCGCCGGCCGCGGTGACCCAGAGCACCTCGTCGAGCTCGTGCATGACGCCGCCGGCGGTGTGGAGCACGCAGGGATATCCGGTCCCGTAGCTCGTCCCGTCCCCGGCGCCGATCCGCGCCCCGCCGGTGAGGCCGGCGGCGTGCAGCGCCCCCGGAGTGACGCGGTCGATCCGTGCACCGAGATGCACCCGCACGCCGCGCCCGGCCAGCACGCGCGCGAACACGGCGCGGACCCCCGGCGGGCTGCGGGGCAGCACCTCGTCGGTGTCGGTGAAGAGATCGAAGCTCAGCCGGTCGGGGTTGCCGCCGGCCTCGCGCAACGCGGCGCGCAGTCCGTGCCGCATCGCGAGCACCATCTCGACACCGCCGGCGCCCGCCCCCACCACCCCGATCCGCACCCGCGCCCCGGTGCCGAGCACCCGCTCGACGAGCGCGTTCCAGCGAGCGACGAAGCTGCCGATCGGCTTGACCGGCACCACCGAGCCCGCGGCTCCCGGAACGTCGTCCGTGCGCGGCGCGGAGCCGATGTCGATGGAGAGAACGTCGTACGGGACGGGAGGGCGGTTGCGGCAGAGCACCTTCTGCTCGACGAGATCGAGTCCGACCACCTCGTCGCGATAGAAGCGTGCGGCGGCGAAGCGGGTCAGGGGGCCGAGGTCGATGTGGATCTCGTCGCGGGTGTAGTGTCCGGCGACGTGGCCCGGGAGCATTCCGGAGTACGGCGTCTCGACGTCCCGGCAGATGAGGGTGACCCGCACCCCCGGCATCGGCTTCATCCCGAAGCGCCTGAGCACGATGACGTGGCTGTGCCCGCCGCCGACGAGCACGAGGTCCTTCACGATCGGGGTGGTGGCGGAGTTCACGGCATCTTCCCTGATGCCTCGATGTACGGCGAGGCCACTCGCGGCGCGTCCTCCCGGTCAATGGTTCCGCAGGCGCAGCGTCTGCAAGAAATCGGCCGCAGGTCTTCCAAGCATACCGAAGATCGCCGTATGGTGACGGAGCGCGATGGCGTCCGACCGGCGAGCCCGTGATATCTGCTGACCGGGCATGGATGCCGCCGAACGGAAGAGGAAATCCATGAGCTACGAGTTCATCGAGGTATCGACGTCCGACCACGTCACCACCGTGACGATCGCCCGCCCGCAGGTGATGAACGCCCTGCACCCGCACGCGGCGAAGGAGATGGACGACGTGTTCAACGCCTTCCAGGCCGACGACGATCAGTGGGTGGCGATCCTCACCGGCGCGGGCGACAGGGCGTTCTGCGCGGGCAACGATCTGAAGTTCCAGGCCGAGCACGGCCCGGATCGGGTGCGCGAGCTGCGCCGGGGGATCACGGGCGGATTCGGCGGGCTGACCCGCCGCGTCGGATGCTACAAGCCGATCATCGCGGCGGTGAACGGCGTCGCGCTCGGCGGCGGGTTCGAGCTGGTGCTCGCCTGCGACATCGTGGTGGCGGCCGAGCACGCATCGTTCGGCCTGCCCGAGCCGCGGGTGGGGCTGATGGCGGCGGCCGGCGGCGTGCACCGGCTGCCCCGCTACCTCCCGTGGCACGCGGCGATGGCGGTCATCCTCGCCGGCAAGCGGCTCTCCGCCGCCGAGGCGCACGCGTACGGGATCGTCTGCGAGGTCGTCCCCGGCGAAGCGCTGATGGAAGCGGCCCGGCGGTGGGCCGGCGAGATCCTGAAGGGGGCGCCGCTGTCGGTGCGGGCGTCGAAGGAAGCGGCGCTCGTCGGCGCGGGAATGCCGCTGGAACGCGCGCTCGACTCGGTGTTTCCCGTTGCGCGGGAGATGTACGACTCCGAGGACCTCGTCGAGGGGCCGGTCGCGTTCGCGGAGAAGCGCCCGCCGCGCTGGAAGGGGCGGTGATGCGCGGCGCCTGCGCATTCGCCCGAGCCGGGCCGGCTCGACCACCACGGGAGGTGAACCCATGTCCGACGGCATCGTCTTCATCGACGGCGAGTACATGCACCCCGACGAGGCCAGGATGTCGATCTTCGACACCGGCTTCGTGTGGGGCGACGGCGTCTACGACGTCACGTCCACCTGGAACGGCTGGTTCTTCATGCTGGACGAGCACCTGGAGCGGTTCGCCCGCTCGTGCGAGGGGTTCCGGCTCGAGAACCCCTACTCGTTCGAGGAGATGCGCCGGATCTGCGCCGAGTGCGTCGACCGCGCCGGGCTCTCGAACGCCTACGTGAAGATGCAGATCACCCGCGGGGTGCCCCCACCGGGGGTCCGGGACCCGCGCGGGCTCGATCCCAGCGTCGTGGTGTACGCGGTTCCGTACGTGTGGATCTGGGGCGAGGACAAGTGCCGCAACGGCGTGAGCCTCCACGTGAGCGGCGTCGAGCGGGTGTCGTCCCGGGCCATCGACCAGCGCTTCAAGAACTACAACCGGGCCGATCTCGTGCAGGCGCGCCTGGAGGCGTACGACCACGGGTGCGACGACGCGGTCCTGGCCGGGCCGGACGGCTTTCTCACGGAGGGGCCGGGGTTCAACGTCTTCGTCGTCAGCGACGGCACCGTCGCGAGCCCCGACGACAACGTGCTCGAAGGGATCACGCGCCGCGCGGTGCGCGAGCTGTGCGAGCGCGAGGGGATCCCGTTCGAGCTTCGCAGGATCCGTCCCGAGGAGATGGCCGGGGCGAGCGAGGTGTTCGCGAGCACCACTGCGGGTGGAGTGATGCCGGTGACCGGGATCAACGGCAAGCCGATCGGCAACGGGCACGCCGGACTCGTCACGAGCCGCATCCAGTCGGCGTACTGGAGCGGGCGCGAGGCGGGCTGGCACGGGGTCCGGGCCGGCGACATCCTCGCGAGCTGAGGGCACGGGGCTCGAATCGCGGACCAGGGCGTGGCGCTCTCACCCACCGCGTATCGATCCGTCGCTTTGGCGGCACCTGCATAGCCCCTGCAACAGGGCATCGCGATCTCACGCGTGGGCGCGCATTGCGCGGGAGCCGCGATCCCCTCTCAACCCGTCGCCAGCGCGCGGAGCTGCCTCGCGCGCGCGCCCGCCGCTCCCATCAGCATCGACAGGTCGTTGCCGCAGAGGATGAAGCGCATCCCCATCTCGACGCAGCGCTCCATCAGCGCGGGCTCGTAGACGCCGCCGAGCCCCGGGAACCGGCCGTGCCGGCGGCAGGCTTCAATGACCTTCGCCTGCGCCTCCATCACCGCCGGGTCGCCCACCCGGCCCGGGATCCCCATCTCCATGCAGAGGTCGTTCGTGCCGACGAGCAGGCCGTCGACGCCTTCGACGGCGGCGATGGCATCCGCGTTCTCCACCGCTTCCGGGGTCTCGATCATCACGACGACCAGGGTGGAGGCGTTGATCGCCTGCGTGGCCTCGCCGACGGGGACCGCGGCGAAGTCGAGCTGGGCGAGTCCGCCGACCACCGAGCGGCGCCCGAGCGGCGGAAAGCGGCACTGGCGGACGATGCGCGCCGCAGTCTCCGGGGTGTCCACATGCGGAGCCACGATGCCCTGCGCGCCGCCGTCGAGAATGCGGCTCGCGTGATGGTGCTCGAAACCCGGCACCCGCACGACGGGGGTGATCCCGGCGGATTGCGCGGCCACCGAGACCTGCGCCGCGGCGTCGAGATCCATGCTGGAGTGCTCCATGTCGATGAACAGCCAGTCGTAGCCGCAGGTCTTCATCGCCTTCGCGATGTCGACGGTGCGGGACATGCGCACCCCCATTCCGAGCGCGAGCTGCCCGGCGTCGAGCCGTTCCTTCGCCGCGTTCCTCACCGAGACCATCCCGCCTCTCCCGCTTCGCTGCCGGCCGGCATCATCCCACAAGTCCACGCGGTCCGCGGCGGCGCTCCGAGCGTGGTCCGGGCGCGAACCTCGGCTATCATTGCGCGCCCGAACAGCGCGAGAACCTCTCCGGCGACCACGATTCGCCAGCGCCGGCCGCGTGCCCGGTGCCTCGAGACCTCGATGATGGTGCAGAGGGAAACCATGGCCACACTGACCGACTACCGAGTCCTGACCTTCGACTGCTACGGCACCCTGATCGACTGGGAGGGAGGAATCTGGGACGCGCTCCAGCCGCTCATCATGCACGGCGGACGCTCCGACGTGACCCGCGACGCCGGGCTGCTCGCCTTCGCGAGGCACGAGCACCACCACGAGCGCGAGAGCCCCGAGCTGCGCTACCCGGACCTGCTCGCGCGCGTGCACCGCAGCATCGCGGAGAGCTTGCGTATCGAGACCAGCGCCGCGCTCGACGAGGCGTTCGGCGCCTCGGTGGCGCTGTGGCCCGCGTTCCCGGACACCGCGGACGCGCTGCGCGTCCTGAAGCGCCGTTACCGGCTCGTGATCCTGTCCAACGTCCACCGCGACGGCTTCGCGGCCTCGAACCGCAAGCTCGGGGTGGAGTTCGACGCCATCTACACCGCGGAGGACATCGGCTCCTACAAGCCGTCCGACGCCAACTTCGAGTACCTGCTCTCCCACCTGAAATCGGACTTCGGGCTGGAGAAGGCCGACATCCTGCACACCGCGCAGAGCCTGCACCACGACCACGTGCCGGCGCGGCGCTTCGGCCTCGCCAACGCCTGGATCGACCGGCAGCGGCTCTCGCAGGGCGGAAGCTGGGGGGCGACGGACAAGGTGGAGGCGATGCCCGAGACCGACTTCGTGTTCTTCTCGATGGGAGAGATGGCCGAGGCGGTGCGGGCCGAGGGTGGGTGAATCGGAAGCGATCGCGGGTTCGCGCCATGAAGGGCCGTAGCACGTTCACCGTCGCCGAGGCAGAGGCGGTCCGCGCGCTCCCGGTAGAGCTTCGCTCGACGGATCGAGGGACGCAGAAGCGGATTCGCCGAACGCTTCGGACCCGATACCAATTCTACATCTCGGATTTCGCAGTCCATCGAGAGGGCTTCACGGTAACCGATCTCGACTTCATGATCCGCCGCGCCGTGATCCGCATCGAAGGATAGGGCGACTGGCTACCCGCATGGTTTCCCGATGACTCAAGGACCAGGAACCTCATGACCGACGTCAAGAAGGTGGTGCTCGCCTACTCCGGCGGGCTCGACACCTCCATCATCCTCAAGTGGCTGCAGGAGCGGTACGGCTGCGAGGTCGTCACGTTCACCGCCGACCTCGGGCAGGGCGAGGAGCTGGAGCCGGCGAGGCGGAAGGCCGAGGCGCTGGGCGCGACGGAGATATTCGTCGAGGACGTGCGCGAGGAGTTCGCCCGCGACTTCGTGTTCCCCATGTTCCGCGCCAACGCCGTCTACGAGGGCGAGTACCTCCTGGGCACGTCCATCGCCCGGCCCCTCATCGCGAAGCACCTGGTGGACGTCGCGGCGGGCACCGGCGCCGACGCCGTCGCCCACGGCGCCACCGGCAAGGGCAACGACCAGGTGCGATTCGAGCTCGGGGCGTACGCCCTCAACCCCGACATCAGCATCATCGCTCCCTGGCGCGAGTGGGACCTCCACTCCCGAGAGCAGCTCCTGACCTACGCGGCCGAGCACGGCATCCCCATCGAGCGCACGAGCAGCAACGCGTCGCCCTACTCCATGGACGCGAACCTGCTGCACATCTCGTTCGAGGGCAACGAGCTGGAGGTCCCCGCGACCGAGCCGGACGAGGCGATGTGGCGCTGGACCCGCTCACCTGAGGACGCGCCCGACACGCCGCGCTACGTCGAGCTCACCTATCGCCGCGGCGATGTCGTCGCGATCGACGGGGAAGCGCTCACGCCTGCGGCCGTCATCGAGCGCCTGAACGCCATCGGCGGCGAGCACGGCGTCGGCCGCGTCGACATCGTCGAGAACCGCTACGTGGGCATGAAGTCCCGCGGCTGCTACGAGACTCCCGGCGGCACCATCATGCTGCGTGCCCACCGTGCCATCGAGTCCATCACCCTCGACCGCGAGGCTGCCCACCTCAAGGACGAGCTGATGCCGCGCTACGCCCACATCATCTACAACGGCTACTGGTGGAGCCCGGAACGGCTGATGCTGCAGGCGCTGATCGACGAGTCCCAGCGCCACGTCAACGGCACCGTCCGGCTCAAGCTCTACAAGGGCAACGTGCTGGTGGTGGGGCGAAGCTCGGATTCCGACGACCTGTTCGACCCCGCCATCGCGACCTTCGAGGACGACCGGGGTGCGTACGACCAGAAGGACGCGGAGGGCTTCATCCGGCTCAACGCCCTGCGGCTGCGCACCGCGGCGCGGAAGGGACGGGGGTTCGGGGGCTCATGAATGTCTGTCATTCGGCGACGGGACATCAAGGCCATTTCTTCAGCTACCGCACGGAGCAGGTTGTACGGGACGATTGGTGTTCGCCTCGCGCCATACCGCATCGCGCGTCGTGTCGCCCCCGCCTTGGTGAGAGTCGGTGTTGTCAGGCCAGCATCAGCCGTTCGCCCTTGGGCTCTGGAACGGGGTCCCCGAACTCGTGCGCAGTATCGATCCAGAGCTCAATCGCCTGATTGGCGTTCCTCAGGGCGGCTTCCTGCGTATCTCCGTGAGCCATGCATCCAGGCAGCTCGGGCACCTCCGCTACGAAGGCTCCATCCACTCGGCTCCAATACAGGATGATTTCGTACTTGAACATCATTCCTCGTCGGAAGACCTCTCCCGGCGCATGTACGGAAAGAGCAGCACGTCCCGAATCGACGCCGAGTCCGTCAGCAGCATCACGAGGCGGTCGATGCCGAGCCCTTGGCCGCCGGTGGGCGGCAGCCCGTACTCCAGGGCCCGAATGTAGTCGTCGTCGAACCACATCGCCTCGTCGTCGCCGGCCGCGCGGGTCTCTACCTGGCGGCGGAACCGGGCCGCCTGGTCCTCGGGGTCGTTCAGCTCGGAGAAGCCGTTGGCGATCTCCCGGCCCGCGATGAACAGCTCGAAACGGTCGGTGATGAACGGGTCCTCGTCGTTCGCGCGCGAGAGCGGCGACACCTCCATCGGGTGGCCGGTGATGAACGTCGGCTGGCGGAGGCGGTCCTCGGCTGTCTTCTCGAAGATCTCCTGCCACAGCTTGCCGCGGCCGTGGTGGCTCGCGATGGCGATGCCGAGCGACCCGGCGTGCTCACGGACGCGGTCGTCTCGGTCGAGGTCGGCAGCGTCGAGCCCCGGATTGCATTCGAGGATCGCCTCCGCCATCGAGAGTCTCCGGAACGGCGCTCCGAGGTCGATGGTCTCGCCCTGGTACTCGATCACCGCGGAGCCGCACACCGCCAGCGCCGCGCCGCGCACCAGCTCCTCGGTCAGATCCATCATCTCCACGTAGTCCGCGTACGCCTGGTAGAACTCCAGCATCGTGAACTCGGGGTTGTGCTGGGTGGAGACGCCCTCGTTGCGGAAGTTGCGGTTGATCTCGAACACGCGCTCGAGCCCGCCGACCACCAGGCGCTTCAGGTACAGCTCCGGCGCGACCCGCAGGTAGAGGTCGGTGTCGAGCGCGTTGTGGTGGGTCACGAACGGCCGGGCTACCGCTCCGCCCGGGATCGGGTGCATCATCGGGGTCTCGACCTCCAGGAAGCCGCGGTCGATGAAGAACCGGCGGATGTGGTCGACGGTACGCGAGCGGGCGCGGAACACCTCGC
This sequence comes from Alphaproteobacteria bacterium, assembly GCA_022826345.1. Next base: position 87,218 of record JAJDVB010000205.1, read on the forward strand.
GGCTGCGCTCGTTGACGATGAGGTCGACGTAGCGGCGCCGGTAGCGGGTCTCGACGTCGGAGAGCCCGTGGTGCTTTTCCGGCAACGGCAGCAGCGACTTCACGAGCAGCCGAACCGACCGCGCCTTCACCGACAGCTCGCCGGTCCGGGTGCGGAACACCTCGCCTTCCACCGCGACGATGTCCCCGATGTCGAACCGTCTGAACTCCGCGTACTGGCCCTCCGGCAGATCGTCGCGGCGCAGGTAGATCTGGATGTCGCCGGAAACGTCGCGCAGGTGCGCGAACGACGCCTTGCCCATGATTCGGCGGGTCATCATCCGCCCGGCGATGGCCACCGGCACCGGCTCGCGCTCCAGCGCCTCGGTGTCGGCGTCGGCGAACCGCTCGTGCAGGTCGCCGGCCCGCGCATCGGGCCGGAAGTCGTTCGGATACGCCTGGCCGCGCTCGCGCAGCGCCGCGAGCTTCGCGCGGCGTTGCGCCGACTGGTCGGTGACGTCCTCGCTCATCGGCCCGCCCTCCATGGCAACGGCATCGCGGAAGCGGCCGACCAACCGCCACGGTCCCGTGTCACGCCGGCCGGGCCACGGCCCGCTCTCTCCATGTCTCCGCTCACCGCACCCTCCGCCTCACACCCCCGCCTTCAGGCTCGCCTCGATGAAGCGGTCGATGTCGCCGTCGAGCACCGCCCCGGTGTTGCCGATCTCGACGCCGGTGCGGAGATCCTTGATGCGCGACTGGTCGAGCACGTAGGAACGTATCTGGCTCCCCCACCCGATGTCCGCCTTGTCGTCCTCCACCGCCTGCTGCGTCTCGCGGCGCTTCTGCATCTCGTGCTCGTAGAGCCTCGCCTTGAGCTGCTTCATCGCGGTGGCCTTGTTCTTGTGCTGCGAGCGGTCGTTCTGGCACTGCACCACGATGCTGGTCGGCAGGTGGGTGATGCGCACCGCGGACTCGGTGCGGTTGACGTGCTGGCCCCCGGCCCCGCTCGCGCGGTAGACGTCGATCCTGAGATCGCCCGGATCGATCTCGATGTCGATGTCGTCGTCGACCTCCGGCGACACGTACACCGCCGCGAACGAGGTGTGGCGCCGGTGCCCGGCGTCGAACGGCGACTTGCGCACCAGCCGGTGCACGCCGGTCTCGGTGCGGAGCCACCCGTAGGCGTACTCCCCCGCGAAACGGATGGTGGCGCTCTTGATCCCCGCCACATCCGCCTCCGACACCTCGATCAGCTCCGTCTCGAACCCGCGCCGCTCGCCCCATCGCAGGTACATGCGGAACAGCATCTCGGCCCAGTCCTGCGCCTCGGTGCCGCCGGAGCCGGCCTGGATGTCGAGGAACGCGTTGGAGGGATCCATCTCACCGGAGAACATGCGGCGGAACTCCAGGGCGCCGAGGTGCTCGTCGAGCGCCGCCACGTCGGCGTCGACCTCGGCCACGATGGCGGCGTCGGACTCCTCCTCAGCCATCGAGAGGAGGGTCTCCGCGTCTTCGAGGCCGGCATCGAGGCGTTCAAAGCCGTCCACGACCTCGGCAAGCCTTGCGCGCTCGCGCCCGAGCGCCTGCGCCCGCTCGGGCTCGCTCCAGATGTCGGGAAGCTCCAGCTCGCGGTCGACCTCTTCCAGCTTCTCGCGGCGCGCCGCGATGTCAAAGATACCCCCTCAGGGCATCGAGACGCCCCCGCATGTCCTTGATGCGAGCATGGATTGCGTTGGCTTCTTCCATGGCGAGGCCCTTCGGGAGTGGCGATCGACGGTTGCGTTGCGCACCGGCGCGCTCACGCGGCGGCGGATGGTACTACAGCGCCGGGAAACGGGCGTACCTCGCGGTTCGTGTTGCGAGGCCGGGCCTCTGGGCGGTCATCGTAGGGGCGACGCATGCGTCGCCCGGAACGTCCTCGAGAGCCGACGCGACAATACGGGCGACGCATGCGTCGCCCCTACACATGTTCCTTACGCGACAGCGGGGGCAGGTTCCCTGACCGTGGCAGGCTCCCAAGGGGATCCAGCGCCTCCAGCCGGGTGCGCCGCTCCTCCGCAGGCAACGCCGCGAGCTCGTCGCACGCGCGATAGAACGCGTCGAGATCGCCGCCGGAGCGGGCCAGCAGCGCTTCCAGCGCGGGCACCCACCGGTCGTAGGCGGTCAGGAGCGCCATCGCCGCGTTGTTCACCCCGCGCTCGAACCAGAAGTCCCAGGTCGGGCCGCTCGTCCACGTCGAACGCAGCGACGCGTACCGAGACCGCAGCCGCTCGAACGCTCGCGTCTTCGCCGCGCGCTTCTCCACGTCCGTACGGGACGACGCGTACACGGCTTCGAGATCGCGGCGCGTGTCCCGCGCCAGATCGAGGAACGCGGCGCGACGTTCGGCCGCGATTCGGTGGCGCTCTCTCAGGCCGTCCCGTCGCGCCGCCTCGATCCAGCGGCGCACGCCGGCACGCTCGACCACGACCGCGAACGACTCGTTGAAGTCCGTGTCGCCGGGCACGTAGAGCCGCTGGTGCGCAAGCTCGTGGAAGACGATGCCGGCGAGGGAGTACTCGGGCAGCTCGACCATCGAGCTCAGCAGGGGATCGTCGAACCAGCCCAGGGTCGAGTAGGCGCGGACTCCGGTTACCGTCACGTCCCAGCCCTCCGATTCCAGCTTCGCGGCGTGCGCGTCGGCGTCCGACTCCGAGAAGTAGCCCCGATAGCTCACGCATCCGGCCACCGGGAAGCACCAGCGCCGGGGCTCCAGCGAAAGCTCGGGCGCCGCCACCACGGTCCGGACCACGTAGCGGCGGCCGAGATCGACGTAGCGGCGGTAGCTCGCGTTGGCGGGCAGGGCGAGAACGTCGGAGGCGAATTCGCGGATCTCCAGCGCGGTACGGAGCCGCGCCGCGAGGCCGGGAACGGTTTCCGGCGCGCCGATGACCGCCTCGACGGGGCGCGCCCGCGCCATCAGTCCGAGATGACCGGTCACCGACTGCGCGTAGTACCCGACGTTCGCGCACCCGGGGAGCGCGAGAACGGCGAGCAGCGCGAGGCAGGCACTGGCGCCCGCCGCGCCACCGTGTTCAGCGGTAGAGCATCCCATCGAGGTCGATTTCGGGGTCGCGTCCCGCCAGCAGGTCGGCCACCACTTTCGCCGAGCCGCACGACATCGTCCAGCCGATGTGTCCGTGACCGACGTTGAGCATCAGGTTGCGGTAGCGGGCGAAGCCGAAAATGGGCACCGTGGTGGGGGTCATCGGGCGCAGGCCCGCCCAGTACTCGGGATTCGCGTAGTCGGCCCCGGCGGGGAACAGCTCCCGCGCCACGTCGAACATCGCGCGGAAGTCCTCGGTCGCGTGGCTCCTGTCGTAGCCGCCGAACTCCGCCGTCGACGTGACCCGGAGCCGGCTCCCCATGGGGCAGAAGGCGACGAGGTGGTCCTCGTCCACCATGCCGATCTTCGGGCTCCGGTTCGACGGCTCGACCGGCACCGTGACCGAGTAGCCCTTGCACGGCCAGATGGGCAGCTTCACCCCGATCGGGGCGGCGAGGAACGGAGTCTCGTGCCCCGCTGCGAGCACGAATGCGTCCGCCAGGCGCTCGCCCCGGTCCGTCTCCACCCGCTCGATGCGGTCGCCGCCGGCGACGATGGCGCGCACGCGGGTGTCGTACTCGAAGCGCACCCCGAGGTGCCCGGCGCACCATGCCGCGAGGTTGCGCGAGAACATCCGCGCGTCCCCGCTCTGGTCGCCCGGGGCGTGCAGAGCGCCCGCCAGCCGGTCCTTCACCGGCTCCAGGGCCGGCTCGACGCCGGCGACGGCGTCTCGGTCCAGCACCCGGAGCTCCACCCCCTGCTCGCGCAGGATGGCGGTATGCGCGATGCCCTTCTCCATGCTCCGCTCGGAGCGGTAGAGGTAGAGGTTGCCTTCGTCCAGCCCGTCGTAGGCGACGCCGGTGTCGGCGGCCACCTCGTTGAGCCGCGCGACCGAGTACAGGCACAGCCGCACCTTGCGCAGCGTGTTCCGCCTCGCGCGTTCCTCGGTGCACTGCGCGAGGAACTGCAGTCCCCAGCGCCACATGCGCGGATCCGCCCGCAGCCTCAGCCGCAGGGCCTGGTCCTTCATGAAGAGCGACTTGAAGAGGATCTTCGGCGCCTTCGGCGACGCCCATGCGTACGCGTGGGCAGGGGCCAGGAGCCCCGCGTTGGCGTAGGAGGTCTCGGCCGCCGCGGCCGGGTGGCGTTCGAGGACGGTCACCTCGTGGCCGTCCCGCGCGAGGTAGTAGGCGGTGGTGACGCCGATGACGCCCCCGCCCAGCACCAGGACCCTCACCGCGGGCCCCTCCTCCGACCGCGCCCAGCCGAGCGACGACGGGAAACGATTGGGGCGTGATGCGCGGACACTGGCGAGAATCCGGGCGCCGGGCGCCACCGCGTACCGGAGCGGCTCGCCCGCGCGGTGCTCACACCGCGGCGGTCACCATGATCTCGACGGTGAACTGCGGCGCGGCCAGGGCCGGCGACTGGACGCATGCCCGGGCCGGCGGGTTCTCGGGGTCGATCCACGCATCCCAGACCGCGTTCATCTCCGCGAACGCGCCCATGTCGGTGAGCCAGATGGTCGCCGACAGGAGCTTCGACTTGTCGGTGCCGGCGGCGGCGAGCAGCTCGTCGATGCGGGCGAGGATGTCTGTCGTCTGGTCGGCGACCGACGCGCCCGGCGCCCGGTGCGCCACTTGTCCGGCGAGATACGCCACCCCTGCATGCACCACGGCCTGGCTCATGCGCGGGCCGACTTCCATTCGCTTGATGCTCATTGTTCCCTCCTGTCGTGGAATTGCCGATGCGTCGCGGGCGACGAATCACCTGCATGCCGGTCCCATGTTACTTCGGGCCAGTCTCCGGGTGACGCATCCGCCGACCGGAATTCCATGGAGTGGGCGGCAACACCAGCCGGACGGGCCGGATCATTCCGCCAGCGCGCGGGACCCGGCCGGCGCCACCGGCTCGTGATCGACGCATGACTCGACCTCGATCTGCACAGTGACGTGCGTCACGTCGAAGCGCTCCGCGAGACGGCGGTGGATGGCGGTGATGGCGGCGTCGGGGTCGATCCCCTCCCCGATGCGGGCATGCAGCGTCAGCAGCGAGCGATGCTGCGCGAGCGACCACGCGTGGACGTGGTGAACGTCCTCGACCACGCCCACGTTCCGGACCAGGTCCGAGCCGATCTCGCGCACGTCGAGCTCGGCCGGCGTGCCTTCGAGCAGGATGTGTCCGGAATCCCTGATCAGGAACCAGGTGCTGCGCAGGATGATTGCGGCGACCAGGAACGACAGCAAGGGGTCGATCATCGTCCAGCCGCTCACCATGATCACGACGGCGGCCGCGATGGCGGCCGCGGACCCCAGCAGGTCGCCGAGCACGTGCAGGTATGCGCCCCTGATGTTCAGGTTCTCGCGGTCCGCACCCATGAGGATCGCGGCCGCGGCCACGTTGACCATAAGGCCGAGGACGGCGACCACGAGCATGGGCGCGGCCAGAACCTCCACCGGCTCGTGCAGGCGCTGGACCGCCTCGACGCAGATCCAGCCGACCACGAACACCATGCCGATGCCGTTGGCGAACGCGGCCAGGATGGGGAAGCGGTGGTACCCGTAGGTGCGTTCGTGGTCGGCGGGTCTCGCGCCGAGGCCGAACGCCAGCCACGTCAGGAACAGCGCCACCGTGTCGATGAGCATGTGCGCGGCATCGGCGAGCAACGCGAGCGACCCCGACACGATTCCGCCGATGATCTCGATGACCATGAACCCGCCGGTGAGACACAGCGCGAGGAACACCCGCGAGCGGTTGAGTCCATGACCGTGGCCGTGGCCGATGCCATGGCTGTGACCGTGACCGGGCCCGTGACCGTGACCGTGGCCGTTCCCGTGACCATCGTCTGTCGATTGGTTGTCCGTCGTCATGAGTGCGCCCGTGATGTCTCGAATGGCGATGTACTCGTATCCGCCGCCCGGTTCAGCGCGATGCCCGCATCCCCGGGAAGAAGCAGGCCGCGTGGTGGCCGCGCGGCTCCTCCGCGAGCGACGGCTCCTCGGCCCCGCACCTGGGAGCGGCAATCCCGCACCGCGGGTGGAAGCTGCAGCCGGGGGGCGGATTCAGCGGACTCGGCGGCTCGCCGCGCACGTCATCGCCGGCGGCGAGGCCGTTCTCTTCCAGCAGCGACGCCGCGATCAGCACCCGCGTGTAGGGATGCAGGGGGCGGTCGAACACCGCGTCGCGATCCCCGATCTCGACGATCCGGCCGAGATACATGACCGCGACCCGGTCGCTGACGTGGCGCACGACCCGCAGGTCGTGCGAGATCAGCAGCAGCGTGAGGTCGAAGCGCCTCTTCAGATCGACGAGCAGGTCGACGATCTGCGCGCGCAGCGACGCGTCGAGGGCCGAGGTCGGCTCGTCGCACACCAGGAAGCGGGGCTCGAGGAGCAGCGCCCGCGCGATGACGATGCGCTGGAGCTCTCCGCCCGAGCACTGTCGCGGCAGGCGCCCGACGAAGGAGTCGTCGAGTCCGACCTCCCTCAGCATGTCGGACACGCGCCGGAACCGTTCCTGGTGCGTCCCGACGCCATGCTGCGCGAGCGGTGCCGCGAGGCTCGTCCCGATCCGCATGCGGGGATCGAGCGCGGCGTAAGGATTCTGGAAGATGAGCTGCATCGAGGTGCGGAACCGGCGGAGCTCCTCACCGTGCAGCGACGCGAGGTCCCGGCCCGCAACGGTGACGGAGCCGCTGTCCGGCCGAAGCAGTCGAAGCAGGACCCGGGCGAGCGTGCTCTTCCCGCAGCCGGATTCCCCGACCAGGCCCATGACCTCGCCCCGGCGAATCCCGAAGCTGACCCCGTCGAGCGAGCGCACGCTCCCTTTTCGCCACGCCCCCACCCGTACCGGAAAGTGCTTCACGACCCCGTCGACGATCACGAAGTCCGGTGGCGCCCCTGCGATGTCACCCGGCACCTGGTGCTTCGCGCCGGTCACGGCTCTCGTCCGTTCACGGGAGCGACCGCCCAGCACCGCACGGCGCCGTCGTCCGAATGCGCTTCGAGCGCCGGCTCCCGGCTCCGGCACCGGGTCTCGACCGGCTCTCGCGTCGTCGCAGGACAACGCGGGTAGTAGCGGCAGCCGCGTGACGCATGAAGGGCGTCCGCCGCGGATTCCCGCCACGAGTCGGACCTGCCGGCGGACCGCTCGCGCAGCAGCGAGCTCTCGACCAGCGCCTGCGTGTACGGGTGCCTCGGCCGGTGGAGAATCCCCCCGGTCACCCCCTGCTCCACGATCCGCCCCGCATACATGACCGCGACCCGATCGGCGAGCGCGGCGACGACGCTCAGATCGTGCGTGATCAGCAGGACCGCGAGGCCGCGCTCGCGCCGCTCGCGGTCGATGAGCTTCAGGATCTGGAGCTGGATGGTGACGTCCAGCGCGGTGGTCGGCTCGTCGGCGATCAGGACCTCCGGGTTCCCGCCGAGGGCGGCGGCGATCAACACGCGTTGCGCCATGCCGCCGGAGAGCTGGAAGGCGTAGTTCCGCGCGCGATACTCCGGCTCGGGGATGCCGACCTCGCGAAGCAGCTCGACGACCCGCCGGCCCGCGTCTCGCCGGCTCATCCCGAGGTGCAGCCTCAGCGGCTCGGCGACCTGCGCCCCCGCGGTCGAGGTCGGGTCGAGCATGCTCTGGGGCTGCTGGAAGAGCATGGCCACGCGCCGGCCCCGGATCGCGTTCAGCTCGCGCTCGGACTTCGCCAGCATGGCGTCGCCGCCGAGCTTCACCGCACCGTCCGTCACCTCGAAACCCCGCGGCAGCAACCGCATCAGCGCGAGCGCGGTCAGGCTCTTGCCGCAGCCGGACTCCCCGACGAGGGCGAGCACCTCCCCGGAGGCGATCTCCAGCGACACGTCCTCGATGAACGTCCCGAGCTCCCGGTGGCCCACGCACAGGTGTTCCACCGCCAGCGCGGGCGGTACGTCACCCGAGGCGTCTGGTCGCGCGGCGGGACCTGCGTCCGCGGCTGATCCGGCGTTCATTCGAGCGACTTCGACGCCGGAGCATCGGTCCCGACCCGACGCTGTCGGGCCAGGCTCTTCAGCGGCTCGTGCAGGTGCTTCCTGATCGCGCGCTGCGCGCCCGCCGCGTCCTCGGCCGCGAGCCGCTCCACAAGGGCGACGTGCTCCTCGATGAAGTCCTTCCTTCCCGCGAATCCGCTGACCAGCATGTGCAGGCACAGCCGGGTCTCGGCGATGAGCACGGAGTACATCCGGGACAGCCGGCGGCTGTGCGTCGCGTCCACGAGCTGGGTGTGGAAGCGCAGGTCGTGCTCGACCACCGTGTCCCAGTCGTCCCGGCCGAGCGCAGCGACCATCCGGTCGACCTCGATCTTCAGCCGTCGCGACACCGACACCGCTTCACCCGTGGCCGCGATCCGGCCGAGCGCGGCGGTCTCGATCGCTTCGCGTGCGAAGTAGATGTCGGCGAGGTCCTCGTCGGTCAGCTGCGGAACGAACACGCCCCGGTGCGGACGGTTCTCCAGCAGTCCGTCCTGGATCAGGCGCTGCATGGCTTCGCGCAGCGGACCGCGGCTCACCCCGAACCCGCGAGCGAGCTCGGCTTCGTTGAGCTGCTCGCCCTGGCTGTACAGGCCGGCCAGTATCCCGTCCCTGAGGCGCTCCGTGACCTGCCCCGACAGGGTCGTCCGGCTGATGGGCTCCACCGCGGGGTCGGGCTTCGTCATCGGTCCCCCCGCTCCGGCGGCGCGCCCCGCCGGCGTCTCCCCGCCGCCGTCGCCATCCGCCGATCGGCGGAGATCTCCAGCCCCTGCCCGACCATGGTCACGCTCAGCGCGGTCAGGAAGATGGTCAGGCCCGGTGCGATCGCGAGCAGCGGCACGCGTTCCATGTACGGCCGCGCATCCGCCAGCATCGCGCCCCAGTCGGAGCCGGGAGGCTGGACGCCGAGGCCCAGGAACGACAGGCCGCCGACCGTGATCAGCTTGTGTCCGAATCGCAGGAAGATGATGGCGGCGATCGGGCGAGCGAGATTCGGAATGAGGTGGCGCAGCACGATGAACCGCCTCCTGCAACCGAGCACCTCGGCCGCCGCGATGTAGTCCTGGGCGATCACCTCCAGCGCGAGGCCCCGGCTCATGCGCGCGAACGGCGTCCAGCCGGTGATGGTGAGCGCGAGCACCAGGGTGCCGTAGCCCGGTCCGAGCACCGCGATCAGGAACAGCGCGACGACCACCTCCGGAAACGAGAGCAGCAGGTCGACCACGCGCATGAGCGCCTCGTCGAACAGGCCTCCGATGCGGGCGCTGAGCGCGCCGAGCACGGTCCCGATGCCGACGGAGAGGAGCAGCGTCACGAGCACGATCGACACCGAGAAGCGGCCGCCTTCGAGCAGCCGGCTCAGCACGTCCCGGCCCAGGTGGTCGGTGCCGAGCCAGTGCCGCAGATCCGGGGGCGCCAGGCGCATCCGCAGGTCGAGGGCGGCCGGGTCGTGGGGCGAGATCCACGGGGTGAGGAGCAGGAGCGCCGCGATGACCGCGAACACGGACATCCCCACCGTGAACCACCAGTGCCGGGCGGCGAAGGCGCTGGCGAAACGCCGGACCGCGGACGCCGCCGCATGCGACGCCGCGCCGCTCCCGTTCATCGTCGGGCGCAGCTCAGGCGCCATGGCGCGACACCCTCAGCGTCGGATTGAGGGCCAGGTACAGGAGGTCCGCCACGGTGTTGATCGCGACCGCGAGCGCGACGATGCACACCACGCCGGCCTGCAGCAGCGGAATGTCGTGATTCACCACGGCGCTGTACACGAGCCGCCCCATCCCCGGAATCGCGAAGATGACCTCGATCACCACCGCTCCGCCGATCAGGCCGGCCAGCCAGATGCCGAACAGCGTCATCACCGGCGGCGTCGCGTTGCGCAGCCCGTGGGCGACGATCGAGTGCGCGAGGCTGAGTCCGCGGCTCCGCGCCGCCGTCATGTAGGGCGCGTTCAGCACATCCAGCATCGATGCCCGTGCGACACGGGTGAAGTACGCGAGCGGCCGCAGCGCCAGCACGCACGCGGGCATGACGATGTGGGCGGGCTCCAGCCACCCGGCGGACGGCAGCCAGCCGAGATGGAGCGCGAACACCAGGATCGCGAGCGGTCCGAGCCAGTACTCCGGCAGGGCGACGAGACTCTGCGTGACGAACGTCACGACATTGTCGACACGCCCACCGGGCCGGACCGCGGCCAGCGTGCCGAGCGGAAATGCCGCGACGATGGCAATCGCGAGCGACGTGAGCGCGAGCGTCGCCGATACCCGCAGCGCGCTTCCGATCTGGTCGCTGACCGGCAGGCGATTGGTGAAGGAGTACCCGAAGTCGCCCCGTGCGACGTTCCCGATCCAGCTCGCGTACTGGACCGCGAGCGGTCGGTCGAGGCCGTACTTCGCCTTGAGCCCTTCGACCGCATCCGCGTCGATGGCGAGGTCCGAGACCCGGGCCCGCAGGATCGACCGGGCCGGGTCCGCTTCGCTCAGGTACGGCAGCGCGAAGCAGAGCACGGACACCGCCAGCAGCGTCAGGAGCAGGACGGCGAATCTGCGGGCGATGAAAGGCGCCATGACGCCTCAGCGCACGATGTCCTGCAGCCGGTAGTAGGCGCCGACCAGCGGCAGCCCCCACCGAAGAGCGAAGTGCCCGGGGATGGCGGGCCAGTCGAGCCCCTCCCACACGTTCGCCTCGGGCCGGCCGGCCATGACCTCCGCCATGCGCTGTCCCATCCAGGTGGACATCTGCACGCCGTGGCCGTTGTGGCCCATGGAATAGAAGAGCCCCTCGTGCTCGCCCGCGTGCGGAAGCCGGTCCCGCGTGAGGTCGACCAGCCCTCCCCAGCAGTAGTCGATGCGCGCGTCCCGCAACTGCGGAAAGACCGTCGCCATGCCGCGGCGCAGGATGCGTCCGCTCTTCGCATCCGCGCTCGGGTCGGCGCTCGTGAAGCGGGCGCGCCCGCCGAACAGCATCCGGTCGTCGGGGGTGATCCGGAAGTAGTAGGTGAAGTTCAGCGTGTCGGAGATCATCCTCCGGCGCGGGATCAGCTCGTCGATGAGATCCCGTGGAAGCGGCTCGGTCACGATGATGTAGCTGCCGACCGGCACGATGCGGCGCCGGAAGTGCGCGAACGCGCCGTCAGTCCGGCTGCCGGTGGCCACGAGCACCTGGTCGGCCCGGATGGTTCCCGCTGGCGTCACCACGTCGTGGCGCTGCCCCCGCACCCTGCGCACTGCGGTGACCGGAGTTCGTTCGTGCACCGCGGCGCCGGCACGCACCGCGGCCTCCGCCAGGCCGCGGACGAATCTGCCGACGTGCAGGCCCGAGCCCAGCGGGTCCAGCCATCCGCCGTGGTAGTGGTCGCTGCCGATCTCGGAGCGGAGCTCGGACTTCGGGACCAGCGCCGTTTCCTGGCCGACATGCCTCTCGAGCAGATCCTTCGCGCGAGAGAACCGATCGAGGTGCGCGGGCTTGGCGGCTACGGTCAGCCGGCCGGCGCGGGCGAACGCGCAGTCGATCCGCTCCTCGGCGACGAGGCGTTCCACGCAGTCGATGGCGTCGTTGTAGGCGCGGAACATGCGGGCGGCCCGCTCGGCACCGTAGCGCTCGACCGCGAGGGAAAAGCTGATCGCCAGGCCGGTCGTGCACATCCCGCCGTTGCGCCCGGACGCGCCGTCACCCACCTCGGTCTTCTCGAGCAGCACCGTGTCGGCGCCGCGCCGCGCGAGCGCGAGCGCGGCGGATACGCCGTTCAGGCCTCCGCCGACAACCACGGCGTCCGCGCGCGCCGGCGGCGGACAGTCGCTGCCGCCGATGAACGGCGGCGCGGTGTCCAGCCAGTAGGGGACGAACTTCATGGCGCGGCGCGGGGACGCCAGCTCCGCGGGCCGAGTCGAAGACGCGCCGGCAAGCGCCGGAACCGGAGCACGTTCATCCTGATCCGCGTCCTCGCGGACTCCTCGTCGAATCCCTGCCTACAATCCGAGCAGGGAGGGCAGCCCCGACAGGTCGGGCATCTCGTGATACCGGTAATACGGCACGGACGGCTCGTACCCCCGGTTGACGTACACCTTGTGCGGGATGCGCAGGTCGTGCGCCGGGATGAGGTCGTAGCGCACGCTCGAGGAGACGTGCAGCACCTCGTCGCGGCGGCAGCCGAGCTGCTCCAGCATGTACTCGAACGCCTGGAACCTCGGCTTGTACGCGCGCGCCTGCTCCGCCGTGTACACCGCGTGGAACGGCGCCCCCAGCTTCTCCACGTTGTGGTGGATCTGGCTGTCCGCGGCGTTGGACAGGATCACCAGGGGGTAGCGCTCGGCGACCCTGGCGAGCGGCTCGGGCACGTCGGGGTGCGGGCCCCAGTTGGGGACGTCCCCCGCGATCTCGTCGCCTTCCGCTTCCACGTACTCGAGCGACCACCGCGAACACGCGCGGCGCAGCGCATCCTTGATGAGGTCCTGGTAGGGCTTCCAGGCCCCGAGCACCTCGTCGAAGCGGTAGGCCTCGAAGTCGTCGAGGAACTCGTCCATTCGCTCGGACGGCACCCTGTCCGAGAACAGGGTGCGCGTCCGGGCGGACATCTGGAAATGCGTCAGGGTGCCGTAGAGGTCGAAGGTGACGAACTTCGGCTGGCGTTCGATCGGTATCATGTGCGTCGCCTGTGTCGTCGTCATTCGGCCAGACCCACATCGGGGACGAGCAGGTAGTGCTGGAGCGGGTGAATCCGGTAGTTCTCCACCTCCTCGCTGACCGCCTCGATGTGCTGGACGTGAACCAGGAAGGCGGTGACCGCCTCGTCCTGCAGCTTCGCGGCAACCTCCGCGTAGGTCGCGTTCCGGGCCGCGGGGTCGGCGTTGCTCCGGGCCGCGTCGAGCATCGCGTCGACCGACGGATCGCAGTAGTTCGACACGTTGAAACCTCCCTCGCAGGTGTAGTCCGCGGTCAGGAAGGCGATCGGATCGGCGACGTCGATCAGGTGGTTTCGCGACATCAGGAACATGTCGAAGTTGCCGGAGTAGAGGTCGTTCTCGACGCCTCCCCAGTTGCTCGTGCGGATCTCGGACTTGACCCCGATCTGCTGGAGCTGGGCCTGAATCACCGCCGCGATGTCCGGCAGCTCGGCGCGTTCGGTGTATGCGAGCAGGCTGAGCTCGAGCGCGCCGGCGTCGATGCCGGCCTCGGCGAGCAGGCTCTTCGCGCGTTCGGGGTCGTACGCCGCGACGGTCGCGCCGGCCGGCGCCCAGGGCTCGTTCGGCGCGAACGGACCGACCGCGGCTCGGGCCGAGCCTTCGTAGATGGTGGCCGCGATCGCCTCGGCGTCGATGACACTCTGCACCGCGCGGCGCGCGTTCACGTTGTCGAAGGGCGGCCTCTCGTTGTTGAAGTACAGTCCGGTGGTGCGCGCGGTCTCGATCGCAATCACGTCCACGCCTTCGACCGTCTTCATCTTCTCGAGCGCCGACACCGGAATGACGCGCGAGATGTGGGCCTCTCCGGTCTGGACCTGCGTGGCGCGCACGCCGCCGTCGGGGATGAACCTGAACTCCGCCTCCTGCAAGCGCACGTCGCCGCCCCAGTAGTCGGCGTTGCGCTCGAGCCGCAGGGCCTGCTCGGGCACGTCCTCGACGATTCTGAACGGACCGGTGCAGGTTCCCATCGGGTCGATCCGCTCTCCCGCGTACGCGGCCGGGGCGAGAATTCCGGTATTGGGCGAGGCCAGCCGGTGGGGCAGCAGGACGCTCGGACTCGGCGTGGTGATGCGCACCGTCATGTCCCCGGTTGCGGCGACGGATGCGACGACCTTGGGAGAGAATGCGCGCGCCGGCGCGTCCGCGCTCAGCACGTGGTTCAGCGCGCCGGCGACCGCGGCCGCGTCGAGCGGCTCACCGTTCTGGAACTTCACGCCCTCGCGGACGGTGACGTCCCACTCGGTGGGGGAGACCTGCTCCCATCCGGTGGCGAGCGCCGGCACCAGCGCCCCTTCGAAGTCGAGGCGGGCCAGCCCCTCCAGGCACCCGACCTTGGTCAGTATGAAGGTATCGTCGGTCTCCATCCCCCAGCCGGCGGTCGGCGGGAACGCATCCGCGACGATGAGCTTGCCGCCCGCCGCGTGCGCGGGACCGACGGATGCGACCAGTACCGCGAGCAACCCCGTCAGGATGCCGCGCGCAAATCTGATGGCTTCGTGGTTCATGTCTTCCTCCGCAGGATATTCATTGCTTGTCGATTGCCTTGCTGAGAGTGATTCCGGACCGGGCATCCATGCGGCCCGCATCGTCCATGCATTGCTCGACCGGGGTCCGACCAGCGTGACACTATTTCGTTGACATTAGGATTGTCAACAAAGTGTCATTCACATGGGTCCTTCACATGAAGGACAGGCCGCCACGGGAGAAATTCGAATGATCGACTCGCTGCTCGACGCCATGCGGTTTCGCTGCATCGGCCCGCCGCGCGGAGGCCGGGTGGTGGCGGTGGCCGGCGACCCCTCCGAGCCCGCGGTGTTCTGGTTCGGCGCCGTGGCCGGCGGCATCTGGAAGACC
>JAJDVB010000047.1 GCA_022826345.1 Alphaproteobacteria bacterium
CAACTATGCCGCGACCAAGGCGGCGCTGATCGGGCTCACGCGCACCTGGGCGCTGGAGCTGGGCGCAGACGGCATCACGGTCAACTGCATCTGCCCGGGCCCGACGGCGACCGAGCTTTACGTCGAGGCCAACCCGCCGGAGTCGCCCCGCACCAAGGCGGCGCTCGCCGCGATCCCGGCCGGGCGCATCGGCACGCCCGAGGACATGGCCCACGCCATCGCCTTCTTCCTCGACGCGCGCAGCTCCTTCGTTACCGGCCAGGCGATCATGGTCTGCGGCGGCTCGAGCCTCGGCGCACGGGAGAGCTACGCGCCGGCTTAGGTTCGCCAAGTTCCGCGGCGTTCCAAGCTCGCCGGAGCGGATCAGGCCGCCTCGCCGACCGTGACGCTCACGCGCCTCCCCTGCCGGCGCTCGACGGCTCGGGCAGGGTCTCGCCCTCCCGAATCGTGGTCGCGATCAGCTCGCGCAGCAGGTCCTTTGCTTCGAGGAGCGCCTCGTCGCGCGTGGCGCCGTCGGTGGCGCCCCATCCGAAATCGGGAAACGTGACGACATGCCGGCCGTCCTCGTCGCGCTCGATCTCGGCGGGATAGTCGGCCGGGTAGGAGGGGTCGTTGCCGAGCCCCTCCCCCCACAGACCCGAGCGTGCGCGACTGACGCACTCGGTTCCTCACCTGACAGGTTCGCTCTCGAAGGTTTGCCATGAGCGCACGAACTTGACCGACGGCAGGGGATACCGCTTGAGGATTTCGTTCATCCGGTCCCAGTTCAGACACCTGCGACGGCTGCGGCGTGCGAGCCACTTCCGCCATGTGCGGGCGACTTGGTAGCGGAACCACTCCAGACGTTTGCCGTTTCCCGTCCGACCGTAGTATGCGCAGTGGCCTCGGATCGCCCGAGCGAGATAGTCATGCTGCGCCTCGATCGGCAGGTGCCGGTTGTTCTTGCACCAGTCGTGTACCGATTTCAGCGCGCGGGCGAATCGGTCTTTCGCCGTGATTTGGCGAACGACGTCCTTGCCGTGCATCGACCGCCCCCAGACGTGGGTGAAGCCGAGGAAGTCGAACGTCGTGGCCGATGCCATCCAGTGACGCCCGTAGGGACGCCTCCGGCGGAAGTCCACATAGCGCGTCTTGGCCTCATGGAGCGTGAGCCCGTATCGACCGAGACGTTTGCCCAGCGCGTCAAGCAGCCGCTTGCCGCTGTGGCGGTCTTCGAGGGCAATGACAAAATCGTCGGCGAATCGCACCAGCTGGCAGTTGCCGCGCAAGCGCGGCCTCGCCTCGTCCTCGAACCACTTGTCCAGCACATGGTGCAGGAAAATGTTGGAGAGAATCGGCGAGATCACCCCACCTTGGGGAGTGCCAGCGACCGGCCTGTGCACGGTACCCTCTTCGAGCACCCCCGCTTTCAGCCATTTGTCGATCATGCGCCTTACGACGCCGTCCTTGATCCGCAGGTCGAGGAATGACCGCAGGTGAGTGTGCGAGATCGAGTCGAAGTAGGACTTCAAATCCGCGTCTATCACCCACCGTTGGCGCTGCTCAATGATGCCCGCGCGAAGTGCGTTGAGGGCATCGTGAGCCGACCGCTTGGGCCGGAAGCCGTAGGAGCACGGGAGAAAGTCCGTCTCGTAGATCGGCTCCAGCAGCATCAGGATCGCCCGCTGCGCCACCTTGTCTTCGAACGTAGGAATGCCGAGAGGGCGTTTGGTGCCGTCCGCCTTGGGGATGTAGTGGCGTCGCACCGGCGGCGCGAAGTAGCGGCCCGACTTCATCCGGCCCAGGAGGTCTTCAAGATTGGCCTCAAGGTCCTTTTCGTAGTCGGCGACCGTTACGCCGTCGATGCCCGTCGCCCCATCCTTGCGCGTGCGGCGGTACGCTTCGCGCATCCACTCGCCGTCGATGAGGTGATGCAGGGACGTGAACACCCGATCCGGATGCTCCCTCGCCTGTTCGGCTATCCACTGCTGTTTCGTGTACGTGTTGGTGGAACTCAGGGTTTCCTCCAGCGTTTCCCATCAGTGGTTCTGTACAGGTGACGCCCCGCTTCCCTCCAGCGGGTCCCGATGGCCACGGTTCCCCGCCTTCAGCGGTACTATCAGAGCGCTACGACTTCCTGCCCCCACATGGCCTTCGGCTTATTGGTTTCGCCAGCCGGCTCCGCAAGCGCCTGCCGGGGTTCGTGTTCGCCATGAGCGCTCCCGCCGCCGTGCAGGCCCGGCGACGGGCCGGGGTCTTTGTTGGTCACGCTGGCACTCCCCTTTCCAGCGTCCTTGCCCGCGGGCAAGAGCAGGATCTCCCAGGTTCCCTGGCGACCCATCCTGTGACTTTGCGACGATCCACGACCCCGGACGACCCGTTGCGCCTCGCCTATAGCGGCGCTTCCGGTACTGCCCCCACAACACTTAACAATGAAGGCGTCATCGCTTCACCGATTTCGAGGCTGCACGCCGCTTCATCACCTGCTGTCTACGCTTCACGACGGGCGTTGCCGCACGCCATGCAAGACTCGCTTCCGGCTGGCGGACTGCGCCTTTGCCGGGCGGGAGTCGAACCCGCTGGATCGCGACGAGAGGTTTCAGTTCATGGCATCCTCCTCTCCAGAGCTTAGCCTGGCGCAATAAGCCTTCGGTTGTCTGGTGATGGGCGCATGCTGAGGTTGATTTTTGAGGCCATGCACGAACCTCTGGTAACTCTTTCGGGCATCGGTTATCGTCGCGCTCGTGGCGATTCTCGACGAAGATTCCGGAGCGGCGCTGGCGCTGATCGAAGGCGACGACGGGGTCTGGCCGCCCCCGATGGCGGCAGCGTCGTCGGAGCCTCGCGACGGGCAGTCTCTGTACGAAC